>NZ_JBEPSD010000001.1:340523-681046 GCF_040548735.1 Rhodanobacter soli | reverse complement strand
CTGGTGGTGCGCGAGGGCGGGCAGGGCGTGGCCCTGCTCGGCAGCGAGCGCTGGATCGCCCCGCTCGGCGACGAGGTGCGCAGCGCGCTGTCGGCCGACCTGGCGCGCGAGCTGCACAGCGCGGACGTCAGCGGCCTGCCCGGCAACGGCAAGCCGCTGCTGCGGATCAAGCTGGACGTGCGCCGGTTCGACTCCGCGCCCGGCAGCTATGCCTCGATCGAGTCCGCCTGGAGCGTGCGCCTGCTGCACGGCACCCAGCCCGCCGCGCTGGCCTGCAGTAGCCGGATCAGCGAGGCGGTGGGGCCGGGCTATCCCGCCCTGGTGCAGGGCCATCAGCGCGCGATCGCCCGGCTGGCGGCGCAGATCGCCACCGCGGCGCGGGCGCTCGGCGGTGGCCAGTCGCCTGCCTGCCCGCCCGGCTGAGAGGCTGTGAGTAAACAGCCTCTCAGCCCGGCCAGGGCGAGGGCAAGGACGCCCGAGTTGAGGCAACGCAGGAGCAGTTGCCCGATGGCCGGAACGCGAAGCAGGCACGCAAGTGCCTGTTTCGCGGGAGCGAGTACGGACATGTGCCGGACTCGCGACTGAATAAATCCACAGGAGGTGGATTTATTCACAAGCTCTGAGGGCCACAAGCTTGGCGCCCGGCCTGCGCTGGGCTAGTCTGACCAGTTCACTCAGCCGGCTTGGGCCGGCTCGCACCAACCGCACAACGGCACCGGAATCATGCAGGACATTCAAGCCCCGACCTCTCCCGAACAGGATGAAGCTGCCTATCGCCCCCAGGCGGTGGAAGCCGCCGCGCAGCGGTACTGGAATGCGCAGCGCGCCTATGAAGTGAAAGAGGATGCCTCGCGGCCGAAGTTCTACTGCCTCTCGATGCTGCCGTATCCGTCCGGCGCGCTGCACATGGGCCACGTGCGCAACTACACCATCGGCGACGTGATCAGCCGCTACCAGCGCATGCAGGGCAAGAACGTGCTGCAGCCGATGGGCTGGGACGCGTTCGGCCTGCCGGCGGAAAACGCCGCGATCAAGAACCACACCGCGCCGGCGAAGTGGACCTACGCGAACATCGACCACATGCGCAGCCAGCTGAAGTCGCTCGGCTACGCAATCGACTGGAGCCGCGAGTTCGCCACCTGCCGCCCGGACTATTACCGCTGGGAACAGCTGATGTTCACTCGCCTGCTGAAGAAGGGCATGGCGTACCGCAAGAACGCGGTGGTGAACTGGGACCCGGTCGACCACACCGTGCTGGCCAACGAGCAGGTCGTCGACGGCCGCGGCTGGCGCTCCGGCGCCGTCGTCGAGAAGCGCGAGATCCCGCAGTGGTTCCTCAAGATCACCGGCCACGCGCAGGAGTTGCTGGACGGCCTGGACACCCTGCCGGGCTGGCCCGACGCGGTGAAGACCATGCAGCGCAACTGGCTGGGCCGCAGCGAGGGCCTGGAAATCCACTTCGCCGTCGAAGGCGAAAGCACGCCGTTGACCGTGTTCACCACGCGCCCCGATACGCTGATGGGCGTCACCTTCGTCTCCATCGCCGGCGAGCATCCGCTGGCACTGAAGGCGGCGCAGGGCAACCCGAAGCTGGCTGCCTTCCTGGACGAGTTGAAGCACGGCGGCGTGTCCGAGGCGGAACTGGAAACCCAGGACAAGCGCGGCATGGCCACCGGCCTGCATGCGATCCATCCGATCACCGGCGAGCGCGTGCCGGTATGGGTCGCCAACTTCGTGCTGATGGGCTACGGCACCGGCGCGGTGATGGCGGTGCCCGGCCATGACCAGCGCGACTTCGAGTTCGCGCACAAGTACGGCCTGCCGATCAAGCAGGTGATTGCCGCCGGCGACGAGAGCTACGACGCGTCGACGTGGCAGGACTGGTATTCGGACAAGACCCGCGCCGACATGCGTGTGGTGAACTCCGGCGCGATGGACGGCAAGGACTACCGTGCCGCGTTCGACTACATCGCCGGCGTGCTCGAGGCAGCCGGCAACGGCCAGCGCCGGGTCAACTGGCGCCTGCGCGACTGGGGCGTCAGCCGCCAGCGCTACTGGGGTTGTCCGATCCCGGTGATCTACTGCTCCGCCTGCGGCGCGGTGCCGGTGCCGGAAGACCAGCTGCCGGTGGTGCTGCCCGAAGACGTGGCGTTCAGCGGCGTGCAGTCGCCGATCAAGGCCAACCCGGAGTGGCGCAAGACCACCTGCCCGCAGTGCGGCGGCCCGGCCGAGCGCGAGACCGACACGTTCGACACCTTCATGGAGTCCAGTTGGTATTACGCGCGCTACACCAGCCCCGGGGCGGAGGCGCAGATCGACGAACGCGCGAACTACTGGCTGCCGGTCGACCAGTACATCGGCGGCATCGAGCACGCGATCATGCACCTGCTGTATTTCCGCTTCTATCACAAGCTGCTGCGCGACGCGGGCATGGTGCATTCGGACGAGCCGGCGCGGAACCTCTTGTGCCAGGGCATGGTGATCGCCGAGACGTTCTACCGCGACAACGCCGACGGTTCGAAGGACTGGATCAACCCGGCCGCGGTCGAAGTGCAGCGCGACGAGCGCGGCCGCGTCGCCGGCGCGCTGCTCAAGGCGGATGGCCAGAGCGTGCACATCGGCGGCACCGAGAAGATGTCGAAGTCGAAGAACAACGGCATCGACCCGCAGACCATGGTGGACAAGTACGGCGCCGACACCGTGCGCCTGTTCTCGATGTTCGCCGCGCCGCCGGAGCAGTCGCTGGAGTGGAGCGAGGCCGGCGTCGAAGGCATGGCGCGCTTCCTCAAGCGGCTGTGGCGCGAAGTGACCACGCACGCGGCGGGTCCGGATCATGCACGTATCGGTGGCGTGGCCGCAGGCCACTCCACTTCGTCCCTTCCCCTGCAAGCAGGGGAAGGTGCCGAAGGCGGAAGGGGTGACGCCGCAGGCGTCGTCGATCCCTCCGCGCTGGACGCGGGCCAGAGGGCCCTGCGCCGCCAGCTGCACGAGACGATCCAGAAGGTCAGCGACGATTTCGGCCGGCGCCACGCCTTCAACACCGCGATCGCCGCGCTGATGGAACTGCTGAACGCGCTGGGCAAGTTCAACGACCAGAGCGAGCAGGGCCGCGCGGTGCGCCACGAGGCGCTGGAGGCGATGGTGCTGCTGCTCAATCCGGTGGTGCCGCACGTCAGTCATGCCTTGTGGCAGGTGCTCGGCCATGCCGAGAGCGTGCTGGAGGACCAGCCGTGGCCGCAGGTGGATCAGGCCGCGCTGGTACGCGACACGGTCACCCTGGCGGTGCAGATCAACGGCAAGTTGCGCGCTACCATCGAGCTGGCCGCACAGGCTTCGAAGGAAGAAGCCGAGGCGCTGGCGCTTGCCCAGCCGCAGGTGGCGCACTTCCTGGAAGGCATGACGGTGCGCAAGGTCATCGTGGTACCCGGCAAGATCGTCAACATCGTCGCAGGATGAAATCCATGAGCTCCATGAAAGCGCGCCGTCCGTTCCAAGCCTCGCTGCTGCTGGTCACGGCGCTCGCGCTGGGCGCCTGCGGTTTCCACCTGCGCGAGAACGCGACCCTGCCGCCCGAGATGCAGCGGGTGCACCTCACCGTCAACGGCAGCAGCGAGTTCGAACGCCACCTGGCCCGTGCGCTGCAGACGTCCGGTGTCACCGTCGAGGACGACAGCGGCCCGGGCATCGCCGAGCTGCGCGTGCCGGTGGCGGCCTTCAGCACCGAGACGCTGAGCGCCGGCGGTTACGTGCGCATCACCGAATACGCGGTGCGCTACCAGGTGCAGTTCGACGTCGTCGATCCCGCCGGGCAGGTGCTGGTACCGCACCAGCGCATCGACATGTCGCGCGAGTACAGCTACGACGCCAGCAACACCGTCGGCAACGCGTCGCAGGTGGAGGAGATCCAGCGCAGCCTCAACGACGACATGGTGCAGGCGATCCTGTTCCGCCTGCAGGCCGCCGGAAAACATGAGCTGGCCGCACCGGCAAGCGCCGCCAGCACGCACTGATGCCACTCAGTCCCGGCCAATGGCAGAAGGCGCTGGCGGCAGGCAGCCTGCAGCCGGTGTACCTGCTGGCCGGCGAGCAACTGCTGGTGCTGGAAGCCGCCGATGCGTTGCGCGCCCAGGCGCGCAAGCTGGGTTACAGCGAGCGCGAAGTGCTCGAGGTCGGCCAGCATTTCGACTGGAACGACCTGGCCCGCGCGGCGGCCGGCATGTCGCTGTTCGCCACCCGTCGGCTGATCGACCTGCGCCTGCCCACCGGGCGCCCCGGCATCGACGGCGCCAAGGCGATCGGCGCGTTCTGCGCCGATCCGCCGCCCGACGTCACCCTGCTGGTCACCGCGATGGAGTGGAGCAACAAGCACGATGGCGCCTGGAGCAAGAAGCTCGATGCCAGCGGCACCATGGTGGTGTTCAACTCGCCGCGGCCGGACCAGTGGGGTGCATGGATCAGCGCGCGGCTCGCTTCGCGCGGCCTGTCCGCCACGCCCGATGCGGTGGCGCTGCTGGCCGAGCGCGTCGAAGGCAACCTGCTTGCCGCGGCGCAGGAAGTCGACAAGCTCGCCGTGCTGCACGGGCAGGGCCGCGTCGACGCGGCGGAGATGGAAAACCTGGTCGCCGACAGCGCCCGCTACGACGTGTTCAAGCTCACCGACGCCGCCTTCGTCGGCGACGGCGCGCGTGCGCTGCGCATCCTCGCCGGGCTGCGCTCCGAAGGCGACGAACTGCTGGCGCTGATGGGCTGGCTGGTGAACCAGCTGCAGCTGGCGTTGCGCCTGGCGAATGCGCCGGACCTCGCCGCGCAGATCCGCGCCGAACACCTGTGGCAGGCGCGCGAAACCCTGTTCCGCCAGGCCCTGCGCCGCGCGCCGCGCGAGCACTGGCTGCAATGCCTGGCCCGCGCCTCGCGCATCGACCGCATGGTCAAGGGCCGCGAGCAGGGCAACCCGTGGCAGGAAGCCGAACGGCTGATTGCCGCCATCGCCGAACCGCGCGCCGCCCGGGCGCTCGCATGACCGCTCCCTCCCCTGCGTGCAGGGGAGGGTTGGGGAGGGGTAAAGCTCTTGCCACAAACCACCAGCAAACCATTGGCACTCTTCGGCGGCACCTTCGACCCGGTACACCTGGGCCACCTCAGCGTGGCGTGGGAAGCGGCCGAACTGCTCGACGCCGAGGTGCGCCTGCTGCCGGCCAGCGTGCCGCCGCACCGCGTGCCGCCGCTCGCTTCGGCGGCACAGCGCGTCGCGATCCTGCGCGCCGCGCTGCACGGCCAGTCGCGGCTCACGCTTGATACCCGCGAACTGGATCGTGACGGCCCGTCGTTCACCATCGACACCTTGCACGAACTGCGTGCAGAGCAGGGCGAACGCCCGCTGGTGCTGCTGCTCGGTGCCGATGCGTTTGCCGGCCTCGCCAGCTGGCATCGCTGGCGCGAATTGTTCGAGGCGGCGCATGTCGGCGTGCTGAGCCGGCCGGGGGTTTCCGCCGATCTGCCGGATGCACTGGAACGCGAGGTGGCCGGACGGCGCATCGCCGATACAGCGAGCCTGCGCGCGCTGCCCGCGGGCAAGGTCATCGAACTGGCGGTGACTCCGCTGGAAATCTCCGCCACGCGCATCCGCGAACTGCTCGCCGCCGGGCGCGATCCGCGCTACCTGCTGCCGGCGGGATTGTTCGATGATCCCGCACTGCTGGTGCCTTACCGGCGCTGATCCGCCCACACGCTGTTCGCTCCGCCGGTGCGGCCGCGACGAGCCGTCGCGCGCGCCAGCGCAGCGAAACCGATGGCCAATGCCAGTGCGCCGATGTCGACGGCGAACAGCGCACCGTGCCCGGCCGCGGCGCTGCGCCAGAACCACCAGCCGGTGGCGAGGCCATGCGCCAGTGGAATGAGCGCGGTGACGAGGGCAGCCAGCCACAGCAGTTCCTGTGCCGCGCGCGACGGCGTGCGCCACGACGCCCATATCGCGCACAGCGCCCAACTGCCGAAGCAGGCCCAGCGCTCGCCCGCGCCGACGTTCCAGCCCAGCCAGGGCAGCAGTTGCGCAGCGACGAAGGCGGCGGAAACCGCCACGCAGACGCCGATGCAGATGCCCACGGTGGCCCGCGCCATGATGATCGACGAGCGGCCTTGTTCCGCCTGGCGACGCTTGCGCCGCGATTCGATCCACAGCAGGTTGCCCGAGTAGAACAGGAACGCGCCACCCAGCCCGAGCAGGAAGTACAGCCACTGCACCGCGACGTTGCCGTAGTCGCCGAAATGCAGCGCATACACCGCCGCCAGGGTGGCGTGGTTGGCATCGCGCGCGCCGGGCAACTGGGTGGCGATCACGGCGCCGCTGGTCGCGTCGAGCGCCACCGCGCCGCCGCCCAGCCCGCGTGGCGCGGTGCCGGTGATCTCGACCACCGCGTGCGCATCGCCGGCATGCGCCAGCTTGAGGTAGCCCGGCACGAAGTCGGCGATGCCCTGGTCGCGCGCCACCTCGATCGAACGCGCATGCCAGCTTGCCAGCGGCGACAGCGGCCTGGCGACGCCGGCCTTCTGCACGATCGGCGCGGTGTCCATCGCCGCCGCCGAGGCGGCCATCAGCTTGCCGTCGTAGATCAGCGGGTTCAGCGCCAGCATCAGCACGAACATCAGGCACAGCAGCGCGCCGGTGACCGCGAACACGATGTGGAACGGCAGGCTCAGCAAGCCGATCACGTTGTGCGCGTCCTGCCAGAAGCGCTTGAGGTTGCGCCCGGGGCGCAACGCGAACAGGTCCTTGACCAGCCGCGGCAGATGGATCACGAAGCCGGATACCAGCGCGATGCCGTACAGCAGGCTGACGACGCCCATCAGCCAGGTGCCGGCGACGGGAATGCCCAGCATGTAATGCAGCTGGTTGATCAGTTCGGGCAGGCTGGCGCCGGGTGGGGTCGGGTTGCCGGCCAGATGGTCCGGGGTGGCAAACAGCCAGGTGCCGTGGCGGTCCTGCCAGTACGCGGTGGGCTGCGCCAGTTCGTAGCCGGGGAACGTCATGCCCACGTGCTCGCGCGCTTCCGGATGCCGTGCCAGCACATCGTCGAGCAGACGTTGTGCGTCGTCGAGCGAGCCGATGGCGGCGGTGCGCGGTGTCGCCCATTGCTGCAGCGGCTGATGGAACACCGTGATCGCGCCGGCGTAGAACGCCACGAACAACGCGAAGCCGGCGACCAGCCCCATCCACGAATGCAGCGTGGTGAAGGTGCGCAGGGTGGCCGGCTTCAATTTCATGTGGGCAGTTTCATGCGGACGATCTCAACGGACCCAGCCGGACGTCTGCAGCAGCCACAGCAAGCCCAGCGCGAGCAGCGCCAAACCGCCCAGCCATAGCCACGCGCGTCTGCCGCTGGAGAACCGGAACGCCGCGCAGATCACCCCGATCCACAACGGGAAGAACGCGGTCAGCCCGGCCACCATGGTCGATTCCCACGGTCCGGGAAGCAGCCAGCCGAGCAGGCCGATCAGGGCGGCGGCAAGGAAGAAACCCGGCAGCACGCCGGCGCCGGCACGGGCCCACATCAGTCCTTCTCCACCACGGTGACGTCCGCGTCCGGCGTGCCGATGAACCATGCCAGGTAGGGTTGCACCGCCAGCGCCAGCATCCAGCTGGCCAGCATCGCGCACAGTCCGGCGGCGCCGCCAAGCACGTCGATCCAGCTCACCAGCGACAGCAGCGCCAGCACGCTGCCGGCGACGCGCGCCGCACGCGGGTGGCCGCGCAGCGCGGGCCACAGGCAATGCGGCGAGGCGGCGTACCACGCGATGGCGGAGCACGCCGCGAACACGAAGGCCAGCAGGCTGATCATGCCGGTGCCTTACCAGCGGTAACGCGCGCTGGCGGTGACCGTGCGCGCGTAGCCGTAGTAGCACCAGACGGCGCTGTTGCAGGCCGAAACGTACTCCTTGTCGAACAGGTTGCTGGCGTTCAACTGCAGCCGCCAGCCGCCCACGTCGTAGTGCACGGCGGCGTCGAACAGGGTGTATGCCGGCGTCTTCCAGTCGTTGTAGATGTCGCCGTAGTGGTCGCCGACGTAGCGCACGCCACCGCCGAAGCCGAGCCCGGCCAATGTTCCGCCGACGATGGTGTAGTCGGCGCCCAGCGAGGCCTGTTGCTTCGGCAGCAGGGCGATCTGCTTGCCCAGCGAGGGCAGGTCGTTGGTGCGGGTGACTTTCGAATCGCTGTACGTGTAGTCGCCGTACACGCTGAGGTTGGTGCCGATGTTCCAGCGCCCTTCCAGTTCGAGGCCGCGCAGGCGGGTCTCGCCCTGCTGCACCTGGTACAGCGTGTGATTGGGGTCGATCGTCAGCGAGTTCTGCTGGGTGATCTGGTAGACCGACGCGGTGAGCAGGCCGTTGCCGCTGGCCGGCTGGAACTTCAGGCCGGCTTCGTACTGGTCGCCGGTGGTGGGCTCGAAGGCCTTGCCGGCGAAGTCGGTGCCCACGGTGGGCTGGAACGAATGCGACCACGATACGTACGGCGCCAACCCATTGTCGAACAGGTAATTGACGCCGACACGGCCGGAGAACGCGTCGTCGGTCTGCTGTGCGGTGCTGCCGCCGAGCAGGTTGTCGGTGTCGGTCTTCACGTGATCCTGGCGGCCGCCGAGGGTGATGCCCCAACGGCCCAGCTTGATCTGATCCTGCAGGTACACGCCCAGCTGCGACTGCGTCTGCACGGTGTGGCTGGTGTAGGCCGGAACGGTCACCGGGCTGCCGTAGACCGGATCGAACACGTCCAGCCCGGCGACGTTGAAGTCGAATGCGGAGGCGTAGTCGTCGTTCGCGCGGCGGTAGTCCACGCCGGCCAGCACGATGTGCTGCACGCTGCCGCTGTCGAAGGTGTATTGCAGGTTGTTGTCGACGCCGAAGGTCTTGGTGTGGTTCTCGTTCGGGAACAGGTAACGCAGCAGGGTGCGGCCGTCGCCGAGCAGGCCGAACGCGCCCACGTTGCCGCCGTTGTTGTCGACGTCGGCCTTGCCGTAGCGCAGGTTCTGGTTGAACGCCAGGCCGCTGGCGAAGTCGTGGTGGAACTCGTAGCCGATCGAGGCGATGGTCTTGTCGTAGTCGTTCTGGCCCGGCTCGCCGGTGAAGCGGTCGCGCGGGATCTTGCCGTTGGGGTTCGGCAGCAAGGTGCCCGAGGCCGGCAGGAAACCGCCACCGGAGGCGGTGTTGGCTTTCTGGAAGTGCGACAGCACGGTCAACGAGGTGCTGTTGCTGGGCTTCCAGGTCAGCGCCGGGGCGAGGTAATAGCGGTCGTCCTTGATGTGGTCGACCATGGTGTCGCTGTTGCGCGCCAGGCCGGTGAGCCGGTACAGCAGGGTGCCCGAATCGGTCAGCGGGCCGCCGAAATCGAACGTGCCCTGGCGCAGGTCGAAACTGCCGACCTCGACGCCCACCTCATGCAGCGGTTGCTCCGTGGGACGCTTGCTGACCATGTTGACCATGCCGCCCGGCGGCATCGCGCCGTAGACCACCGAGGACGGCCCCTTCAGCACTTCCAGCCGCTCCAGTCCGTACGGCTCGATACGGGTGATGCCGGTGCCCGAACCGTCGGCCAGCGCCAGGCCGTCCATGTAGCGCGCGGGGGTGAAGCCGCGCACCAGCAGCCAGTCGCTGCGCGAGTCGGGGCCGTAGCCGCCACCCTGCGCACCAGCGGTGTACCACACCGCTTCCTCGATGCCCTGGATCCCGCGCAGGCTCATCTGCTCGTCGGTGATCACCGAGACCGACTGCGGGATCTCGATGATCGGCGTATCGGTCTTGGTCACCGAGTCGCTGTCCTTGGCGATCGGTGCGGTGACCTGTACCCCTTCGAGCGTTTTCGCGGTTTTCTGCTGCGTGTCGGTCGTGGTGTCGGCGGCGTGCGCGGGCAGCGCCAGTGCCGCCATCAAGGGCAAGCCGAACAGGGCCGTGCGGATCGCGCGCGGCAGTGCGGAAGGGTGGCGCGTGGCGGCGGCGCTCGAAACGGGCAGAACGGGAAGCGGTGACATCGGGAACCTTGTGGACAGGCTTGCGTGGATCGGGCTGGCTGCTCGCGTCGGTGCGGGTCACGGTCGAGATCGACCAGGCCACCACCGCGCGATGGCTGTCTTTCTGCACGAGCTGGCGCAGCTCGTGGGCACGAGGCGGCATCAAGTGAGAATGATTCTTATTGTAGAGAGGGCCGCGCCGTTCAGCAATCACGGTTGTGGGCATGCTCCGTGGCGGAGTGTCGCGGGAAGCCGGCTCAGGCGCCGGCCAGCTGTGCCGTCACGTCGTTGATCGAGGCGCGGATGCGGGCGCTGAACACCGAGTCTTCGTGATGGATCAGCAGCAGCCGTTCGGTGGCGCGGGTCATCGCGACGTAGAGCAGGCGGGCCTCGTGCGCCTCGTCTTCGCCAGGCTTCGGCATCATGCCCAGGTGGGGAATGATCACCAGCGGAAATTCCAGGCCCTTGCTGGAATGCATGCTGACCAGCTTGATGCAGTCCCTGACCACGAACAGCGCGCCCTTGCCGCCCTTGTCGTCGGCCAGCCGGCAGGCGAGGCCGGCCTGTTCCAGCGCGGTGCGCAGCTTGTCGCCCTGCCAGTTGAAGCGGTAGATCACCGCGATGTCGTCGAGCGGGCGGCCATGCGCCAGTTCGTCGCGAATCTGGCCGACCAATACCGTCAGCTCGGCACCGGCGCTATCGACACGGATCAGCTCCGGCACCGCGCCGCGGCGGCCGGCGCTTTCCGGCGCGATCAGCGGCACGCCGTCGTCCTCGCCTGCATCCGCGTGCAGCAGTTCGTTGGCGAAGCTGCGCGCGACGGAAAGGATTTCCAGCGTGTTGCGGTAGTTGAGCTTGAGGATGGTGGTGCGGCCCTGCGCCTGCACGCCGAGACTTTTCCAGGTGAACTTGCGCCGGCTGGCGCTGCCGTTGATGTTCTGCGCGTCGTCGTACAGCACCAGCAGCGAGTTGGTGTTCGGGTCGATCATCTGCACGATCAGCTTGTACCAGTCCGGCTCGAAGTCGTGGCCTTCGTCGACCAGCACCGCGCCGTACTGGAAGCGCGGGATCTGGCCGCGTTCGACGCCGTCGATCACCCGCTGCACCATCTGTTCGAAAAAGTCCGCGCTGCCCTGCGCGGGCAGGTCCACGTGGTAGGCGGTGAGCATCTTGCGGCACCACTTGTGGAAGTTGTAGACCTGCACCTTCTCGCTGAGGCCGCGCTCGCCGAGCAGCTGGTCGAGGCGCGCCGCCAGCGTCTTGTTGTAGCAGAGCACCAGGATCGGCTTGGACAGCTCGCGCGCCAGCTGCATCGCGCGGAAGCCGAGGATCATGGTTTTTCCGGAACCGGCGACGCCGTGGATGATCCGGTGCTCGTCGCCGAGCGAACGGGCGAGCTGCTCCTGCTGCGCGTCCATCACCTTGACCAGGTCGGGGATCTGCAGCGGCCGCGCGGCGGCATCGGCCGGCTGGTCGAACAAACCGAACTGGCCTTCGCCCGGCGCCACCCGGATCTCCGGGAACAGGTGCCAGCGCACGCGGTCGATCTGCGGCAGGGTCAGCGCCACCGGAAACACCTGCGGGAACATCGCCCACAGCCGTTCCTGGAAGGCCTCCGCTTCGACCGTGTCGTAGATCTCGTCGCGGCAGATGGCCAGGTGTTCCGGGATCACCGCATCGAGCGCACCGTCGACGAACTGCTTGCGGCTGATGTTGGCCAGCACCACGCCGTACGCCCACGGCATCAGCAGCTTGCCGGCATGGCGGCTGGAAGGCGGATGGCGCAGCGCGGGGTCGCGCTCCAGCACCACGCCGATCTCCAGCGCGTACGCGCGTGCCTGCAGCAGGGGGTTGTTCTCCTTGACCAGGCCGCGCTCGGTGACCAAAGTGAACTGGGTGCTGTCGGCGTGGCGGATGGTGTCCGGCTTCCAGTCCTTCACCTCCAGCACCAGCATGCCGCGGCGCGGGTGGAACACCACGAAATCCGGGCGTCGCTGCTTCAGTCCGACCGGCACGTCGTACCACAGCAGGTAGTCGTCCTCGAGCTTCTGTTCCAGTCGTTCGGAGAAGCGCTTTTCGCCGCCGGTCATCCGCGGCAGGCAGCCATTGCGAGTCGGAATGAGGGTTGCCACGGGAGTCCCTGACTGACGTTAGCAGTCGACGTTAGCCGATAGGGTGACGCTGTCAATGCCGATGGACGGCGCGGAGCTACGCCCAGCGCTGCAATTGCTCCGACGGCATGTCCACGCGCCGACAGGCGCGGCTGGCGATGCCGTCCTTCAGCGCCGCGCGAAATACCGGCGCGATCGACCACAACGCGTGCGCCGCCAGCCGCGCCTGGCGCTGCTGGCGCGATGTGTGGCCCAGCATCCGGACCGCCCAGTCCGGCAGCAGGGCGTGGCCGGCGAGCAGAAACAGGTCGCGCGAGAGGCTGGCCGCCGGCACCGGCAGGCGCACCTGTCCCAGCAGCCCGAGCACGACGCGCGAGCGTTCGGTGAAAGCCAGCTCGGGCTGGATGCGCCGGAAGTATTCGGTCACCTCGCGTTCGGACGCGGGCACATCGCGCGCGCCGAGCGTCTCGGCGATCCGCCGCACCTCGTCGTAATAGCGGTCGGCCGCGCCGGCCGGCATCGCGATGTGGCTGTAGCGGCGGTAGCCTTGCAGGAAGCAGCAGGCCTCGCTGACGTGGACCCAGGTGAGCAGGTCGGGATCGTCCGCCGAGTACGGACGGCCATCTTCCCCATGGCCGGTGATGTGCGCGTGGATCTGCCGCACGTGTTCGATCAGCGCCTCGGCCTGTGCGCGCGGCGCGTAGGTGGTGCCGCTCACGAAGGCGGTGGTGCGGCGCAGCCGGCCGAGCAGGTCGCCGCGGAAGTTGGAGTGGTCCCACACCCCGGCCAGCGCCAGCGGGTGCAGCGTCTGCAGGGTCAGCGCGGCGAGGCCGCCGGCCAGCATGCCGGGGAAGTCCGAGTGCACGCGCCAGGTCGCGCTGTGCGGTCCGAACAGGCCGGGATCGCCGTGCGGATGGTCGTAGTCGACGCTGCCGGTATCGGCGCGCGGAAAGGCCTTGAGGACCCAGCGGCGGATCGGTTCGCGGGCGGGACGGGTCAGCAGGTCGAGGGGCGAAGGCATGCCGCCAGTCTAGCCTCCCGACGGCCGGGAGTTTGATTTGGACGTCCATTGTGTTATCTATGTCGCCATGCATTCCGCCACCGCCCGCCTGTATTTCTGGTTTTACGGCTATCCGAAGCCAACGGCGGCGGCGCGGGCGCGATCGTTTTGAACTGATCGACACAACCACACCGAACCGCCACCACAGGGCGGTTTTTTTATGGCCGCCGCCTGAAAATCCTCCAGGAGAGCCGCCATGCACACCACCGACGACCTGCGCATCCGCGCCATCACCCGCCTCAGCACACCGGCCGAGGTGATGCGCGACTGCGCCGTCACCGACGCGGCAATGGCCACCGTTGATGCCTCGCGACAGGCGCTGCACGGCATTCTCGCCGGCAGCGACGACCGTCTCGCGGTGGTGATCGGTCCGTGCTCGATCCACGACACCCGCGCCGCGCTGGAGTACGCCGGCCGGCTGGCGCCGCTGCGCCGCGAGCTCGGCGATGCGCTGGAGATCGTGATGCGGGTGTACTTCGAGAAGCCGCGCACCACGGTCGGCTGGAAGGGGCTGATCAACGACCCCGACCTCGACGGCAGCTTCCAGATCGACAAGGGATTGCGCATCGCCCGCAGCCTGCTGCGCGACATCAACGCGCTGGGCGTGCCGGCCGGTTGCGAGTTCCTCGACATGATCACGCCGCAATACATCGCCGACCTGGTGGCGTGGGGCGCGATCGGCGCGCGCACCACCGAAAGCCAGGTGCATCGCGAGCTGGCCTCGGGGCTGTCCTGCCCGGTCGGTTTCAAGAACGGCACCGACGGCAACGTGAAGATCGCGGTGGATGCGGTGCACGCCGCGTCGCAGCCGCATCATTTCATGGCGGTGACCAAGGACGGCCAGGCCGCCGTCGCCACCACCAGCGGCAATGGCGACTGCCATGTGATCCTGCGCGGCGGCAAGGTGCCGAACTACGACGCGGCCAGCGTCGGCGCCGCGTGTGCGGCGATCGACAAGGCCGGCCTGGCCGGGCGGGTGATGATCGACGTCAGCCATGCCAACAGCGGCAAGAAGCCGGAGAACCAGCCACTGGTGGCCGAGGACATCGCCGCGCGGATCGCCGCCGGCGAGCGGCGCATCCTCGGCGTAATGGTGGAAAGCCACCTGCTCGGCGGCCGCCAGGAACTGCAACCCGGCCAGCCGCTGCGTTACGGCCAGAGCATCACCGACGGCTGCATCGACTGGGACAGTTCCGTGCAAGTGCTGCAGCGGCTGGCGCAGGCGGTGCGCCAGCGCCGGCGGGTCGAAGCCGGCGCGGTCCTGCCTTCCGCGGCGGAGATCGCCGCCTGAGCCGAAGACAGTCAGCCTTCCAGCCGGGCGTCCAGCGTGATCTCGGCCTTCAGCACCTTGGACACCGGGCAGGCCAGTTTGGTCGCCTGCGCGATGCTGTCGAAGGTGGCCGCGTCGATGCCCGGTACCTTGGCGCGGCAACTGAGATCCACCGTGGTGATGGTGAAGCCGTCGCCGTCCTTGGCCAGGGTCACCGCCGCCTTGGTGTCGATGCTGTCGGCGGTGAAGCCGGCATTGCCCAGTCCCAGCGAAAGCGCCATCGAGTAGCAGCCGGCATGCGCCGCCGCGATGAGTTCCTCCGGGTTGGTGCCGGGGCCGTCCTCGAAGCGCGACTTGAAACCGTAGGTGGCTTCGCTCAGCACGCCCGTTTCGGTCGTGATCGTGCCCTGGCCGTCCTTGATGCCGCCGGACCAGTGTGCGGATGCGGATCGTTTCATGGGGTTCTCCTGTGGGGTGATGCGGACAAGGACCCACCGTGCCCGACAGCGCATGCAGCCGGCGCGAACGAACCGGCATCCCGACTTCACGCCCGGTTGCCCCGTGCACGTCGTATGCTTGTCGATCGTCTTCCGATCGGGAGTTTGCATGCCGCTCGCCATCCAGCACGACCGCGTCGCCCGTCGCTTCGAAACCCGCGTGGAAGACATGCCGTGCCTGCTCGACTACACCCTGGCCGCCGGCGTGATGACGATCACCCACACCGAAGTGCCGGCCGCGGTCGGTGGGCGCGGCATCGCTGCCGCCCTGATGCAGGAGGCGATGATCACGGCGCGTGCCGAAGGCTGGAAGGTGGTGCCGGCCTGCTCGTATGCTGCCGCGTGGATGCAGCGGCATCCGGAATACCACGACCTGCTCGGCTGAAACACCGACACGGAGGCATGCATGGACGAACCATCGGACCAGGCGGGTGAACGCGCATCGCGGCGGCGCGGCTGGCGGCCATGGCGTTTCGTGAAGGGTCGCCGGTGGACGGTCTTGTCGCTGCTCATCTTCCTCGTGACCATGGCGGTGCTGCTGCATGCAGGACTGCGCCCGGCCAGTGCGGTACTGCTGGGTTTCGATCTGGCGGCGCTGGTGTTCCTGGGCATCTTCGCGCACCTGTTCAACCGGGCTTCGCCGAGCCACATGCGCAGCCAGGCGCGGGCGCTGGATACCGGACGCTGGGGCGTGCTGTGGGGCGGGGTGTTGCTGTCGGCGGTGGTACTGGCGGCATTGGGCAACGAACTGCATGCGGCCAGGGGTGGCGGCTTGCTGGAACTTGCGCTCGGCGTGCTCAGTGTGGTGCTGAGCTGGCTGTTCCTCAACGTGATGTTCGCGGTCCACTACGCCCACGGCTACTACGGCGATTTCGGCAAGAAGCACGCCGGCCTGGAATTTCCCGACACGCCCGAGCCGGACTACTGGGATTTCGCCTATTTCTCGATCGTGGTCGGCATGACCTTCCAGGTCTCGGACGTGCAGATCACCAGCAAGTACCTACGCCGCGTGGTGCTGCTGCACAGCGTGATCGCGTTCTTCTTCAACGTGTTCATCATCGCGATCACGGTGAACATCGTGGCCGGGCAGGGCGGCTAGCGCCGTCGCCTCGGCCCGGGTTGCCGCCGATGTAACTCCCGGCCGGCGTGCGGCGAATGAAGGGGTGGAGACGGCATGACCGTCTCCACCCCTTTTCTTGCCAGGACTTCCCATGAACGCTCGCTTTGCCACACTTCTCGCCGCCGCCCTGACCTGCGGTCTTGCCGCCTCCGCCTCGTTCGCGCAGGACGCGATGGCCGCCAGCTCCAGCTCCGCGATGTCGCGCGACGCGATGCAGAAAGACTCCATGAAGCACGATTCGATGAAGGCCGGCTCCATGAAGCACGGTTCGATGAAGCACGATTCCATGAAAAAGGATGCGATGAAGCACGATGCCATGAAAGCCGATTCGATGAAGAAAGCCGATGCGATGGACGCCGGCCACTAAGTCCGGTCCCGGAGCGGGAGAGCTGCATGGCTCTCCCGCTCGCACAGACTTTCGGAGTCAGGAGAAGACCATGCGCATATCGACTCGCGCGCCGTTCTGGTCCGATTGGGCACCGCTGCCGCTGCGGCTGGTGATCGGATTCGGTTTCATGGCCCATGGCTGGGCAAAGTTCAGCCGTGGTCCGGACAAGTTCGCCGACCTGTTGCACTGGATCGGAGTGCCGTTGCCGCATGTCATGGCCTGGGTGGTCACGCTGCTGGAGCTTTCAACCGGGCTGGCCATGTTCGTGGGCGCCTTCGTCATGCTCGTCAGCATTCCGATGGCCGCCATCCTGCTGGTGGCGACGCTCACGGTGCACCTGCCGTACGGCTTCAGTTCGGTCAACACGATCGGTCTGACCGCCAGCGGACCGCAATTCGGCCCGCCCGGGTTCGAGGTCAACCTGCTCTATCTCGGTGGATTGCTGATGCTGGCGATGGGTACGGGCGCCGGCGCACTGTCGGTGGACCGCCTGCGCAAGCGCGGGCACGGTGCCGCCGGTTGAGCGTCATCGGCACTCGGCGGCCACCGCAACGGCATGCTGCCAGTGTCGTGCGGTGGCACAGGTTTATCTCCGGTCCGTCCGCCGCGCATACTTGATCGCCCATTCATCGATCAGGTACTGCGCATGACCTCGCCCTTCGCCGATCGGCTCGGCATCGAGCATCCGCTGATCCAGGCGCCGATGGCCGGCTCGACGCCGCCGGAACTGGTCGCGGCGGTATCCGGTGCCGGCGGGTTGGGCTCGCTCGGCGCCGGTTATCTGGAGCCGCAAACCATCCTCGCGCAAGCCACGCGGATCCGCGCACTCGGCGACTGGCCTTATGCGATCGGGCTGTTCGTGTTGCCGGACGAATTCGAGGTCGACATGGCGGCGGTGACGAAGGCGCGCGAGCAGCTCGATGCGCTGATGGCGCGCGAGGGCCTCGACGTGCGCACCAGCTTGCCGGCGCGCTGGGCGCCACGCTTCTCCGATCAGTTCGCCGCGCTGTGCGAGGCGCGCCCGGCGGCGGCGATTTTCGCGTTCGGCCTGATCGGCCAGGCGCAACTGCACGAGCTGCACCGGCGCGACATCTACGTGATCGGCACGGCCACCACGGTGGCCGAGGCGCGTGCCTGGGCCGACGCCGGTGCCGACGCGGTGTCCATGCAGGGTGCCGAGGCCGGCGGCCATCGCGGCGGTTTCCTGCACGAGGCCGAGGACGCGATGATCGGCCTGTTCGCGCTGCTGCCGCTCGCCGTGCGCGCGATGACGGCACTTGTCCGGGATGTTCCGGTGATCGCTGCCGGCGGCATCATGGACGGCCGCGGCATGCTGGCGGCGGAAGTGCTCGGTGCGGCGGCCAGCCAGCTCGGCACTGCCTTCCTCACCTGCCCGGAGTGCTCGGCCGCGGAGGCGTGGAAGCGGGACCTGCCGCAGGTCGAGGAACACCGGGTGACCACCATCCGCGGCTTCTCCGGGCGCGCCGCCCGCGGCTTGCGCAACCGCTTCGTCGAGGCGATGCCGCAGGCGGCCCAGGGCCTGCCGTATCCGGTGCTGAACGCGCTCACCGCGCCATTGCGCCGCGCCGCTGCCGAAGCCGGGCGCGGCGACCTGCTGTCCGAGTGGTGCGGCCAGGCCGCCGGCCTGGTGCGCCCGCAACCCGCCGCCGAACTGGTGGCGCGGCTGATGCACGAGTACCGGCTGGCCCGGCGCTCGCTGGCTCATTGAATGCCCGCGCCTCGGCCGGCCGACGCCTTGACGTGCCGTTGCGGCAGGGCGGTTATACTGCGCCCGCGCCATTTTGCGCTGCGATCCCGCATCGAGGCCCATCCTCTTGAGCACAGCCCGTACCAACAAGGCCGTCACCACGGCCACCCTGCGCAAGTCGGTCATCGACGCGCTCGAAGAACTGAAGGCCAAGGACGTGCGCGAGATCGACGTCCGCGGCAAGACCTCCATCGCCGACCTGCTGGTGATTGCCTCGGGCACCTCGGCACGCCATGTCAAATCCATCGCAGACGAAGTGGGCAAGTTCGCCAAGAAGGCGGGCGTGATGCCGCTGGGCGTGGAAGGCGAACAGGAAGGCGAATGGGTGCTGGTCGACCTGGGCGACGTGATCGTTCATGTGATGCTGCCGCGCATCCGCGAGTTCTATGGCCTGGAGCGGCTGTGGACGGTGGGTGACCACGGGCACGAAATCGACGCCGCGCAAGCCAGCTGAGTCGAACCCACGGCATGCGCGCGCGCCTGATCGCGGTCGGTGAACGCATGCCCGGCTGGGTGGCGGAAGGCTTTGCCGAATACCGCAAGCGGCTGTCGCACGAACTGCCGCTGGAGCTGATCGAGCTGAAGCCCGGCAACCGCGGCAAGGGCCGCGACGATGCGCGGGCGATCCAGGACGAGGGCGCCGCGATCCTCGCGGCGTTGCCGCACGACATCCATGTGATCGCACTCGATGGCCGCGGCAGGAACTGGTCCAGCGAGGAACTGGCCGAACAGCTGGTGAAGTGGCGCATGGCCGGGCGCGACCTGGCGTTCCTGATCGGCGGCCCGGACGGCCACGCGCCCGAGGTGCTGGCGCGCGCCGACCAGTGCTGGTCGCTGGGCCCGCTGACCCTGCCGCACATGCTGGTGCGGCTGGTACTGGCCGAACAGCTGTATCGCGCCACCACGATCGTGGCCGGCCACCCTTACCATCGCGCCTGACACCCAACGGAGTCTCCTCCATGTCCTTGCAGATCCGCCAAGCCACGATCCTCGACCTCGACACGCTGGCGCCGCTGTTCGACAGCTACCGCCAGTTCTACGGCCAGCCGGCAGACCTGGCGCGGGCACGGCATTTCCTGGCGGAGCGTTTCCACCACCAAGAGTCGCTGATCCTGCTGGCGCTGGACGAACACCGCGCCGGGCTCGGTTTCACCCAGCTGTATCCGCTGTTCTCCTCGGTACGTACCGTGCGTACCTGGTTGCTCAACGACCTGTTCGTGGCCGCACACGCGCGGCGCCAGGGCGTGGCCGCGGGCCTGCTCGGCGCGGCGGTGGAGCATGCGCGCGCGCTGGGAGCAGCCAGCCTGTCGCTGTCCACGGCGCTGGACAATGCGCCGGCGCAGGCGCTGTACGAGTCGCTCGGTTGGCAGCGCGACCACCAGTTCTGCGAATACAGCCTGACGCTGTGACGCCGGTGCTCTATCTTGCCTCGCAGTCGCCGCGCCGGCGCCAGCTGCTGGAACAGTTCGGCGCGGACTTCGCCGTGCTCGACGTCGACGTGCCCGAGCAGCGCGCGCAGGGCGAATCGCCGCGGGACTATGTGAGCCGGGTGGCGCGCGACAAGGCGAGAGCCGGCCTGGCCGCGCTGGCGCACGCAAGCGATGCGCTGGTACTCGGCGCGGACACCGAGGTGGTGCTGGACGACGAGGTATTCGGCAAGCCGCAGGATGCCGCCGCTGCGGCCGCGATGCTGCGCCGGTTGTCGGGGCGGACGCACGCGGTGATCTCGGCGGTATGGCTGGTCGGCGCGACCGGCGAGCAGTGCGAGGTCTGCGTGTCGCAGGTGCGTTTTGCCATGCTGGACGAGCCGACCATCGCCACCTATGTCGCCACCGGCGAGCCGTTCGGCAAGGCCGGCGCGTACGCGATCCAAGGCCGCGGCGCGACCCTGGTCGAGCACCTCGACGGCAGTTATTCCGGGGTCATGGGCTTGCCGCTGTTCGAGACCGCGCGACTGCTGCGTCGCGGCGGAATCAGCCCGGCGGATTGATCGCCACGAACCAGGCGGCGACGGCGAGCAGGTTGTTGGCGCCGTGCGCCAGCACCGCCGGCCAGATCGAGCCCGAACGCAGCCGCAGCGCGGCCAGCAACAGCGCCAGCAGGATCAGGTTCGGCAGTGCGTACCACTGGTATTCCAGTCCCGGCAGGTGGACCAGCGCAAACAGCAGCGAGCTGCCGGTCACTGCCCAGCCGACATGCAGGCGCTTCATCAAGGCCGACAGCAGCACGCCGCGGAACAGCAGCTCTTCCACCAGCGGCCCCACGCACACCACCACCAGCACCAGCGGAATGCGCAGCCCCAACGGGGTGTTGCTGCCGATCTGCTGGATGTCCTGGGTCACCGTATGGCCTTGGGCCAGCCACTGGGTCAGCAGCGAGCCCAGGATGGGCGCCGCCAGTCCGGCCACGACCGCCAGCGCGAAGAACAGCAGCTGGCGCGGCGGCGTGAAACCGAAACCCGGCGGCTGCGCCAGCGACCACAACTGCGGCCATGTACGACGTGCCAGCCAGAGGGTCGGCGGCGCGGCCACGCCAAGCGAGAGGATCGCCACCAACGCCTGCATGGCGGGTTGCCCCAGAGTCGTGCGGATCGCGGCGTCGATGCCTGGACCGGTGGGACTGAAGGCTGCCATCACACCGATCGCCAGCGCGAACGCGATGCCGACCGCGAGCTGCAGCACGAAGTAGGTGGCGATGATGCCCGCGGTGGCCCGCAGGCCAGGCGCGGGTCGGCTGGCCTCGGGCAGAAGGAGCTCCGGCGGCAGGGGCGAAACCTCGGTGCAGCTGATTTCCATGCGGTCATCGTGCCTGTGGCGGCGAATGGCGAAAGCGGACGCCGCGTGCGGCACTCGCGCCCCCAAGCTAGTGCCTTGCGGGCCGCTTGCGCAATCCTGCCGACCGGCATGGCGGCTGGCATTCGCTTGCAGCGCAAGACCATCGCAGTACCATCGGCCTGCAGACGAGCACAGGGGAGTGTCGATGACTACCGATTTCGGCAGGACTGCCAGCGATTACGCGCGCCATCGAGCGGGGTTTCCGGACGCCTTCTTCGAACGTCTGTTCGCCGACGGCAGCGTGCGCAAGGGTGACGTCGTTCTCGACCTGGGCACCGGCACCGGCACGGTCGCTCGTGGCCTGGCCGTGCGCGGCTGCGAGGTGACCGGGCTGGATCATTCCGCGCCGCTGCTGGCGCAGGCCGCGGAGATGGACCGGGCCGCCGGCGTGCAGGTGAAGCAGGTGCGTGCGCGGGTCGAGAACGCCGAGTTCGCCGCCGCCTCGTTCGACGCGATCACCGCCGGCCAGTGCTGGCACTGGTTCGACCGGCCGCGCACGGCGGCCCTGGTGCGCAAGTGGTTGCGGCCGGGCGGGCGGCTGCTGATCGCGCATTTCGACTGGGTGCCGCTGGCCGGCAACATGGTGCAGGACACCGAGCGGCTGATCCTGGCCTACAACCCGGCCTGGACGCTGCACAGCGGCAGCGGCCTGTATCCGGCGTGGCTGAAGGACGTGGCGGAAGCCGGCTTCGGCGACCTGCGCACGTACTCGTTCGACCTGGACGTGCCGTACAGCCACGTGGACTGGCGCGGCCGCATCCGTGCCAGCGCAGGCGTTGGAGCCACGCTGGACGAGGCGAAGGTGGTGCGCTTCGATGCCGAACTGGCCGACATGCTGGCCGCCCACCATGCAGCCGAGCCGATGGCGGTGCCGCATCGCGTGTGGGTATTGAGCGCGATCGCTCCCGGTCCGCTGGTCTGAGCGCTCAACCGATCAGCATGGCCCGGCCGACGCCGATGCAGGCCATCACCAGCAGCGCGGCCCAGCCGAGCATGCCGACCATATAGCCGGGGCCACGTTTGGCGGGATCCTGCAGGTAGGCCAGCGCGTACCACACGCGGCCGACGATCCAGACCAGCCCCGCCACGCCGGCCCAGCCGCTGAAGCCGTAGTTCGCCGCCAGCCACAGCGTGGGAAGGAACATCACCGTGCTTTCCAGGGTGTTCACCTGCACCCGGTAGGCGCGCTCGAACGCCGGGTCGCCGCTGGTGGCCGGTGCCTTGATGCCGTACTTGCCGCGGGCATGACCGACCGCCCACATGGTGCCGAACTGCAGCAGCACGGCGAGCAGGGTGACCAGGGCGGGCAGGTGGGTCATGCTGAAATCCTCACAAAAGGTCGCCTACTTTAGCGGCAGCGCGCGCCGTGGCGTGATCCCGGTCGACGCGCTATCGTCGCCACGCGGCACGGGGTGCGTGCATCGGTCAACAAGGGATTCCTATGGATTGGCGAAAAGGCGGCAGCAGCAGCAACGTCGAGGTCGACAGCGGTGGCGGTGGCGGTCCGCGTTTCGGTGGTGGTGGCCGCATGGGCCTGGGCGGCCTGGTCGTGCTGGCGCTGCTGGGCTGGATCTTCTTCAAGAACCCACTGGCGCTGCTGGACCAGAGCGGCACCCTGCCGGGCGCCCCGACGCACACCGGGCAGCCGGCCCAGGTCGATCCCGAGCAGCAGGCCTTCGTCAGCGCGATCCTGCACTCGACCGAGCAGAGCTGGGGCGCGATCTTCCAGGCGCATGGCTCGACCTATGTCGAGCCCAAGCTGCACCTGTTCAGCGGCGGCGTGAACACGGCCTGCGGCGGCGCCACCACGGCAGTGGGCCCGTTCTATTGCCCCGGCGACCAGAAGGTGTACCTGGACCTGGCGTTCTTCCAGCAACTGCAGGACGAACTGCATTCCTCCGGCGATTTCGCCCGCGCCTACGTGATCGCGCACGAGGTCGGCCATCACGTGCAGAAGCTGACCGGTGTATTCGACAAGGTCGACGAGGCGCGTCGCCGCGGTGCGCCGATGGACGGCGCCGACGGCCTGTCGGTGCGGCAGGAACTGCAGGCGGATTGCTACGCGGGCGTGTGGGCGAACCACAGCCAGCAGAGCCTGCAATGGCTGCAGCCGGGCGACATCGAGGAAGCCCTGAACGCAGCCAGCCACATCGGCGACGACGCCCTGCAACAGCAGGCGCAAGGCCGCGTGCGGCCGGACACGTTCACCCATGGCACCTCAGCGCAGCGGGTGAAGTGGTTCAAGGCCGGCTTCAGCAGCGGCGACGTTGCCCAGTGCAACACCTTCGCCGGCGAACCATGAGGACTCAAGCGGGCGGGACCGCCCGCTTTCAAAGCCTCCTCCCCTGCGGCGCAGGGGAGGGCAGGGAGGGGTAGCTCTCCGCCGCCGCTGCGCAGCGGACGCCCGCTGCTCTAGAATTCGCCTCCTGCGCGCCTCGGGGCGCCGCCGGTCGCTTCGATGGAACATCCCTGTTTGCGTTGCGGTGCCTGCTGCGCGTTCTTTCGCGTGGCGTTTCATTGGTCGGAGGCGGAAGCCTTCCTCGGCGGCAAGGTGCCGCCGGAGCTGACCGAAAAGCTCGACCCGCACCGCCTGGCGATGCGCGGCACCAACGCCGCGCAGCCGCGCTGCGTGGCCTTGCAAGGCGTGGTGGGCGAGGCGGCACATTGCGGCATCTACCCGCAGCGGCCGTCGGTATGCCGCGAGGTGCAGCCGTCGTGGGAGTTCGGCGCGATCAGCCCGCAGTGCGACAAGGCGCGCCTCGCGCACGGTATGCCGCTGCTGACGCCGGAGGACTGGCTCGACCCGTTCGACGCCGGCGAACCGCCGCTGCCGCAGAGCGCCTGATCGCCTCGTCCGAGAAAACAGCAAGAGAGATGCCCGCCACCGCCATGCGTGACGGGCATCCTGGATACCTGGGAGCCTTATTGGCAGCCAGGGAACTTGAACGACGCAATGCGCGTGTTCCAGTTGAACGAGCCGGTGTTTTTCAGGTACTCGGTGGTGTACCAGAAGGTGCAGTCATCGACTGGGTCGACGGTCATGGCGCTGTAGTCGCCCCAGCGCGCGAGGTTGTTGCCGCTCTGCGAGCCGGTGCCTTCGATGATGCTGTTCTCGGCCTCCAGCGTGTTCAGCGGGTCGCTGGCCAGACGGCCGGTGTAGCGGATCGCCGGGTGGATGGAGCTGTCCGAGACGCTGTAGCCGAGCGCCAGGTTGCCTTGCTTGTCCATCGCCACCGAGCCCATCCAGCGGTAACTGGTGTCCGGCGAGAAGGTGGACTGCTGGTACACCACCGGCGAGCCGGCAGGATTGCGGATCTCGTACCAGCGCACGCCGGTGTAGGGGTTGTTGTGCTTGGCGCCGACCTGCACCGAATGGTTGACCACCAGTGACTCGTGGTCGCCGAAGTTGCGGTAGGCCAGGCGGAACATCAGGCGATCGCCCAGCGAGTCCAGCTTTTGCCGCGTACCGTACTGCGGGATGCAGCTGCCGCCCCGGCAGGCGGTGGCGAAGGCGGCCACCGGAATGTTGATCGGGCCGCTCAGCGTGGTGTTGGCGCTGTTCGCCCAGTCCACATGGAACTTCCACAGGTTCAGCGAATTGCTGGTGAAGTTCAGCATGTAGTTCGGCGAGCCGGCCGGCGGCGCGGTGGCGCCGTCGAGATCCGCCGGCAGCACGCCGCCGTAGCTGGTGGACAACTGGAAGCACTGCTGGGTCGCCGCCTGGCCGCTCAACATCGCATTGCGGTCATAGGCGCACAGTTTGGCGCCCTGGAAGGTATTGGTGAACATGTTGAAGGTTTCGTAATAGGCATCCGGCCAGACGCCCATCTTCGGGTAATCGGGAAAGACGCTGCCGTAGGAGAAGGCATAGCGGTAGTACGCGCCGGTGGCGTCGCTGGTGGCCGACACGGCCACGCACTGGTAATACGGCGTGGCGCTGACGGCGAACTGCGAGACGACCCAGCGGTTGGCAGCCTTGTCATAGACCACCACGGCATCGCCATCGTTGTCGTTCTCGCAGGGGCCGCCGAAGCCGGACCACAGGGTGTTGCTCGGCACCGGACCGTAGATCACCGCCTTGCTGGCCTTGTCGAACACGGCGAAGCCGGTGTTGACGATCTGCAGGTACTGGGTCGCGCCTACCGCGCCGTTGGTGTCTGGCGGGGCACTGTTGACGTTGAACGTGCCCTGCGGGCCGCTGAAGCCCTGGCCGACGCCGTCGAAGCCGGCGCCCAGTGCGGGCGCGAACGCGCCGGTGACGGCGTGTTGCACGGCACCGTCAGCTTGGTTGCCCGGAGCTAGCGGCGGCAGCGGGTGCAGCGGATGGATGCGGGGGCTCCGGGAGAAATCTTCCGGGCGCGGCATCGTGCCGCGCAGGGAACGCAAGGTGTCGTGTTTCACGGCAGGTGTCACTTCCACGGCGGTGGCCGCGTTTTCAGCGAAGGCCTGGTTGCTTGCCGCCAGACCGAAAACGGCGCCCAGCGCGATGCTCAAGCCGGTCAAGTTTCGTGATGACATGGGTTCCCCTCCACGAGGTAATGGCATTGGAAAGGGTCGACGCGTGCGACTGGCGTTGCACAGCTTGGCGGCCAGGCACGACGGGGATCCGATAGCCGTTCCACCATCACGCGACGTCAGCATCGCGAGCCCCCCAGACTCCCAGGCGGAACGGCGGAGTCATAGCGCTTTGCCGGGAATTTTTCGTGAAGAGGCCGTCCGGCGCCTGACGGCGGGCAGCCGCTTATCCCGCGAACCGATAGATATCCATGGCCAGGAAGCCCATGTCGATGCCGGCGTCGATCCGCTGCGCATGGATGTCTGCGCCCGCCGCGCCGAGCGCCACGAACAGCGGCAGCAGGTGCTCGTCGGTGGGGTGTGCGCGTTCGGCGAACGGTGCCTGGCGGCGAGCCTGTGCTCGATCCATTCGATGAACGGCTTCACGTACGGTGCCTGCGCCGAACGACCGGCGTCGGCTTCTACCGGCCGGACATCGGCAGGCCGAGGCCCAGACGCAGCGGATCGAGCAGGGCGCCGTAGCGATCGGCACGCGCGGTGTTGTGTTGTAGCGGCTGGCGCACCTGGGTGGCGCTGGCGGTGCGCACGCTGCGTTTCGCATGGTGGTAGTCGAGGCAGGCGGGATCGAACGAGAGGTCGCAGAACGTCAGCAAGTTGCGGATCTCGCGTTCCGGCTCGACCAGCAGCGCTTCGTAGCGCTGGATGCGGATGCGCTGCGGGGCGGCTGCCTGCCACGCGCCCATGATCCGCTCGTAGTCGCGGATGTAGGCGGCGATGTCGGTGAGCGTGCAGGCGAAATGCGGCAACCGGTAGAACTGCTGCTTGTAGCAGGACCAGCCCGCTTCCAGTGCGTCGCGCCGGGCGTCGACGATGCGCGCGCCGGGCAGCATCGCGCCGAGCACGCCGCCGAGCAGCCAGTTCGACGGCAGCTTGTCGGTATGCCGCGGCTTGTGCCGGCGCCAGCGCGCGGTGAGTTCCAGGTAACGGCGCCCGAGCCGCTGCCAGTCGTCGGCCGTTGCCGCGGCGATCCACTGCAGCAGCGGCTGGCGACGGCGGGTGGATTCGTCGCCGAGCACCCGTTCCAGATCCGGCAATTCGCTGGCGCCTTCGACGTCGGGATGAGCGGCGAGGATCTGTTCGAACAGGGTGGAGCCGGAGCGCGGCAGGCCGACGATGAAGATCACTTCACGGCCCAGGGTCGGGTCCGCCGCTGCCGGCAGCCGGGCCGAAGCGGCGAACAGGGCATCGGCATGCGCATGGAACGCGTCGGCGTTCCATGGATGGAGCTGGCGCAGTTCGGCGTTGGCCTGGTTCAGTGCGGCGAAGGCCTGCTCGTAATGGCCCTGGTCTTCGCACACCTTGCCCAGCGCGAAACCCATCGCGATGCGGTCGGCGGCGCCGAATCCAGGCTGGCGCAAGGCTGTCGCCAGTTGCTCGCGGTCGTGCCCGGACAGCGGCCGCGTCTTCATGTTCGCCAGTCCGCGCCAGGCGTCGCCGCAGGCCGGATGCAGCGCCAGCGCGGCGCGGTAGTGCGCATCCGCTTCGTCGAAACGGCCGGCATGCACCAGTGCATCGCCGAGCAGGAGCAAGGCGGGCAAGAAGTCCGGCGCCAGCGCGTGCGCGTGCTGCAGGGCCTCGATCGCCGCTGCGGTATCGCCATGCAACTGCAGGTTGCGGCCGAGGTTGAACCACGGCATCGGCGCCTGCGGCGCCAGTGCGCAGGCCTGCCGCCAGCTGGCGAAGGCTGCGTCCAGTTCGCCGGCGGCCTGCTGCACGTTGCCCAGGTCGGAATGGGCAAGTACGTAGTCGGGCCATTGCGCGATGGCGTGTTGCAGTACCGCCTTCGCTTCGGCATGGCGGTGCGCGCGGGCGTGCAGGATGGCGTAGAGACGTAGCGCCTCGGGATGCCCCGGCGTCATCGCGAGGACGCCATCCAGCGCCTGCATGGCGACAGCCTCGGCACCGTCACGGATCGCATGTGCCGCCGCCTGCATTTGCCGCATGGCGGCTGGCGCGAGCCCGTCGAGCCGCGGCTCGGCGCCGCTGGGCGGACGGTGTTCGGCAGTGGGGCTGGGCATGCGGCGGGTTCGCGGCGGCGACGATCCCGCCGATGTTACGTCGTCGCGCCGTCGCTTATCGAGCGGCGCGACGCAGGGCGCTTACTTGCGCCGCGGCGGCTTGGCGCCGCCGGGCCGTGGCTTGAAGCTGCCGGGCTTCTTGAAACCGCCCGGCTTGTGCGCCGGCGGTGCGCTGGTGCCGGTGTCGCTGCCGTCCCACTCGTGGATGCGCAACTGCTGCTGCACCACCCACACCTTCTTCAGGTGCTCGAACACTTCCTTCGGCATGCCGTCGGGCAGGTCGATCAGACTGTAATGGTCGCGGATGCTGAGGCGGCCGATGAATTGGCTGTCCAGGCCGGCCTCGTTCGCGATCGCGCCGATGATGTTGCCCGGCTTGACGCCGTGCTCGTGACCGACCTCGACGCGATAGGTGCGCTTGCCTTCCTCGGTGGCGTGCGCGCGCACCGGGCGGTGGCCGAACTCGCGCGGCGGCGCGCTCTCGTGCGCGTGCGTCTTGTGTTCGCGCGGGGCACGGGCAGGCGTGCCTTCGCGCTCGCGCGGTTTGTGTTCGCGCGCGGCCGGCTCGTACTTCTCGCGCTTCGGCGGTGGCGCCAGCAGCAGCGGTTGGTCGCCCTGGGCGATGCGCGCCAGCGCGGCGGCGATCTCGACCGCCGGCACGTTGTGTTCCTGCTCGTACTGTTCGATCAACTGCTGGAACTGACCGAGGTCGCCCTGCGCCAGCATGTCGCTGATGCGCTGCTTGAACTTGCCGATGCGCACGTCGTTGACCACCTCGACCGACGGCAGCTGCATCTGCTCGATCGGTTGCTTGGTGGCGCGCTCGATCGCGTTGAGCATGCCGCGCTCGCGCGGGCTGACGAACAGGATCGCCTCGCCGCTGCGGCCGGCGCGACCGGTGCGGCCGATACGGTGCACGTAGCTTTCGGTGTCGTACGGAATGTCGTAGTTCAGCACGTGGCTGATCCGGTCCACGTCGAGGCCGCGCGCGGCCACGTCGGTAGCCACGAGAATGTCGAGCTTGCCGTCCTTCAGTTGCTGGATCACCCGCTCGCGCTGCGGCTGGGCGATGTCGCCGTTGATCGCGGCAGCGGCCAGGCCGCGCGCCTGCAGCTTGCCGGCCAGTTCGTCGGTGGCTTGCTTGGTGCGCGCGAAGATGATCATCGCGTCGAACGGTTCGGCTTCCAGGATGCGTGTCATCGCATCGAGCTTGTGCATGCCGCTGACGAACCAGTAGCGCTGGTGGATGTTCGGCGTGGTGGCGGCGGAGGACTTGATGATGACCTCGACCGGATCCTTCAGGTGCCGCTGCGCGATCTTGCGGATCACCGTGGGCATGGTCGCCGAGAACAGCGCGACCTGGCGCTGCGGCGGAGTCGCCTGCAGCACCTTCTCGACGTCGTCGATGAAGCCCATGCGAAGCATCTCGTCGGCCTCGTCCAACACCAGGTACTTCAGTTCGGACAGATCCAGCGTGCCCTTGTCCAGGTGATCGATCACGCGGCCGGGCGTGCCGACCACGACGTGCACGCCGCGCTTCAGCGAGTGCAGCTGCGGGCCGTAGCTCTGGCCGCCGTAGATCGGCAGCACCTGGAAGCCGGGGATGTGCGCGGCGTAGCGCTGGAACGCCTCGGCCACCTGGATCGCCAGTTCGCGCGTGGGCGCCAGCACCAGCGCCTGCGGCTTGCCGGCGCGCGGGCTGATCCGCGACAGGATCGGCAGTGCGAACGCGGCGGTCTTGCCGGTGCCGGTCTGTGCCTGGCCCAGCACGTCGCGGCCCTCCAGCAGCGGCGGGATGGTGGCGGCCTGGATCGGCGAGGGCGATTCGTAGCCGACATCGGCCAGTACGCGCAGAACGTCGGGATGCAGCGCGAGTGCGCCAAAACCGGACGGAACCGGGGCGTGGTCGGAGACGGGGGATGACATGGGAACCTCGGAACAGAAGGCAGCGCCGGGAATGCGACGCGCAGATCGTGCATTCTACCAGTCTCCACGCTTGCGCGTGGCAGTTCTTGCTGAACGCGAAAGTGCTGGCCGTGCGGTTATCCTTCGCGCTGCCTTGCCAAAGGGCCGAGGACCACGATGGGCATGCTCGAAACGATCTCCGAACAGCGCCTGCACGGCGGCGTCCAGGGCGTCTACCGCCACCACTCGGAGGCCTGCGCCGGCCCCATGCGCTTTGCCGTCTACCAGCCGCCGCAGGCCACCCGGCAGCTGTGCCCGGTGCTGTATTTCCTGGCCGGGCTGACCTGTACCGAGGAAACCGCCACGATCAAGGCGGGCGCGCAGCGGCTGGCAGCCGAGCTGGGCCTGGTGCTGGTGATGCCCGACACCAGCCCGCGCGGCACCGGCATCGACGGCGCCACCGGCGACTGGGAGTTCGGCGAAGGCGCGGGCTTCTACGTCGACGCCACGGCGGCGCCGTGGTCGACGCATTTCCGCATGCAGCGCTATGTGGCGGACGAATTGCCCGCGCTGATCGCCGCGCAGTTTCCGGTGGACACGGCACTCAGCGGCCTCTGCGGCCACTCGATGGGCGGCCATGGCGCGTTGACCCTCGCCCTGAAATACCCGCAACGCTACCGCTCGGTGTCGGCGTTCGCGCCGATCGTGGCGCCCAGCCAGGTGCCGTGGGGCAGGAAGGCGCTGCCGCGTTATCTCGGCGACGACCCAGCGGCCTGGGCCGACTACGATGCCTGCGAACTGGTGCGGCGGCAGACCTTCGGCGGCACGATCCTGATCGACCAGGGCGAGGCCGACCCGTTCCTCGAAGCCCAGTTGAAACCCGAATTGTTCGACCAGGCCTGCGCCGAGGCGGGGCAGCCGCTGCTGCTGCGCCGGCATGCCGGCTACGACCACAGCTACTGGTTCATCACCAGCTTCATCGACGATCACCTGCGCCATCACGCGGCGGCATTGGGGCTGTCATGAGCGTGTCGGCAGTGCTGCAGACTGCGCGTACCCGCATCCGTTTGCCCGAACCTTCCGATGCGCCGAAATTGCTGCGCTTCCGCGTGGACAATCGCGCTCATCTGGCGCCGTGGGAACCCTTGCGCGAGGACAGTTACTACACGCTGGAACATTGCGCGCAGGCGATTGCGGATGGACAGGCGGCTGCGCGTCTCGATCGTGGCTATCCGCTCATCGTGTTCAGCCCGGACGGTGAGGATGTCCTCGCCAGCTTCACCCTGTCCAACGTAGTGCGCGGACCGTTCCAGGCATGCCTGCTCGGCTACAGCGTCAGCGCTGGCCTGCAGGGGCTGGGACTGATGCACGAAGCACTGGAAGCCGGGCTGGCATGGGCGTTCGGTGAGCTGGGCCTGCATCGCGTGATGGCGAATTACCTGCCGCGCAACGAGCGCAGCGCGCGGTTGCTGGAGCGGCTTGGCTTCGAGCGTGAAGGTTATGCGCGGGAGTATTTGCGAATTGCGGGACGCTGGGAGGACCACGTACTCACGGCGAAAATCCGCACCGGCGATTGAGCGATCCGTGGCCTTTCAAAACGAACGTGGCGGCCATCAGGCCGCCACGTTCAGTGTCACTCAAGCTTGTCTTGCTCAGGCCTTGGCGGCCGGACGATGGTTCGAACGGCGGCGCTGGTTGCCGGCGGCATGATCGCTGCGGCCCTGCGGCGCATAACCGTTCGGCCGTGCCGCGCCGGCGGTCTTGCCCTGTCGCGGCGCACGCGGCTGGCGCTGACCGCCGCCGCCTTGCTTCGGACGCGGTGCACCGGCATCCACGCGCAGCGGGGCGGATGGCTCGTAACCGGTGATCGGCGTGATTGCGATGTCCTGCTTCAGCAGCTTGCGGATGTCGAACAGCAGGCCGGACTCGTCGTGGCTGACCAGCGAGACGGCGAGACCTTCCATGCCGGCGCGACCGGTGCGGCCGATGCGGTGCACGTAGTCTTCGGCTACCGATGGCAGGTCGAAGTTGATCACGATCGGCAGCTGTTCGATGTCGATGCCGCGCGCGGCGATGTCGGTGGCCACCAGCACGGTGACGCGGCCGCTCTTGAAATCGCTGAGGGCGCGGGTACGCGCGTTCTGGCTCTTGTTGCCGTGGATCGCGGCGCTGCGCAGGCCCGACGCGTTGAGGTAGGTGACCAGTTTGTCGGCACCGTGCTTGGTGCGGCTGAACACCAGCGACTGCCGGCGGCTGTCGGCCGACAGCAGGTGCAGCAGCAGGTCGCGCTTGCGCGAAGCGTCGACCGGATGCACCTGGTGGCTGACCAGGGTCGTCACGGTGTTCGGCGCGGAGACCGAGATCTCGCGAGGGTTGTGCATGAAGTCCATCGCCAGCGCCTTGATCGCCGGCGCGAAGGTGGCCGAGAACAGCAGGGTCTGGCGCTTCTTCGGCAGCGCGACGAGGATGCGCTTCAGTGCCGGTAGGAAGCCCATGTCGAGCATGCGGTCGGCTTCGTCCAGCACCAGCGTTTCCACCGCGGATAGGTCCAGCGTGCGCTGCTGCATGTGGTCCATCAACCGGCCGGGGGTGGCGATGACGACGTCCACGCCGCGGCGCAGCGCGTTGATCTGCGGGCCCATGCTGACGCCGCCGAAGATGGTGGTGGCGCTGACATTGACGTGCTTGCCGTAGTCGCGCAGGTTTTCATGCACCTGGGCAGCCAGCTCGCGGGTCGGGGTCAGCACCAGTGCGCGCGGGCGGCGGGTCATGGTCTGCCCGCTGGTCGACAGCTTCTGCAGCAACGGCAGCGCGAACGCGGCGGTCTTGCCGGTGCCGGTCTGGGCGGCGGCGAGCAGGTCGTGACCTTCCAGTGCGGGCGGAATGGCGGCGGACTGGATCGGGGTGGGCTGCGTGTAGCCGTAATCGGCAAGCGCGCGCAGCAACGCGGGCGCAAGGCCCAGCGAATCAAAAGACATGTAACACTCCTGAGCAACCCGGAGTGTTCATACCGTGTTGCAGACTAAGGGGAAGGGGCGACGGTGTGTCGCAGCACTCGTGGGGACGAATGTGTGGCGGAGTATAGCCGATCCGTCATCGCCGCGCGCGTCTGCGTGGGATCAAGCTGAACGGCGTGCCGCGATCGTCTCAGCGATGCGGCCGCGCCACGATCAGGTAACTGTTGAACGGCGTGCGTCCGCGCAGCGGTTCGATGTGCACGCGGAGCCCGGCATCCTGCAGCGGCGCGCGCAATTCGCCGGCGCTCGGATAGTGTTGCGCGCCGCCGGGAATCCAGCCGGAGGTGCGCAGGAAAAACTCCTCGACGCGCGTGGCGTGGAAGCGCCAGTTCGGCTCGCGCAGCACGTTGCGGATGATCAGGCAGCCATCGGGAGCCAGGTGCCGGGCAGCTTCCTGCAGCAGGGTGGGCTGGCGTTCGGCGGGCAGGTAGTGCAGTACGTCGAGCAGCGCGACATGGCCATGCGTCGGTGGCAGTTCGGCCACGTCGGCATGCCGCAGGCTCATCAGCGCACCGAGTCCGGCGCGCTGCACGGCCTGTTGCCCGGCGGCGATCTTGCGCGCGTCGTGATCCACGCCGAGGTAGGGCCGGGCATGGCCCAGCGCGTGCAGGTACAGCCCGAGCAGGCCGATGCCGCAGCCGATGTCGAGCAGGGGCAGCGCCGTGCCGGCGACCAGCGTGGCAGTGGCCGCATAGACCGGGTCGCCGGCCAGCTTGCCCCGGACGTAGCCGCGTTGCAGGTGGTTGTCGTACAGGTGGGCGATGCGCTGGCGGCTGCGGCGGTCCATCCGGATCCCGGTTTTCGTCGATGGCGGCAGCCTAGGCCATTGGGTGCACGAGTACCATCGTCGCCGGCGCGCCGTGTGCGTGAAGTTCCGTTCGAGGAGAGACCAATGTCGCTGCTTGCACCCTTGCGTGAACTCGATACTGTCCAGCGGCACACGGTGCTGGCCAGTTTCCTGGGCTGGACACTGGATGCGTTCGACTATTTCCTGCTGACCTTCGTCATCGTCACGGTGGCGAAGGAGTTCGACGTGGGTACGGCGCAGATCACCTACGCGCTGTTCCTGACCCTGGCGGCGCGGCCCTTGGGTGCGCTGCTGTTCGGGCGGCTGGCCGATCGCTTCGGGCGGCGGCCGATCCTGATGCTCGACGTGATCCTGTTCTCGTTGTTCGAATGCGCCACGGCATTTGCCTCGTCGCTGACCGCATTGCTGGTGCTGCGTTTTTTGTTCGGCGTCGCGATGGGCGGCGAATGGGGTATCGGCGCGTCGCTGGCGATGGAGTCGATACCGGCGAAAGCCCGCGGCGCGGTGTCGGGCTTGCTGCAAAGCGGCTACCCGTGCGGCTTCTTCCTCGCCGCGCTGGCGAATTGGCTGCTGGTCGACCACATCGGCTGGCGTGGCCTGTTCGTGGTCGGCGCGATCCCGGCCTTGCTGGTGCTGTACATCCGCCGCAAGGTGCCGGAGTCGGCGGTCTGGAAGGAAGGCGCGCAGGCGGCGAAGCGGCCCGGTCTGTTCGAGGCCATGCGCGGGCACTGGAAGCTGGCGATCTACCTGATGCTGCTGATGATGGCGTTCAACATGTTCAGCCACGGCTCGCAGGACATGTACCACACCTTCGAGGAGGTGAACCTGCACTTGCCCACCGGCTCTGCCGTGGCCTTCGTGCTGGTGGCATTGCTGAATCTCGGTGCGCTGGTGGGCGGCCTGTACTTCGGTGCCTTGTCCGAGCGCATCGGCCGGCGCAAGGCGATGATGATCGCCGCGCTGCTGGCGATACCGGTGATTCCGCTGTGGATGTACGGCGGCTCGCTGATCCTGCTGGGGTTGGGCGCGTTCCTGATCCAGGTGATGGTGCAGGGCGCCTGGGGCGTGGTGCCGACGCATCTGAACGAGTTGTCGCCGGCCGCGGTGCGCGGCACCTTGCCGGGGTTTGCCTACCAGATGGGCAACCTGCTGGCGGCGGTCACCGCCACCGCGCAAACCTGGCTGGCGCAGCGGCACGGCGGCGATTTCGCGTTCGCGATGGCGCTGTGGATGGTGCTGGTGGCGCTGCTGCTGGCGTTGCTGCTGTGGCTGGGGCCGGAGGCGCGTGGCGTGGGCTTCGGCCATCGCGAGTCCTAGCCTGTCGGGCTACTGCTAGAATCCGCCGTTTGATCCCACCGACGAGACAGGCAATGAAGGCTGGCAAGGACAAGGTCATCGCAATCCACTACACGCTGACGGTGGATGGCGAAAAGGTTGAGAGCTCGCACGATCGCGACGAGCAGCTGTGGATCCTGCTTGGCCACGGCCAGCTGATCCCGGGCCTGGAAGCGGCGCTGGAAGGCCACGAGGCCGGCGAGACGCTGAGCGTGGACGTGGCGCCGGCCGATGGCTACGGCGAGCGCGAGGAAGGCCAGATCCAGCGCATGTCGAAGAAGTATTTCCCGCAGGCGAACCGGCTCAAGCCCGGCATGACCACCGTGCTGCAGCTGAAGCAGGGCGGCCAGCGCGCGGTGACCGTGCACAAGGTCGGCATGAGCGCGATCGACGTGGACCTGAACCACCCGATGGCCGGCAAGACCCTGCACTTCGACGTGGCCCTCGGCGAAGTGCGCGACGCCACCGAGGAAGAGATCGCCCACGGCCACGCCCACGCGCCAGGCAGTGCAGAGCACTGACTGGCAAGTCGAAAGTCAGAGCAAAACGGCGCCCTCGGGCGCCGTTTTTCGTTTGCCCTCTCCCCCGTGGGGGAGAGTTGGAGAGGGGAGCTCCGGCTTACCGCAAGCCCAGCTTTTCATCCAGCCCGGATGATCAATCCAGCACCCGCCTCCCATAGGCAAAATGATCTCCCCAATACGGCCCGTCGATATCGTCCAGCCGCACCGTGCCGCCGCTGTTCGGCGCGTGCACGAAACGCCCCTTGCCGACGTACACGCCGACGTGGCTGATCGCGCCGCCGATGTCGAAGAACACCAGGTCACCACTGGCCAGCTGGGTCATCTTGCGCACCTTGCGGGCGTCCATCGCGGCCATGTCGTGCGAGGTGCGCGGCAGCCTGATGCCGGCGGCGGTGCGATAGATGTAGTCGATCAGGCCGCTGCAGTCGAAGCCGCCGGCGGGGGTATTGCCGCCCCAGCGGTATGGCGTGCCGACCAGTCCGATCGCGCGGAACAGGATGTCGTTCGCCTCCCCGGCACTGGCGGCCGAAGGTGCGCGCGGCGGCAGGTCGGCCAGCGCCGAGTGCGAGGTCTTGTAAGTGGGCTGGCGCCGTTGCGGACTGCTGGCGCACGCGGCCAGCAAGGCGATCGCAGAGAAAAGCAGCGCCCCGCGCGCGACCCGCGGTAACGATAACGACAGGGTGCATTGGGCGACGGGCTGCGGACTCACGAGACAACCTCGGCTGGGGCGTACCGAGGTTATCAATTCAATAATTCATATGCAAATCAATGCATTTTTTTGCATTTTCAATTCAGTTTCTCAACTTGATCGCTGCTGGCCCCATGCGGAAGCGGCGTCAGGTCGAATTTGACCGGCACGCGCGCGTAGCCGTCGATCGGCTTCCCGCCCTTCATCTGCGGATTGAAGTGCCATCGCCTTGCCGCATCACTGGCGGCGGCGATCAGGTCGGCAGACGTGTAGTGCTGTGCTTCGGATAAGCGGCTTTGTATCGACCCGCGAGGAGCCAGACGTCGTGCCCGTGGCGCCGATCCGCATGTAAGCGTGCTTGCCGGGGCCTGGGTTAGTGCACCGCGATGATCTTTTGGGACAAAGTTTTGCCGCGGATGTCCCAGGCGCGCAGGCGATAGCGTCCGGGGCGAAGATAGAGCCTGCTTGCGGCGTCGCCCTGCATGAACGCGTAACGGTCGGCAGCGATGGCTTCGTCGGGCTCGTTGACGTAATGCGCGTCGACGACGCAAGGGAAGCGTGTCTTGCACAGTGTTGTCCTGATCGCGTACGGGATGCGCTCGTTGCGCAGAGTCAACCAGTCGGGGCGCTGCTTGTTGAGGCGATTCGCCAGCATGAGATGGTCGCGGTCGGTGTCGCGCACGGTCGTCAAGGGCTGGATGTAGCCACTCTCGACGCCGCCTGTGTCGGCGGGGGGCAGCAATACGTTGAGGTCATACCGGTCGGGATGGGCGCTCCACGGCCTGCCTGTGCTGCGGTTGACCAGTACGGTGGGGCCGTTCGGCGGGAAATCCTTGATCAGTTGCTGATAGGCATCCGGCTTGCCGGGAAGCTGCTCGCGGAACTGGGTCTGGTCGATCGACAGCGGCTCGATATCGGTCAGCTGCTGCAGGTGCATGGCCATTGGCGCCGTATTGCCCAGGCGCCCCTTTGCCTTGTCGATATGCGCGTAACCGGCATGCACGAAGAGCCGGGCGTGGGGATCCCTTGCGAATACCTTCCGGTACAGGTTGTTCGCTTGTCCGGCTTCGCGATCCGTGCCCGTGTCCGCGTCGTAGGGCACCAGGGTGAATCCCAACTTGATCGCCGTCCGCACGATGTCGCCGTAGGTGGGTTCGTGCAGGTACTCGGTGCCGCTGTCCCTGACCGGATAACCGCGCTGCATCAGCTGGTCATCTTTGTCCGATAGCGCTTCCACGGCGAAGTAGTCGAATCCGAGTGCACGCAGCCGGGGCAGCAGGGTTAGCGTCAGCAGCCGGGTGTGGGCATCGTGATGCGCCTCGTTGATCAACACGATGCGGCGGTCGGCGGCGAGTTGCGTGATGACCTCGGCGGCATCGGCGGGCTTCCACTCGGCCGGCGTCGGCAAGGTGGCGTCCACCGCGATATAGCTCTTCAGCGGGAAGTCGTGGACAGCCTCGTTGTAAAGCCCCAGTTCGTTCTCGACCGAAGCGAACATCTGCATCGCCAGCTGCTGGTCGGAAACAGGAAGCCTCGGTATCTCCCTGATCAGGTATGCGTAGCGAGCCAGGTCGTTGGGCTGTTGCTTCAGCTCGTGGAACATGCTGACCGCGTCCGGGCTGTAATCCTGCGCGGATAGGGGCGCAGTCAGCGGCATGGCAAGGCCGATCGCGATGAAAGCCACTCGGGGAGCCCAGTTCGGCATGGTCGAGTCTCGGGATGGGTTATGGCCAGCGTGCCCCTGAACCTGCCACCAGGCAAGTATCAATCGAACCTGCCCGCCGCAACGGCCCGATGAAGGCTTCGCGCAGCGATGTGTTGGCGGGAGTTTCCGGAACACACACAAAACCGGTGCGCACGGACCGGCGGAAGGATCGACCCGAACCGGCTTCATATATGCCGGTGCCCTGGGATCAGCGCTCCCTGATCGTGATGACCTGCTGAGACAAGGTCCTGCCGCGGATGTCCCAGGCGCGCAGCCGGTAGCGACCGGGTCGGAGATACAGCTTGCTCACGGTGTCGCCCTGCATGAAGGCATAACGGTCGGCGGCGATGGCGTCCTCGTCTTCGTCGACGTAGTGCGCATCGACGACGCAGGGCGTGGTGACCCGGCACAGCGTCGTGCTGATCGTGTACGGGAAGCGTTCGTCATTCAGCGTCAGCCATTCCGGGCGCTGCGTGTTGACGAAATGCGCCAACATGGACTGTTTCCTGACCATATCGTGCACGATCGTCGATGGCTGGGTATAGCCGCTTTCGACGGCTCCTTGGCCTGCGGCGGGTGGCAGTAGCACGTTGACGTCGTATCGATCCGGATGCGCACTCCACGGTTTGCCGGTGCTGCGATCGACCAGGACGAAGGGGCCTTCGGAAGGAAAATTCTTGACCAGTTCCGAGTATGCGTCCGATTCGCTCGGGACCTGCTCGCGGAACTGGGTCTGGTCGATCGACAGCGGCGCGATGCCGGTCAGTTGCTGCAGCTGCATGGCCATCGGCACGGTGTTGCCCAAGCGCCCCTTCGCCTTGTCGATATGCGCATAGCCGGCGTGGACGAACAGCCGGGCGTCAGGGTCCTTGGCGAACACCTTCCGGTACAGGTTTCTGGCCTGCCCGGTTTCACGTTCCTGCGTGGTGCCGCTGTCCACGTCATAGGACACGACCTTGAAGCCCAGCTTGATCGCTGTGCGCACGATTTCGCCATACGAGGGTTCGTGGAGGTATTCGCTGCCGCTGGTCCCGATCGGGTAGCCGCGGTTCATCAACCTGGCGTCCTTGTTGAGCAGCGCCTCCGCCGCGAAATAGTCGAATCCGAGCGCGCGCAGGCGTGGCAGCAGGGCAAGAGTGAGTTGCCGGGTGTGGGCGTCGTGGTGCGCCTCGTTGATCAGCACGATGCGGCGGTCGGCTGCCTGCTGCATGATGACGTCGGTGGCGTCGGCGGCTTTCCATTGCGCCGCCGTGGGAATGGCGGTATCCGCCGCAACGTGGCTCTTGAGCGGGAAGTCGCGAAGCGCCTCGTTGTAAAGGCCCAGTTCGTTCTCGACCGAAGCGAACATCTGCATGGCGAGCGGCCGGTCGGCGACGGGAAGTGCCTGCACCGTCTTGACCAGGTAGACGTAGCGGGCCAGGTCGTTGGGCTGCTGCCTCAGCCCATGGAACATCTCGATGGCGGCAGGGCTGAAATCCTGAGCCAGCGCCGAGGGGAGAAGTGATGCGGCCATGCAAAGCGCAATGGAAACCATTCGAAACGGCACGCTGCCCAGCATGTTCAACCCCCGTGGATGACCCATGGCTAGCGTGCCTCTGTATGCTCCGGCAGGCAAGCCTCCGTCCGGCCCCGGCGGAAACGGGACTGTGGTGGCGGACTGGGTAGAATGCGTCGATGACCACATTCACCTTGCAGCGCGGCCGCGTGCCGCTGTTGATCAGCCTGCCGCACGACGGCAGCTTCATTCCCGACGATATCGCCGCACGGATGCGTCCGGCGGCGCGCCGTGCGCCGGATACCGACTGGCATGTCGGCCGGTTGTACGAGCCGCTGGCCCAGGCGTTGGGGGCCAGCGTGCTGAAGCCGATGGCCTCGCGCTACGTGATCGACCTGAACCGCCCCGTCGATGGTCATGCGCTGTATCCGGGGCAGCGCGAGACCGGCCTGGTGCCGGCGATCGGCTTCGATGGGGAGCCGCTGTACCGGGATGGCAGCGAGCCGGATGACGCTGAAATTCAACGGCGCATAAACGATTACTGGCGGCCTTACCATCAGGCCATCGCGCAGGAACTTGCACGGCTGTGTGCGGAGCACGGTCGGGCGGTGCTGTGGGAAGGGCATTCGATCCGCAGCCGGGTCCCCATGCTGTTCGAGGGGCGGCTGCCGGATTTCAATCTCGGCACGGCGGCCGGCACGAGTAGCAGCCCGGAGTTGCAGGCGCGCTTGCAGGCTTGCCTGGAGTCGCAGGAGCGCTTCAGCTTCGCCATCAACGGCCGCTTCAAGGGTGGTTACATCACGCGTCATTACGGCACGCCCGCGACTGGCGTGCAGGCCGTGCAGCTGGAGCTGGCACAGCTCAACTACATGGACGAGGAGAGCTTCGCGTACGACGAGGCGAAGGCGCCGGCGGTGCAGGATTTGATCGGCCGGATGCTGCAGGCCTGCCTGGTCTGAGCGTAAATAATTACGGGCGTAATCGGATACGGGGAAAGTCAAGATCCTGTGTGCATATTGCGCACGAAACCGCGTGTTGCATTCAGCCTTCGTATCCCATCGGCGTCGCATCGTCAGTCCGTCGCGCCACCCGAGTCGCCGGGTTCCGGCCGGGTTCGCGATACCTTAATCGTCCGAGGCTCGACATCATGATGCGTAAACTTCTGATCGCTTCCCTGCTTGTGGCTGGCGTTGCGCTTTCCGGTTCCGTGCTGGCCCAGGCCGCTGCCCCGCAGGCGGCTGCTCCGGCGACGCAGGAAACTCCTGCGGCGGCTCCCGCTGCCGCGGCTGACGCGGCGCCGAAGACCGCCATGCACCACAAGTCGCACCACCACAAGTCCCATCACAAGAGCCACAAGGCCGCGGCTCCTGCCGCCAACCCGGCTCCGGCGACAACGTCGGCGGGTTGATCGTGTTGTCGTGAATCGAAAACCCCGCCGGTGCAGACCGGCGGGGTTTTTCATGTGCGCGACTTGCCCGCGCGCCGGTCGAGGGAAATCAGCGCGGCTGCGCCGGCAGGGCGGCGATGCACTTCAGTTCGATCGCGATCGGCGTCGGCAGCGCGTCGATGCCCACGGTGGTGCGGCAGGCGTCGATGCCGGCGAAATGTTCCGCATATAGCCGGTTGTAGGTGGCGAAATCGCGCTGCATGTCGGTGAGGAACACGGTGACGTCGACCAGGTCGGCCCATGCGGCCCCACTGGCTTCGAGCACGGCGCGCACGTTGGCGAACACCTGCCGGCACTGCGCCTCGATGTCGTAGCCGACCAGCCGGCCGTCCGCGTCGTGGACGTTGCCGGGGATCGCGTTGCTGCCGGGTTGGCGCGGGCCCACGCCGGACAGGAACAGCAGGTTGCCGACGCGCCGAGCATGCGGGTAGGCGCCGACCGGCGCGGGGGCGGCGTCGGTGCGGATCGCCTCGCTCATCCGCGCGGCTCCGGCGTGCGCATCAGCTGCTGCATCGCATGGTGGTACGCCGGCAGCAGCGATTCGCGCGAGTGGACGTGCATGTCCAGGTCGTTCACGTGGCCGTTGTCCAGGCTGTAGCACCACGCGTGCACCGACAGCGGCTGGCCGCGCTCCCACGCGTCCATCACCATCGTGGTGTGGCAGATGTTCGAGACCTGCTCGATCGCGTTGAGCTCGCACAGGCGGTTGTTGCGCAGTTGCATCAGGTCCAGCGCGGCAAGCATCGCGGAATGCTTTTCGGCCACCTCGCCCACGTGTCGCAGCCAGTTGTCGACCAGGCCGAGCCGGCGCTCGTCCAGCACCGCCTGGACGCCGCCGCAGCCGTAGTGCCCGACGATGATGATGTGCTCCACCTTGAGGATGTCTACCGCGAACTGCACCGTGCTGAGGCAGTTGAGGTCGGTGTGCGACACCACGTTGGCGACGTTGCGCTGCACGAAGATCTCGCCCGGCGGCAGGTCGACGATCTGGGTCGCCGGTACGCGCGAATCGGAGCAGCCGATCCACAGGTATTTCGGCGCCTGCTGTTTGGCCAGGCGCTCGAAGAAATGCGGGTCCTCCGCGCACACGGCGGCCGACCAGCGGCGGTTGCTGTCGATCAATTCCTGTAGTGGGTTGTTCAATATCCTGGTTCCCGTCAGTAGCGAATGCAGATGTTTTTCGGCTCGGTGAAGAAATGCAGCGCCTCGTTGCCGCCCTCGCGGCCGAGCCCGGATTGCTTGGCGCCGCCGAACGGCGTGCGCAGGTCGCGCAGCAGCCAGCAGTTGATCCACACGATGCCGAATTCGAGCTGGCCGGCGAGCCGGTGCGCGCGGGACAGGTCCTGTGTCCACAGCGAAGCGGCCAGACCGTAGCGGCTGTCATTGGCGATCGCCAGCGCTTCGTTCTCGTCCGCGAAGGGAATCAGGCTGACCACCGGGCCGAAGATTTCCTGCTGGTTGGTCTGCGCCGCGGACGGCAGGCCCTCGATCACGGTCGGCGCGATGAACCAGCCGCCGGCGCAGCGGCCGGGCAAGGTGATGGCCTCGCCGCCGCACGACACGCGGCCGCCTTCGGCGCGGGCCTGTTCGATGCAGCCGAGCACCTTGTCGTAGTGCGCCTGCGAGACCATCGCACCGAGGTCGCTGTCCGCGTCGCCCGGGTCGCCCACGCGCAGCGCCTGAACGCGCGCCAGGTAGCGCTCGCGGAAGGCTTCGAGGACCGAGCGCTGCACCAGCAGGCGCGAGCCGCACAGGCAGATCTCGCCCTGGTTGGCGAAGCCCGAGCGCACGATGGTGTCCAGGTTCGCGTCGGAAAGATCGGCGTCGGCGAACACGATCGCCGGATTCTTGCCGCCCATTTCCAGCGACACCTTCTTGAACTGCGCGGCCGCCGCGCTGGCGATGCGCGCGCCGGTGGCGGTGCTGCCGGTGAAGGAGATCGCCTTCACCGCCGGATGTTCCACGATCGCCTGGCCCACGCTGGGGCCGCGGCCTTGCACGATGTTCAGCACGCCGGGCGGAAAGCCGGCCTCGATGCTCAGCTCGCCGAGCAGGGCGGCCGTGCACGGCGTCACTTCCGACGGCTTGGCCACCACCGTGTTGCCGGCGGCCAGCGCCGGCGCGATCTTCCAGGTGAACAGGTACAGCGGCAGGTTCCACGGGCTGATGCAGCCGACCACGCCGAGCGGCTCGCGCAAGGTGTAGTTGATCGCGCCGGTGCCCATGACGCCGGCTTCCATCGCATGCGATTCGCTGCCCCAGCCGGTGATCGCGGCGGCGAAGTAACGCAGGTTGCTGACCGCGCGCGGGATGTCGAGCCGGCGCGCGAGGCTCAGCGGCTTGCCGCTGTCGCGCGATTCCAGCGCAGCGAACTCCTCCAGCCGCGCCTCGACCAGGTCGGCCAGCCGCTGCAGCAGGTGTGCACGCTGTTCGATCGGCGTGCCGGCCCAGCCGGGTGCGGCACGACTGGCGGCGGCGACCGCGGCGGCAACGTCCACCGCACTGGAATCGGGGCAATGAGCGAACACCGCACCGGTGGCCGGCTCGTGCACTTCCAGCCATGCATCGTGGTGGGGCGCCTGCAGGCGACCATCGATCAGATTGGCTAGGCGCGGGATAGGCATCGGGACAAGCTTAAAACCAGCGTGCCGCAATTGCACCGGACGCCGGCGTATGCGTGGGGCGGAAACTGGGAGGGTGACGCGAGTCGAAGGGCAGGTCCGGGCTCAACTCAACGCACGCGTGCGGCCGCCATCCACCGCGATGCTGACGCCGTTGACGTAGGCAGCGGCGGGGGTGCACAGGAACGCGATCACGGCGGCCACTTCGCTGGCTTCGCCGAAGCGGCGGGCGGGTACCGTTGTCAGCATGGCCTGGGCGATCACGTCTTCGTCGCGGCCGCTGGCGGCCGCTTGCGCGGCGAGCAGGCTGTCGAGGCGGCTGGTGCGGGTGTAGCCGGGCAGCACGTTGTTGACCGTGATGCCGTCGGCGGCGAGTTCAGTGGATAAGGTCTTGGCCCAGCCGGCGACGGCGGCGCGCACGGTATTGGACACGCCCAGCCCGGCGATCGGTTCCTTCACCGAGGTGGAGATCACGTTGACGATGCGGCCGTAGCCACTGGCGCGCATGCCGGGCAGCAGCGCCTGCAGCAGGATCTGGCCGGCCAGCAGGTGCTGGCGGAATGCCGTCTCGAAGGCCTCGGGTTCCGCGCTGTGCGCCGGACCGCCGGGCGGTCCGCCGGTGTTGTTGATCAGGATATGCACCGCGGCGCCGGCGGCGATTTCGGTAGCCGTCGCCCGCAGGCTGGCGGTATCCAGCATGTCCACGCTGCGCCAGTCATGCCGTTGCCCGGCATGCGTCCGCGGCAGGCTTTCGGCGACCAGCTTGAGCTTGTCGGCCGAGCGCGCCAGCAGGGTGACGCTGGCACCGAGTTCGGCCAGTTCGATCGCACTGGCCTGGCCGATGCCTTGCGAGGCGCCGCAGACCAGCGCATGACGTCCACCCAGATCCAGTTGCATGCTTGTTCCCTCAGTGCAGCCACAGCCGCATCGCCAGCGCGGCGAGCCAGCATAACCAGCCCAGCCACTGGCTGTAACGCCAGACCAGACGCCAGCGGTCGATCGCCGCATCGCCCAGCGCGGGCAGGGCCGGGGAGCGCAGCACCTGCTGCATGCTGGCCCAGATGCGGAAGCCGGAAAGCCTGCCTTGCGCGGCGGTGGCGATGACCTGCCAGTGCTGCGGATAACGCCTGCGCAATAGTGCGGCAACCCGGAACGGCGCCACGTACGACAGCACGAACAGGCCGACACCGCTCGCCAGCAGCGCGAGATAGAGGACGATCATGGCGGGCTGTGGCCGGTCTTGCTGTCGTTGCTCCAGGGCAACGGCAACGCGGTGCGCAAGGTGTTGAGCACGCCGTCGCCCTTCGTCGCCTTCTTGCAGATCGCGTTGGCCAGGGCCTTCTCGTAGGTCTTGTTCATCATGCCGACCCACAGCGCGCCATCCGGGCCGTGCGGGATGCTGAAGCTGCCAGCGGAGTTCATCTGCAGCGACGCGGCGGTGGAACTGGAGAACGAGGCCGGCGACTGTTCCCAGTAGGTCTTGCCCGACTGCTGTTCGGCCGAGCTGTAGACCAGCAGGTAGCGCGCCTGCTTGCTGTCGACTTCCAGGCTGCCGAAGGCGCCGCTCGTTTCGTCACTCCAGCCCATGTGCTCGCACAGCCCGATGTCCTCGGAGCGGATCGGCTGGAAACCCTCGTCCAGCAGCACCACGGTGGGCGCGAACAGATAGCTGGCGTGCAGCCAGCGACCGTTCAATTCCGACTTCAGGGCGACCTTGTACGGCAGTTTCACGTCGACCGGCAAGCGGAAGGCGAGGAAGTAACTCTGTGTGCCGTTGAGGTTGGCGACCATGCTGCCGCTGCCCAGCACGAACTTCTGCGGCTGCCACGGCAGCATGCTGCGATAGGAGAAGTCGGCGAAGCTGCTGCAGCACGGTGTGGCCTGCATCAGTTGCAACTGGGCCAGCTTCAGCGCGTCGCCGGTATTCTCCGACGGCGGGCGCAGGTTCGGCGGCAGCAAGGCCTTGGCGTTATGGCAGCCGCCCAGCAGGGCGGCGAAGGCCAGTACGGCGGCGATGGCAGGGAGTCGAAGCGACATGGCGGTTGGGTTGCTCAGAATTCGGCCGTTCCGGCGGCACGGGGATAGGGGATGGCGTCGCGGATGTTGGACAGGCCGCAGATATAGACCAGCAGGCGCTCGAAGCCGAGCCCGAAGCCGGCATGCGGTACCGTGCCATAACGGCGCAGGTCGCGATACCAGCCATAAGCAGCGGGGTCGAGGCCGAACTGGACCATGCGGCGATCGAGGTAGTCCAGCCGCTCCTCGCGCTGGCTGCCACCGATGATCTCGCCGATGCCCGGCGCCAGCACGTCCATCGCCGCGACCGTCTTCTCGTCATCGTTCAGACGCATGTAGAACGCCTTGATTGCCTCGGGGTAGTTCATGACGACCACGGGACGGCCAATATGTTTCTCGGCCAGGTAACGTTCGTGCTCGGTCTGCAGGTCGATGCCCCAGGCCACGGGATACTCGAACTTCTGCCCGGACTTCTTCAGGATCTCGATCGCGTCGGTGTAGTCGATGCGCTCGAACGGCTTGGCGATGAACGCCTCCATCCGGGTGATCGCGTCGCTCTGCACGCGCTCGGCGAAGAAGGCCATGTCGTCCGGGCGCTCGTCCAGCACGGCCTTGAAGATCGCTTTCAGGAACGCCTCGGCGCAGTCCGCGTCGGCAGCCAGGTCGGCGAACGCGATCTCCGGCTCGACCATCCAGAACTCGGCCAGATGGCGCGGCGTATTGGAGTTCTCGGCACGGAAGGTGGGACCGAAGGTGTAGACCTTGCTCATCGCCAGCGCGTACGCCTCGACGTTGAGCTGGCCGGACACGGTGAGGAACGCCTCGCGGCCGAAGAAATCCTTGCGGAAGTCGATCTTGCCCTTGTCGTCGCGCGGCAGGTTGGCCAGGTCCAGCGTGGACAGCCGGAACATGTCGCCGGCGCCCTCGGCATCCGAGGTGGTGATGATCGGCGTGTTGATCCAGAAGAAGCCCTGTTCGGTGAGGTGGCGGTGGATCGCCGTCATCATGGTGTGGCGCACCCGGGTCACCGCGCCGAACAGGTTGGTGCGCGGGCGCAGGTGGGCGACCTCGCGCAGAAATTCCATGGTGTGCTGCTTGGGCTGGATCGGGTAGGTCTCCGGATCCTCGACGAAGCCGGTGACGATGACCTTGTCCGCCTGCAGTTCGAAGGCCTGGCCCTTGCCCTGCGACGCCACCAGGGTGCCGCTGACGATCACGCCGGCGCCGGCGGTGAGGTGTTTCACCTCGCTGTCGTAGTTGGCCAGGGTGGCCGGCACCACAGCCTGGATCGGGTCGAAGCAGGAGCCATCGGTGACGTTGACGAAGGACAGGCCGGCCTTGGAGTCGCGGCGGGTGCGTACCCAGCCGCGCACGGTCACCGCGCTGCCGGCGTCGAGCTTGCCGGAAAGAGCCTGCTTCACGCTGCATAGCGTCGGACTGACCACGGCCATCGGTTGAAACTCCTGCAGAAGCGCCGCATGTCGGCGCGTGAATAGATGAACGGCGCATGCGTGGCGGCACGCAAGGCCAAACCGGCATGATAATGTAGCTGTTGCCTGCGCCGCGACTTTCCGGGCCACTTGATCGAGGTCGATCCACCGTCATGAGCATCACCATCACTCCCGCTGCCAACGAACGCATGCGCCACTTCCTGGCCGGCACGCCGACGGCGGCCGGCGTGCGCTTCGGGGTCAAGCGCACCGGTTGCTCCGGCTTCGCCTACGTGGTGGACCTGGCCGAGGTGGTCGGCAAAGACGACCAGTTGGTCGAGGTGGACGGGCTGCCGCTGATCGTCGACGGCAAGAGCCTGGCCATGGTCGAGGGCACCGTGATCGACTTCCAGCGGCAGGGGCTAAACGCCAGCTTCGTGTTCCACAACCCGAACGCCACCGGCGAATGCGGCTGCGGCGAGAGCTTCACGGTCAGTTGAGCCGGAAGGTGCGGGGCGGGCAGCGGGTGCCGGTTTCCAGCCCGGCATGGCTGCGCGTATCGGTTTTGACGCCTTCGCTACCCACCTCCCGCCCCTTTATCCTTCAATGACTTGCGCGTGGCCACCTGGCCCGCTTACAATCCCGCTCCTGTCCGCATCGAAAAGGTGCCGGCAGGACACTTGCCTCACCGCACCAACGGGAGGCTGCGAGGCCGCAAGGCCGCATCCACAAGGAGTCAACCCACAATGACCCTGCGTCATTACGAAGTTGTGTTCATGGTCCACCCTGACCAGAGCGAGCAGGTTCCGGCGATGCTCGAGCGCTACAAGGCGCTGATCGAGACCGACGGCGGCAAGATCCACCGCCTGGAAGACTGGGGCCGCCGCCAGCTGGCGTACCCGATCGTGAACCTGGCCAAGGCGCATTACGTTCTGCTCAACATCGAAGTGAGCCAGAACGCGCTGAACGAGCTGGAGTCGGGCTTCCGCTTCAACGACGCCGTGCTTCGCCATCTCGTGATCCGTCGCGACGAGGCCGATACCGAGCCGTCCTTCATCCTGAAGTCGAAGGAAAAGGATGACGCCAAGTCCACCCGTCGCCGCGACGACGAGGGTGACGGCGAAGGCCGCGGCCGTGACCGCGACGACCGCGACAACCATCGCGACAGCGACGACTGATCAGGAGCACAGACATGTCCAAGTTTTTCCGCCGCCGCAAGTTCTGCCGCTTCACTGCCGAAGACGTGAAGGAGATCGACTACAAGGATCTCAACACCCTGCGCCAGTACGTCACCGAGAACGGCAAGATCGTGCCGAGCCGCATCACCGGCACCAAGGCCCGCTACCAGCGTCAGCTGGCGACCGCGATCAAGCGCGCGCGCTTCCTCTCGCTGCTGCCGTACACCGACAACCACGACGTCTGATTTGGAGCCGGGAATCGGGATACGGAAATCGGCAATCGCAAAAGGCACTTGCCCCTGCGATTCCCGTTTCCGGTTCCGGACCCCCGACTCTCTGTCCTTCGGACAACCGCCTCTGGCTGCACCGGACCCACCGGTGCTAACGAACAGGAAAGCATCATGGAACTCATTCTTCTGCAGAAAGTCCGCAACCTCGGCACGCTCGGCGACAAGGTCACCGTGAAGCCCGGTTACGGCCGCAACTACCTGCTGCCGCAGGGCAAGGCCGTGCGCGTCAACGCTGCCAACCTGGCCGCGTTCGAACAGCGTCGTGCCGAGTACGAGGCCAAGGCCAACACGGCACTGGCCGACGCCGAAGCACGCAAGGCCAAGCTGGCCGACGTTTCGGTGACCATCTCCGCGCACGCCAGTGCGGAAGGCAAGCTGTTCGGTTCGGTCGGCCCGCGCGATATCGCCGAGGCGCTGGCTGCGATCGGTCATGCCGTGCACAAGGGTGAGGTGATCCTGGGCGAAGGCCCGCTTCGCAACACCGGCGAGTACGACGTGGTGGTGAGCCTGCACGCCGACGTGCAGACCACGGTCAAGGTGATCGTGGTCGGCGACAAGTAAGCTCGATCCACTGCTGCAGATTGCAGGACGACGGGCGCCCCAGGGCGCCCGTCGTCTTTCTGGGCGGGGATCGGGGTGGTCGACGGCGGAAGCCCGGAGCCAGCCCGTCCGAACGATTCGCGATGCGTTCGCCGTGTCGGTTTATCCCCAGCAACGCACAGCTTATCCACAGAGTTATGGTCTCGACGGGTGAGACGTCGCCGCGCATGATGGTGTCGGTATGACTACCCGCGGGATGTCGGCGCGCCGCGCGCCGGTCGTGGGGCAATTCTCCTGAGGTAAGTTGATGTCCTTCGTGCCCGAGCGCAAACCTTCCTCTCCTGCCATCGAGGCGTTGCGCGTACCGCCGCATTCGATCGATGCCGAACAGGCGGTGCTGGGCGGCCTGATGCTGGCGCCGGATGCGCTGGACAAGGTCGCCGACCGGCTCGCCGAGGACGACTTCTACCGCAAGGACCACCGGCTGATCTGGCGCGCGATCAACGAGCTGGCGAACAAGGGCATGCCGTGCGACGCAGTGACCCTGGGCGACTGGTTTGAGAGCAATGGCCTGGCCGAGATGGTCGGCGGCGCCGGTTACCTGATCGAGCTGGCCAACAGCACGCCCAGCGCGGCGAACATCGCCGCGTACGCCGAGATCGTGCGCGAGAAGTCGGTGCTGCGCCAGCTGATCGACGCCGGTACCTCGATCACCGAGGACGGCTACCGGCCCGAGGGCAAGAGCGTGCACGAGGTGCTGGAAAGCGCCGAGCAGCGCGTGTTCCACATCGCCGAATCCGGCGCGCGCGGCAAGAAGGACTCCGTCTCGATGCGCGAGGCGGTGAAGGACGCGTTCCGCCTGCTCACCGAGCGCTACGAAAACCGCGGTCAGCTCACCGGCGTCAGCACCGGCTTCACCGACCTGGATGCGCTCACCTCCGGCCTGCAACCGTCGGACCTGATCATCGTGGCGGCGCGCCCGTCGATGGGCAAGACCGCGTTTGCGCTGAACATCGCCGAAGCCGCCGCGCTGGGCGGCAAGAAGGCGGTGGTGGTGTTCTCGATGGAAATGTCCTCATCGCAGCTGGCGTTCCGCCTGATCTCCTCGGTCGGCCGCATCCATCAGCAGCACCTGCGCAACGGCACCCTCGAAGAAGAGGACTGGCCGCGCGTCTCCAACGCCATCGCGCTGCTCTCCGACGCCAGGATCTTCATCGACGACACGCCCAGCCTGTCGCCGGTGGAGCTGCGTTCGCGCGCGAGGCGGCTGCACCGCGAGCACGGCGGGCTGGGCCTGATCGTGATCGACTACCTGCAGCTGATGCAGGTGCCCGGCAACAAGGAGAATCGCGCCACCGAGATCTCGGAGATCTCGCGTTCGCTGAAGGGACTGGCCAAGGAACTGAACGTGCCGGTGATCGCCCTGTCGCAGTTGAACCGCTCGCTGGAGCAACGCGCCGACAAGCGCCCCATGATGTCCGACCTGCGCGAGTCGGGCGCGATCGAGCAGGACGCCGACGTGATCATGTTCATCTACCGCGACGAGTACTACAACAAGGAATCGCCCGACAAGGGCGTCGCCGAGATCATCATCGGCAAGCAGCGCAACGGTCCCACCGACACCTGCAAGCTGACCTTCCTCGGCCACTACACCCAGTTCGTGAACTACGCGTCGGATTCGTTCGTGGGGTCGTTCGACTGAGCCCGGAGGATCGGGAGTGGGCAGTCGTTCCCGAAGGTCATGCGGCGGCGAAAGCTGACAGCTTCCTGCGCCGATGCGTCTCGCCGTTTGCGATGACCGCGGGCTAAGCTCGCATCTTCCACGTATCCAGCCGGACAACCCCGCATGGCCAAAGCCAAGACCGCCTATGTCTGCACCGATTGCGGTGCCGAACATCCGAAGTGGCAGGGCTCGTGCGTCGAGTGCGGAGCATGGAACACGCTCAGCGAGATCGTGCTGGCGCCGGCCTCGGCGGCGAAGTCGTCGGTGGGCGCACAGCGTTCCAGCTACGCCGGTGGGGCCGCCGGCGCACCGCGCGTCACGCCGCTGACCGCGGTGGCGCTGACCAGCGAGGCGCGCACGCTCACCGGCATCGGCGAGCTGGACCGGGTGCTCGGCGGCGGCCTGGTGCAGGGTTCGGTGGTGCTGATCGGCGGCGACCCGGGCATCGGCAAATCGACCCTGCTGCTGCAGATGCTGGGCACGCTGGGCGCACACCTGCCCAGCGTGTATGTCACCGGCGAGGAGTCGCTGTCGCAGGTGGCCTCGCGGGCGCAGCGCCTCAGTCTGCCGCTGGAGCCGCTGCAGGCACTGGCTGAGACCTGCATCGAGCGGATCCTCGAACAGGCGATGGCGACGCGCCCGCGGGTGCTGGTGATCGACTCGATCCAGACCATCTGGACCGAACTGCTCACCGCCGCGCCCGGTTCGGTGTCGCAGGTGCGCGAGTCGGCGGCCAAGCTCACCCGTTTCGCCAAGGAGACCGGCACCTCGGTATTCCTGGTCGGCCATGTCACCAAGGAAGGCGGTATCGCCGGTCCGCGCGTGCTGGAGCACATGGTCGACGCGGTGCTGTATTTCGAGGGCGAATCCGGTTCGCGCTTCCGCGTGCTGCGCGCGTTCAAGAACCGCTTCGGCGCGGTCAATGAACTGGGCGTGTTCGCGATGTCGGACAAGGGCCTGCGCGAGGTGCCGAACCCGTCGGCGATCTTCCTGTCCTCGCACGCCGGGCCAACCTCGGGCAGCGCCGTGATGGTGACCCGCGAGGGCACCCGGCCGTTGCTGGTCGAGGTGCAGGCACTGGTGGACCAGTCCTCGCTGGGCAATCCGCGCCGGGTCACCCTGGGGTTGGAACAGAATCGCCTCGCGATGCTGCTGGCCGTGCTGCACCGGCACGGCGGCGTGGCGGCCTACGACCAGGACGTGTTCGTCAACGTGGTCGGCGGCATCCGCGTGCAGGAAACCGCGGCGGACCTGCCGGTGCTGCTGGCGGTGCTGTCGTCCCTGCGCGACCGGCCTTTGCCCGAGCACATGGTCACCTTCGGCGAGGTGGGCCTGTCCGGCGAGATCCGTCCGGTGCCGAATGGCGAGGAGCGCCTGAAGGAAGCCGCTCACCACGGTTTCCGCCGCGCGATCGTGCCGAAGGCGAACGCGCCGAAGAAGGGCAGGGTCGGCGACATGGAGGTGGTCGGGGTGGAGCGCTTGAGCGAGGCGATCGACGCCTGCCGCTGAGCGTGCGGTTACATGCCGCGGTGCAGGACCAGTTCCAGAACCGCCTTGCTGCCGAAGAACGCCAGCACCAGCGCGGCCATCCCGATCAGGGTCAGGTTGACCGCGCGCGCGCCGCGCCAGCCGTGCCGCCAGCGTCCGTACAGCAGCACGCCGAACATCAGCCAGGCCACGATCGACAGCACGGTCTTGTGTGCCAGGTGCTGGCCGAACAGGTTGTCGACGAACAGCACGCCGGTGAGCAGGGTCAGCGTGAGCAGCACGAAGCCGGCGCTGATCAGGCGGAACAGCAAGGTCTCGGTCAGCGTCAGCGGCGGCAGCGCACGCAGCCAGCGGCCGAACTGTCGATGGCGCAACGCACGCTCCTGGATCGCCAGCAGGATCGCCAGCGCGGCGGCGATCGACAGCACGCCGAATGCAATCAGGGCGACGGTGACGTGCAGCTTGATCTGCCAACCCATCGGTTGCGGCAGGGTCGCCGGCGCCAGGAAGCTGTCCACCGCGATGAGCGCGGCGGTCAGCGGAAACACGATCACGCCGAGTGCGGCGACCGGGCGCGAGGCGTTCACCAGCAGGGTCAGCGCCGAGACGACGAACGCGACCAGCGACAGCGCCGCGAAGAAGTGCAGGTCCAGCGCGCCGCGGTGCATGCCCAGCAGGATGCCGGCATGGACCAGCACGGCAGCGCCAGCCAGCCCCAGCGCCAGCCGGTTCAGCGGTTGACCTCCGCTCAGCAAGGGCCGCGCCAGGCCGGCGGCGGCGGCAAGGTAGAGCACGATGGCGATCAGGGCCAGAACGTGGATGGTCATAGCCGCGCAGTGTCGCACAGGGCCATGCCGGCTTGCATGCGAAGCGGGGCGATCCGTCCGCTATAATCATGCACTTTCCTGTTTGCCGGTTCCGTCATGTTCGAGTCGCTCAGTCAACGTCTTTCCACCACGGTCAATCGCCTGCGCGGTCGTGGCCGGCTGACCGAGGAAAACATCCGCGAGGCCTTGCGCGAGGTGCGCATCGCGCTGCTGGAGGCGGACGTGGCGCTGCCGGTGGTGCAGGCGCTGATCCAGCGGATCAAGGTGCGCGCGGTCGGCCAGGACGTGGTCAAGAGCCTGTCGCCGGGCCAGGCGCTGGTGAAGGTGGTCAGCGACGAGCTGACCGTGGTGATGGGCACCGCCAACACCGAACTGAACCTGGCCCAGCAGCCGCCGGCCGTGGTGCTGATGGCAGGCCTGCAGGGTGCCGGCAAGACCACCACGGTGGCCAAGCTGGCGCGCCTGCTGACCGAGCGCAAGAAGAAAAAGGTGATGGTGGTCAGCTGCGACGTCTACCGTCCGGCCGCGATCGAGCAGTTGCGCACGCTGGCCGAACAGGTCGGTGTGAAGTTCTTCCCGTCCGAGGCGGGCCAGGACCCGGTCGCCATCGCCAGGGCTGCCGTCGCGGCAGCCCGTCGCGAAGTGGTCGACGTGCTGATCGTCGATACCGCCGGCCGCCTGCACGTCGACGAGGCGATGATGGCCGAGATCAAGGCGCTGCACGCCGCGATCATGCCGATCGAAACCCTGTTCGTGGTCGACTCGATGACCGGCCAGGACGCCGCCAACACGGCCAAGGCGTTCAACGAGGCGCTGCCGCTGACCGGCGTGATCCTGACCAAGACCGACGGCGACGCCCGCGGCGGCGCGGCGCTGTCGGTGCGTTACGTCACCGGCAAGCCGATCAAGTTCCTCGGCGCCGGCGAAAAGAGCGATGCGCTGGAACCGTTCCACCCGGATCGTCTGGCCCAGCGCATCCTCGGCATGGGCGACGTGCTGTCGCTGGTCGAGGAGGTCGAGCGCAAGGTCGACCAGGACAAGGCGCAGAAGCTGGCCCAGAAGGTGATGAAGGGCAAGCGTTTCGACATGAACGACATGAAGGACCAGCTGGAGCAGATGGGCAACATGGGCGGCCTGGCCGGGCTGATGGACAAGCTGCCTGGCATGTCCGGTTTGCCGGACAGCGTCAAGTCCAAGGTCAACGACGGCGAGATGAACAAGATGATCGCGATCATCAACTCGATGACCAAGAAGGAGCGTCGTCATCCCGATTTGCTGAACGGCTCGCGCCGCGCCCGCGTGGCGCGCGGTTCGGGCACCCAGCCGGCCGACGTCAACCGCCTGCTCAAGCAGTACATGCAGATGGAAAAGATGATGTCCAAGCTGTCCAAGGGCGGCACGAAGGGCCTGATGCGGCAGATGCGCGGCGCCATGAAGGGCATGGGCGGCATGGGCGGGCTGCCGCCGATGCGTTGACGCGGGGCGCGGGCAGGCATGGCGACGCCCCGATGTTCGCGCGCAAAGTCTTCCCTTTTCCCGAAAAACCGCTAAAATGCCCCGTTTACCGCGCACGTCTCCCGTGTGCCTGCCGCTCATTCGGCAATTCTGGAGTTTTACCATGGTCAAGATTCGTCTTTCGCGCGGTGGCGCCAAGGGCCGTCCGTTCTACCACGTCGTCGTGACCGATCAGCGCAGCAAGCGCGACGGCCGCAACATCGAGAACATCGGTTATTACAACCCGGTCGCGTCGGGCAAGGACAAGCGCCTTGAGCTGAACGTCGAGCGCGTCAAGGAATGGGTGGGCAAGGGTGCGCAGCTGACCGACAAGGTCGCCGCCCTGGTCAAGGAAGCCGGCAAGCAGCAGGCTGCCTGAATCATGGCTGCAGCCGGTCGGCGCGTCCTGATCGGACGCATCGTCGGGCTGTACGGCGTGCAGGGCTGGCTCAAGATCGAATCCTGGGCCGAGCCGCGCATGCGGATCTTCGACTACCAGCCGTGGCTGCTCGGTGCAGCGCCGGGTGTGGAGACGCAGGTCACCGGAGTGAAGGGTCGTACGCAGGGCAAGGGCATGGTGGCCCAGCTGCCCGGGGTGGACGACCGGGAACAGGCCGCGGCGTTGATCGGGACCGACATCTACGTCGCCCGTGAGCAGCTGCCGCCTCCGGCGGAAGGTGAGTATTACTGGGTCGATCTCGAAGGACTCGAGGTCGTCACCACGGAAGACGTGAAGCTGGGGCGGGTCAGTCACCTGTTCGCCACCGGTGCCAACGATGTCGTGGTGGTGAGGGATGGCGAGCGCGAGCGGCTGATTCCTTTCGTCCAGGGTTCGTATGTGCGTTCGGTGGACTTGTCCGCAGGGCGCATGGTGGTGGACTGGGATCCTGAATTCTGACGTCGCCGGGTCGTGGGCAGAGGGTCGAGGATCATGCGCATCGATGTCGTCAGCCTGTTTCCCGACTTCGTGCGCCAGTGCGCCGCCGTCGGTGTGGTGGGACGCGCGCAGCAACGCGAGCTGCTGCAGGTGGAAGCCTGGAACCCGCGCGACTACGCCATCGACAAACACCGCAGCGTGGACAGCAGCTCGTATGGCGGCGGTCCCGGCATGGTGATGATGATCGAACCGTTGCGCACGACCCTGGCGGCCATGCGCGCGGCGGCACCGGAACCGGTGCATCTGGTTTATCTCAGTCCGCAGGGAGCGCGGCTGACGCAGGGCAGGGTGGAAGCGCTGGCGAGGCTGCCGCGCATCGCGCTGCTCTGCGGGCGTTACGAAGGTGTGGACGAGCGTCTGCTGGCGCACGAGGTCGACGAGGAGCTCTCCATCGGCGATTATGTGCTGTCCGGCGGCGAGCTCGCCGCCGCGGTGATCATCGACGCGGTGGGGCGCTTGCAGGACGGCGCGTTGAACGACGCGCAGTCGGCCGAGCAGGATTCATTCTCGGATGGCCTGCTGGATTGTCCGCACTATGCAAAACCGGTGCACGACGCACTGGGTGATGTACCGGAGGTGTTGCTGTCCGGTGACCACGCGGCGATCGCCCGCTGGCGCCTCAAGCAATCGCTGGGACGAACCTGGTTGCGCCGACCCGACTTGTTGTCACAGCGTGGGCTGGATGCTGCATCCCGTGCGCTGCTGGACGAATTCCGCCGCGAACATGCCTCACAAGGGCGAGCGCGGCAAGACGATGCGGCCAAGTGACGGCCGCAGCCCTTGATACCGATTTACGTGAACCGACAGGTGCGCCATGAACAAGATCATTGAACAGTTCGAATCCGAGCAGATCACCCGCCAGCTGCCGGAATTCAGCCCCGGCGACACCGTGGTGGTCAACGTCAAGGTGAAGGAAGGCAACCGCGAGCGCGTGCAGGCGTTCGAGGGCATCGTCATCGCCAAGCGCAGCCGCGGCCTGCATTCGGCCTTCACCGTGCGCAAGATCTCGCACGGCACCGGCGTGGAGCGCGTGTTCCAGGCGCACAGCCCGGCCATCGACTCGGTGACCGTGAAGCGCAAGGGCAAGGTGCGCGGCGCCAAGCTGTATTACCTGCGTGGCCTGGAAGGCAAGGCCGCCCGCATCAAGGAAGACATCGCCGCCGCTGCCGCCGCCAAGGCGAACGCGAAGGCCGCCGCTGCCGCTGCCGAGTAATCCGCTCCGCAGTTGCTGCCGCATGAAAAAACCCGCGGAGCGATCCGCGGGTTTTTTGTGGCCGGAACAAAAAATCCGGGCGCGATGTGGCGGAACGATTTACTCCAGCCGCTGCGGCTGCTGCAGGAAGTTGCCCTGCACGAAATCCACGCCGCAGGCGAACAGCAGCGAGGTGCTGGTGGCGTCCTCGACCCACTCGGCAATGGTCTGGCGTTTCAGTTCGCGTGCCTGCTGGCAGATCTCGGTCACCTTCTTCTGGCTCTCCGGGTGCTGCGGCAGGTCGGCCATGTAGCTGCGGTCGATCTTCAGGTAGTCCGCGTCGATGTGATTGAGCAACTGGAACGAGTTCAGGCCCGAGCCGAACTGCTCCAGCGCGAAGCGGCCGCCGAGTTTCTTCCAGCCGTTGACGAACTCCTGCGCCGGACGCAACAGGGTCATCACCTTGCTCTCGGTCATCTCCAGCACCAGCTGGCCGCGCTTCAGCGCCGCCTGCTTGAGCCGGGTGCCCAGCCACGACAGCAGGGTGTCGTCTTCCAGCGAGGCGGCGGTGAGCTTGACGAAGAACGTGGTCGCCTGGCCCTGGCTCTCGCGCTCCTGCAGCGCCTTGATGGTCTGGTCGAGCACCCAGCGGTCGATCGCGCCGGTGAGGTTGTGCTTCTCGGCGATCGGCATGAAGAAGCCGGGCAGCACCTCGCCCTGCGGGCCGTTCATGCGCAGCAGGATTTCCGAATAGTCGCCTTCGGCATCCTGCAGGCTGATGGTCTGCTGGTGGTAGAGCACCAGGCCCTCGCCGGTCAGCGCCTTGCGCAGCAGCTCCAGCCAGTAGCGCTCGCGTTCCTCGTCGGCCTTCTCGCGCGCGGCCGGGTCGTGCAGCTCCACCTGGCTGCCGCCGAGGCTCTGTGCGGTGCGCAAGGCCTGGCTGGCTTGGTTGAGCAACAGTTCGGTGTTTGCGTTCTTCTCCCCCAGCAGGCTGCCGCCGACGCTGGCGGTGACCGTGATCGAACGCGAACCGGCATCGAAGATTTCGTTGCTGACGCTGTGCTGCAACTTGGCGATCCACTCCTTGATCGCCTCGTCCGGGCGCGAATCGAGCACCACGCCCAAGGTGTGCTCGGCGAGCATGCCGGCGACATCGTCGGCGCCGAGCAGCATACGGATGCGGTCGGCGAAGCCGGAGAGCAGTTCGTCGGCCTTGCCCAGGCCGATGCCGCCCACCAGCGATGCCCAATTGTCGGGCTCGATCAGCAGCAGCGACTGCCCCTTCTTGCCCTTCGCCGCCGCGGTGACGGCGTCGTCGATGGCTTCCAGCATGCGGGCGCGGTTGAACAGGCCGGTGACCGGGTCGCGCTGCAGCTGTTCCAACACGGCCTGGTCGACCAGTTGCCGGCGGAACACGATCTGCAGGCAGGGTTCGCCCTCGAACGTGGCCGGCGCGAATTCCACCGTGGCGTCGAACTGGCTGCCGTCGGCGCGGCGCGCATGCAGGGTGAGCTGGGACGGCGTCTTCTCCTGCCGCGCGTGGCCTCTGAGTAGCGACTTGAATTCGTCGGCGTTGGCCGAGTCGATCATGTCCAGCACCGGCAGCCCGAGCAGGTCGTCGAAGCTCTCGTAGCCGAACGTTTCCAGGTAGGCGTGGTTGGCCCGCACGTGCATGCCCTCGTGCACGTACGCGATCGCATCGGTGGAGGAGTCGAGCAGCGCGTCGCAACGGCGCTCCGATTCGCGCAGGGCGGTCTCCAGGCGGCGCACCTGGCGACGCGTCTGCAGCGAGTCGAACTCGCGCTGCAGTACCGCGATCAGCTGCTTCGGCTGGCTGCGCGAGGCGACGCCCCGGGCGCCGTGCACGAACAGGTCCGCCACGATCTGGTTGTCGATCGAGTTGACCAGGCCCAGCAGCGAGTAGTCGCGGCCGTACGCATCGAGCACCTTGACGGCGTCCTCCAGGCTGATGCTGGTGATCGCCGGGTCGAACATCACCACGTCCGGTTCCAGCTCGTTCACCGCAGCCTGCATCTGCTCCACGTTGGTGGCACGGGCCGGCCGCACGGCAATGCCGGTATTGCGCAGCAGGCTGATGATCTGCTCGGCCTCTTCCAGCGAACTTTCGATGAAGAGGATCTTGATGACGTAATCTTTTTTCATGGGGCGTGACGCTGTCCGTTGATCATCGCTGGCGGTACGGAGGAGAGGTATGCGATCAGCCGCGATCAGTGTTTGTAACGGATTCCGCCAGCAGCCGCCAGCGGAAAAACCATGGAACAGTGACCGCGGCCCGGTTCACAGCGGCCGCTTGGAGGCGTCGCCGCCCACCTCACGCACCAGCCGAGGCACCAGATAGCCCGGCAGGCGGGCGCGCAGTGCCTCCATCAACGCTAGGGCACGCTTGTCGTCGACCTCGAAATGCGCGGCACCCTGCACGCGGTCGAGCTGGTGCAGGTAGTACGGCAGCACGCCGGCGGCGAACAGCCGTTCGGACAGCTCGGCCAAGGTGTCGGCGTCGTCATTGATCCCGCGCAGCAGCACCGACTGGTTGAGCACGGTGGCGCCGGCCGCGCGCAGGCGAGCGCAGGCAGCGTCGACGCTGGCGTCCAGTTCGTTGGCATGGTTCGCATGCAGCACGACCACCTTCTGCAGCGGCACGGCGGTCAGCCAGCCGATGAAGGCGTCGTCGACGCGCTCCGGCAGCACCACCGGCAGGCGGCTGTGGATGCGCAGGCGGATGATGTGCGGCAGGTCGGTCAGGCCGCGGGTCAGTTCCTCCAGCTTGTGTGTGGCCAGTGCCAGCGGGTCCCCGCCGGACAGGATCAGTTCGCGGATCGACGGATCCGCCTTCACGTGGGCCAGTGCCTCGTGCCACTGCGATGCGGCGGCGATTTCCTCGCCGTAGGGGAAGTGCCGACGGAAGCAGTAGCGGCAGTTGATCGCGCAGCTGCCGCTGGCAATCAGCAGGGCACGGCCGTCGTACTTGTGCAGGACGCCATGCCCGGCCTTCGAGGCCATGTCGCCGACCGCGTCGAGCGTGAAGCCCTCGGCCTGGTCGTGCTCGGCCAGCTGCGGGAGCACCTGCAGCAACAACGGGTCGAACGGGTCGTTGCGGCGCATGCGCGCCACGAATCCGCGGGGAACGCGCAGGGCGAAGCCGGCGTCGTCCGGCGGCAGCAGGTCGGCACGACCGCCCAGGCCCACGGCCTGCAGCAGTTCCACGGGATCGGTGATGGCGTCCCGCCACAATTCGCGCCAGCCGGGTGTGGGCGACGATAGGCGGGCATGGGGGCTTGCGGTTATCATGGCGGGCCTTGGAGCGGGCGGCAAAGCCCGTGACAGACACCCATTTTAGCCGCCCATTGGGCGAAATTGACTCCGGAGCACTAACGCATGGCGACCCTTGGCCTCAATGACGTCAAAACGGGCAAGAAGATCCTTCATAACGGTGACCCCTGGGTCATCACCGAAGCGGACTTCGTCAAGCCGGGCAAGGGCCAGGCGTTCACCCGCATTCGCATTCGCAACCTGAAGGACGGCCGCACCACCGAGCAGACGCTCAAGTCCAGCGATTCCTTCGAAGAAGCGGATGTCACCGATACCGACATGCAACTTTCCTTCATCGATGGCCTCGGCAAGGATCGGTTGTGGCACTTCATGAACATGGAAACCTTCGAGATGGTGCCGGCGACGCTGGCCGCGATGGGTGACGCATGGAAGTGGCTCAAGGGCGAGGAAGAGTGCGTGGTCACGCTGTTCAACGGCAGCATCGTTGCCGTGCAGCCGCCGAAGTTCGTCGAGCTGAAGATCGCCGAGACCGATCCGGGCGTGCGCGGCGACACCTCGGGTGGTGGCGGCAAGCCGGCCACGCTGGAGACCGGTGCCGTGGTGCGCGTGCCGCTGTTCGTCAATCAGGACGAAGTCATCAAGGTCGACACCCGCACTGGCGAGTACGACAGCCGCGTGAAGTGACGTGCCGGCGCGTGAGCGAACCTCACGTCCTTGCCGGCGTGCCGTCCCTGCTGAAGCAGGGATGACGAACATGGGGCGGGCGCCGCAAGGTGTGCCGCCCCATCTCGTATCCATCCTTATGCAGAGTGAGTGAGCGATGAGCCAGATGCCTCCACAGCCCGTCGACCTGATGATCGAAGCCCGCTGGGTCGTGCCGGTCGAGCCGCATGCGGTGGTGCTGGAAAACCACGCGGTGGTGGTGCAGGACGAGCGCATCGTGGCGCTGCTGCCGATCGCCGACGCGCGGCTCGCCTATGCGCCGCGCGAGCGCGTCGAACTGGGCGAGCACGCGCTGATCCCCGGCCTGGTCAACAGCCACACGCACAACCCGATGACCCTGCTGCGCGGCCTCGCCGACGACCTGCCGCTGATGGTGTGGCTGCAGCAGCACATCTGGCCGGCCGAGGCGAAGGTGATGGGCGCCGAGTTCGTGCGCGACGGCGTCGAGCTGGCGGTGGCCGAGATGCTGCGCGGCGGTACCACCTGCGCCAACGAGAACTACTTCTTCCCCGACGTGATCGGCGCCACTTATCGCAAGCTGGGTTTCCGCGCGGTGGTCGGCCTGCCGGTGATCGAGTTCCCCACCGCGTGGGCGAAAAGCCAGGACGAATACTTCGAGCGCGCCAGCGAAGTGCATGACAGCTTCCGCAGCGACAACCTGGTCAGCACCGCGTTCGCGCCGCACGCGCCGTACACGGTGTCGGACGAGAGCTTCGAGCGCATCCGCGTGCTGTCCGACCAGCTCGACATCCCGGTGCACCTGCACACCCACGAGACCGCGCACGAGGTCGAGGACGAGAAGGCCAAGAGCGGCCTGCGCCCGTTCCAGCGCCTGCAGAAGCTGGGCCTGGTCAACGACCGCCTGATCGCCGTGCACATGACCCAGCTGACCGACGGCGAGATCGCCGCGTGCGCCGCCGCCGGCGTGTCGGTGGTGCATTGCCCGGAGTCCAACCTGAAGCTGGCCTCCGGCTTCTGCCCGGCGGAGAAGCTGCGCCTGGCCGGCGTCAACGTGGCGCTGGGCACCGACGGCTGCGCTTCGAACAACGACCTGGACATGTTCGGCGAGATGCGCACCGCCGCGCTGCTGGCCAAGGCGGTCGCCGGCGACGCCGCGGCGTTCGACGCCGCGTTCGCGCTGCGCGCGGCCACGCTCAACGGCGCGAAGGCGGTCGGACTGGAAGCGAAGATCGGCTCGATCGAGCTCGGCAAGCAGGCCGACTTCGCCGCCGTGCGATTGAGCGAGCTGGAGACCCAGCCGATGTTCCACGTCATCTCGCAGCTGGTCTACGCTACCGGCCGCCACCAGGTCAGCGACGTGTGGATCGCCGGCCGGCGCAAGCTGGCCGGGCGCGAGCTGGTCGGCATGGATGTCGCTGCGATCCTGGAGCGGACGCACGCCTGGCGCGAACGCATCGCCTCGGCCTGAACCGGAGTCTTCGATGAACCGTTACCTGATCCTGCTGATCCGCCGGCCGCACCTCGACCCGGCGGTAGTGCCGCTGCACCTGGCGTTCCTGGACGGCTTGCGTGAAGAAGGCCGGGTGGAATTGTCCGGCGGCTTCAGCGACAAGTCCGGCGGCGCCTACCTGCTGCGCGCGGCCGACCTCGCCGAGGCGACCGCGATCGTGCAAAACGACCCGGCCCACGTCAGCGGCGGCTGGGATATCACGGTATACGAGTGGCAAGCGTCTTAACTTTTTGTGTTCCTCCATGAACGCAAAGATCAAGAAGCGGCCATCCATGGCCGCACTTTTCAATAAACTCATGTACTCACCATGGACTCGAACATGATCGCCGCCAACGTCAGCCCCGAGGAAATCGCCCGTTTCGACAGCCTGGCGGCGCGCTGGTGGGATCCCGATGGCGAATCGCGCCCGCTGCACGACCTCAACCCGGTGCGCGCCGCCTATATCGCCGCGCGCACCGACCTGCGCGGGGCGAAGGTCGCCGACGTCGGCTGCGGCGGCGGCGTGCTCAGCGAGACGCTGGCGCGCGCCGGGGCGAAGGTTACCGGCATCGACCTGGGCGGCAAGGTGATCGATGTCGCGAAGCTGCACCTGCATGAATCCGGGCTCAGCGTCGACTATCGCGTGCAGTCCTCGGCCGCGTTGGCCGCCGCCGAGCCGGAAAGTTTCGACGCGGTGTGCTGCATGGAGCTGATCGAGCACGTGCCCGACCCGGAGGCGCTGGTGAACGACCTGGCCGCGATGCTGAAGCCGGGTGCGCGGCTGTTCATGTCCACCATCAACCGCACGCCGGCCGCGTTCGGCGCGGCGATCGTGGGCGCTGAATACGTGATGCGCATGCTGCCGCGCGGCACCCATCACTATGCGCAGTTCCTGAAGCCGTCCGAGCTGAGCCGCCTGCTGCGCCACGCCGGGCTGGAGCTGGAGGACGTCTCGGGGCTCGCCTACAACCCGCTCAACCGCAAGGCCTGGCTGAGCCGGATCACCGCGGTCAATTACGTGCTCAGCGCACGCAAGCCGGCATGAAGCCCTTGCCCGAAAACATCCAGGGCGTGCTGTTCGACCTGGACGGCACCTTGCTTGACAGCGCTCCCGATCTGTACGCCGCCTTGCTGGCGCAGTGCGCGGAACAGGGCGTGCCGCCGCCGCCGTACGCGCCGGTGCGCGAGGTAGTTTCGCGCGGCGCGCGTGCCGTGTTGCGCTGCGCGTTTGCCGATCGCGGCGAAGCTGCGCTGGAAGCGCTGGTGCCGCGCTACCTGCAGCTGTACCAGGACGTGATGGCACAGCAGACGCGCGCGTTCGATGGCGTCGACGAGCTGCTGGCGCGGATCGAAGCGCATGGTCTGCGTTGGGGCATCGTCACCAACAAGGCAGGCTTCCTCACCGACGAACTGGTCGCCCGCATCGGTTGGGCGCAGCGCGCCAGCGCGGTGGTTTCCGGCGATACGCTGGCGGTGAAGAAACCCGATCCGGCACCGGTGCTGCTGGCCTGCGAACGCGCCGGCGTGGCGCCCGCGCAAAGCCTGTTCGTCGGCGACGACCGCCGCGACGTACAGGCCGGCGCCGCCGCCGGCCTGTACACGGTGGCGGTGAGTTGGGGCTATCTCGATGGCGGCGATCCGCAGACGTGGGGCGCCGACAAGGTACTGGATCATCCGGCCGAACTGGCCGAACTGCTGCAGCTGCAGCCGGTCACGGCATGATCGAGCTGATCGAACAAAACGCCGCGCTGCAAGGCTTCATCGACAAGTGGCTGGCAGTGCAACCGCAGCAGCGCGTCGCACTGGTGTTCGTCGATGGCCGGCGCTATCCCGGCCACGTCGCGCTGGCCGCGCTGGAGCAGGAATTGCTCGGCGCCGCCTACGGCATCCGCGAACCGCAGGTGGCGGCGGCCAAGCTCAACTGGTGGGCCGAGGAACTGGCCGGTGCGCCGGCCAGCGGCGGCCGCCACCCGCTGACCCAGGTATTGTTCGACGACGAACGCGCGCATGCCATCGCCAGCAACCTGTGGCTGGCCCCGGTGCTGGCGGCCATGGCGCAGTTGGAACAGGGCACCGCCGCGGATTTCGCCGCCCAGATCGAGGCGGCGATGCCGCTGCATGGCGCGCTGGCCGCGCTGGAAACCGCCTGGTGGTATGGCGCCGAGGCGTCACCGGTGCGGGCGTCGCGGGTCGCCGTGCTGAATCACCTGCTGTATGCGCTGCTGCGGCTGGAGCAGGATGCCGAACGCGACCGCCTGCCGCTGCCGATGGCGCGGCTGGCGCGGCATGGCCTGAGCCGCGTGCAATTGCGCAGCCACGGCGCGGCGCGGCAGCAGGCGGTCAAGGCGCAACTGGACGACCTGCTGGCCAGCTGGGCGGAGTCGGCCACGCTGGCCGGGCCGCTCAGCGTGTTTCGCGCGCTGGAATCGCGCCACGCGAACAAGCTGGCGCAACGCGCGGCGCGGGCCGGCGATGCGCTGGCGGTATTGCAGGCCGGCCAGTCGCGCACCGGGCTGGCGACCTCGCTGCAGGCGTGGCAGGCCGCGCGTGCGTGGCGCCGGTACGTGGCGTAAAACGACCCAAGACGCAGTGTTTCCGTCACACCACTATTGCGCGGCGGCCTGCTTGCCCCAAGATTGCTTGCTTCGCGGCGACCTGTTCGCCGATGTCAGGACCCCCACCATGCCGAACCAGGAAAATACCGCCCGCCTGCTGCCCGATGTCGCCGTGCATGCGCAACCGCATCTTGCCGGCGCGCTGGACTGGGTCGGCATGGCCGACATCCAGGTGCCGGTGCTGTTCGATGCCGGCGACGGCCAGGTGCAGCGCGCCAGTGCCCGGGTCGGCGCCTTCGTCAACCTGAACCGGCCGGACAAGCGCGGCATCCACATGTCGCGGCTGTACCTGCAGGTCGAGCAGGCGCTGAGCACGCAGACGCTGAGTGCCGACATGCTGCACGCGCTGCTGCGCGGTTTCCTCGACTCGCACAAGGACCTGTCCGACCGCGCCTGCCTCAGCATCCAGTTCGAGCACCTGGTGCGCCGCCCGGCCCTGAAAAGCGCCAACAGCGGCTGGCGTGCGTACCCGGTATGCATCGAGGCCAGCCTCACCGGCGACGAGTTCCTGCTCGAGTTCGGCACCGAGGTGGTCTACTCCTCGACCTGCCCGGCCTCGGCCGCGCTGTCGCGCCAGTTGATCCAGGACCAGTTCGCCAGCGACTTCGACGCTACCGGGCCGCTCGACCACGCCGCGGTGCTGGCCTGGCTCGGCAGCGAGCGTGGCATCGTCGCTACCCCGCACGCCCAGCGCAGCGTGGCGCGCCTGCGCATCCGCACGGCGACCGGTGCGGGCTTCCACCTGATCGACCTGATCGATCGCGTCGAGCACGCGCTCGGCACGCCGGTGCAGACCGCGGTGAAGCGCGAGGACGAACAGGCCTTCGCGCTGGCCAACGGCGGCAACCTGATGTTCTGCGAGGATGCCGCCCGGCGCATCCAGAAGGCGCTCGACACCGACGCCGCACTGAGCGACTTCCACATCCGCGTCGAGCACCAGGAAAGCCTGCATCCGCATGATGCAGTGGCGTACGCGAGCAAGGGCGTGGAAGGCGGTTACGGTTCCACGCCGTGACGCCCGCTTCGTAGGGTGCGGACATCGTCCGCCACTGCCGTCTGTCGGAAGCCGGCGATCGCCTCGATGCCGTCGTGCTTCACGCGAAGTTGGCGTGGAGGCGAGGACCTTGCGTCGACGAGTTCGGCATTCCCGGACAGTCAGTGGACGTCAGGGGAATCTCCCCGGGAGCGGCAGCGGGAAAAATGGAAGTGCTCGGGCACCGGATCGTGGCCACCCGTGCACAATGGCTGGCAGCGTAGCAGCCGCCAACCGGTCAGCAGGCTGCCGCGCCACGGACCGAAGCGGGTGATCGCAATCCGTGCATAATCGGAGCAAGTGGGGTGGAAGCGGCAACGCGGGCCAAGCAGGGGACTGAGCCAGCGCTTGTACAAACGCAGCATCCACAGTATCAATCGGGTAAGGACATTCACGGTGCCGGAGCGGCTTGCGACAGGTAGTGGTACAAGTATTCCAGAAGCAAGCTTGCTGGTGTAGGACACTTGGGCTATAACACCCGGCCGCCAAGGCCAAAAACGGTGAAGGGATATGGCGAAAACAACGCGTAATTCGACCGCTGCCAAGGCGCAGAAGGGCAAGACTTCGGCTGACGTCAAGGCCGGCAAGTCGAAGACAGCTGGAGGCAAGGCGCGGACCGTGAAGAGCGCCAGCAAGGCACCTGCAAAGACCGGTCGTAGCGCGGCCAGCAAGACTGTGGCGAAGAAAGTCGCGGCCAAGCCGGCCGCTACCAGGAAACCGGTCGCCAAGCCTGCGGTCAAGAAAGTCGCCGCCAAATCGCCAGCGAAGAAGGCCAGCCCGGCGAAGAAGCCTGTCGCGAAGAAGGCGGCCGTGAAGAAAGTGGCGGTCAAGAAGGCCGTTGCGAAAAAGCCGGCGCCGAAAAAGGCCGCCGTCAAGAAGGTCGTCGCCAAGAACACCAAGCCCAAGGCTGCCGCAGCCCGGAAACCGGCAGCGAAACCGGTGAACAAGGTAGTCGCCAGGAAATCGCCGCCGGCCAAACCCGTGGCCAAGCATGCCGCGAAACCGGCGGCCAAGCCGGCCACCAAGCCGACCGCGAAACCCGTCGCCAAGCCGGCACCGGCGGCAGCGGTTGTCAAAAGCGTATCCCCGGCACCCGCCAGCACCCTGTTCAAGGGCAAGGTGGCGAGTGCAACCGCCATGGTGACACCGCGTGCAGCCCCAGCCGCCGCGCATCATGCCTCTTCCCACAAAAATCAGAAAAACTCGTCGTCCTCAATGAATAGACTTGCTTCAAAAAAACTCGATAACGGCATCACCCGCGAAGACGGGCGGTACGCGTTACCTTCCACCAGCAACATCACGTTGCCCAAGGGTTATCACCCCTCGCCGAACGAGGAATACATGAACCCCATGCATCTGGCCTACTTCCGCAACAAGCTGCGCGACTGGCGCGATCAGCTGGTGGAAGAATCGCGCCAGACCATGGACAACCTGCGCGAGGAAGTGCGTGACGTCGGTGACGAAGCCGAGCGTGCCACCCGCGAGACCGAAAACTCGCTGGAGCTTCGTACCCGCGACCGTTACCGCAAGCTGATCTCGAAGATCGACAAGGCGCTGCGCCGGATCGAGGAAGGCAGCTACGGCTTCTGCGAGGAGACCGACGAGGAGATCGGCATCGACCGCCTCGATGCGCGTCCGATTGCGACGCTGTCGCTGGATGCGCAGGAACGCCGCGAGCACCTGCAGAAGCAGATGGGGGATTAAGCCTCCGCTGCCCGCGTCACGAAAAAAAGCCCCGCTCGATGCGGGGCTTTTTTTCAGGAGTGAGGGAAGAGGAGTGAGCAGTGAGAGGAAAGCCGGACCGCAACATGCCGTTGCCTTCTCTCACTGCTCACTCCTCTCCACTCACTCCTCGTTCTTCGTTGCCTGCGCCGCGTAACCCTTCAGCTTCGCCAGCATCGCCGCCAGCCCGTTCGAGCGCGTGGGCGAGAGATGCTTGGCCAGGCCGATCGTGCCGATGAAGGTGGGCTCGGTGGCGACGATCTCCGCGGCCGGACGATCGGAATAGACGCGCAACACCAGGGCGATCAGGCCGGACACGATCGCCGAATCGCTGACCGCCTCGAAGTGCATCTTCGACGCATTGCCGCTGGGCACCAGCCACACCATCGACTGGCAACCGTGCACGCGATGCTCCTCCGTCTTCCACGCCTCGGGGAAGGCAGGCAGCTGCTTGCCGAGATCGATCAGGTACTGGTAGCGCTCGGTCCAGTCGCCGAAGAAGGCGAATTCCTCGGCGATCTCCTGCTGGGCCTGCTCGGCGCTGGTGGCGGCAATGGCGTTCATGCGGACATTATCGCGCGAACAAGCTGAATTCACGAATGTACGCAGGCGTCGCTCAGCCCTTCGCCACACTCCAGCGCGTGCCCTGGGCACTGTCCTCGATCGCGATGTTCATGGCCGCCAGCTCGTCGCGGATCGCGTCGGCACGCGCGAAATCGCGGGCGGCGCGGGCCGCCTGGCGCTGTTGCAGCAGATCCTCGATGTGCGCCGCGTCGACCGTGCTCTCGCCGCGCCTGAACCAGGCTTCCGCATCCTGCTGCAGCAGGCCGAGCAGGGCGCCGCCGCCGAGCAGGGCGGCTTTCGCCCCCGCGCTGCCGGACTGGCGCGCCGCATCGGCCAGCACGGACAGCTCGGCCAGCGCCTGCGGCGTGTTGAGGTCGTCGCACAGGGCCGCCTCGATGCGTTCCGGCACCGGCAGTTCGCCGGCCGGCAGTTTGACCCCGGCCAAGTCGCGCAGCACGCGATACCAGCCATCCAGCGTGCTGGTCGCCTGGGCGATGGCCGCCTCGGACCAGTCCAGCGGCTGCCGGTAGTGGCCGCTCAGCAGGCGCAGGCGCAATGCCTCCGGCGGGTGCAGTTGCAGCAACTCGTGCACCAGCAGCACGTTGCCCAGCGACTTGGACATCTTGCGGCCGTCGAAGGTGAGCATGCCGTTGTGCACCCACCAGCGCGCGAACACCTTGCCGCCGTGCGCGCAGGTGGACTGGGCGATTTCGTTCTCGTGATGCGGGAACAGCAGGTCGACGCCGCCGGCGTGGATGTCGATGGTGTCGCCCAGGTGCGCCGCGCTCATCGCCGAGCATTCGATGTGCCAGCCCGGGCGGCCAAGGCCCCACGGGCTGTCCCAGCCGGGCAGATCGGGCGTGGAGGGTTTCCACAGCACGAAATCGCCGGCGTGGCGCTTGTACGGGGCCACCTCGACGCGGGCGCCGGCGATCAGTTCCTCGGGATCGCGGCCGGACAGCTCGCCGTAGGCCGGGAACGAGCCGACGTCGAACAGCACGTGGCCTTCGGCGGCATAGGCATGGCCGCTGTCCAGCAGGCTCTCGATCATCGCGATGATCGGGCCGATGTGGGTGGTGGCGTGCGGTTCGACGTCCGGCGGCGCCACGCCGAGTCCGGCCATGTCCTCGCGATACGCCTGCGCGAAGCGGTCGGTGATCGTACCGATGGGCACGCCCTGCTGCTGCGCGGCGGTGTTGATCTTGTCGTCGACGTCGGTGATGTTGCGGGCGTACAGCACCTGCGGGTAATGCCGGCGCAGCAGGCGCACCAGCACGTCGAACACCACCGGTCCGCGCGCATTGCCGATATGCACGTAGTTGTAGACGGTGGGGCCGCACAGGTACATCGTCACGCGCTCGGGATCGAGCGGGGTGAATGGCTCGGTGCGGCGGGTCAGGCTGTTGTAGAGCGATATCGGCATCGGTGGAATCCGCAACGTGGGGCCACGCAGGGCGGGGCGCGGCCAGCCCGGCATCTTAACAAGGTGTAAGTAGCCGAGTCGCGCAAGCCCCGCCGGAAGCGGTTCTAAGCGTGTATTCAGCGTGAATTTGCTGGAATGCTGCCAGTACGCGTGCAAACGCGCCTGTGGTTCCGAGATTGGGAGGTCGTGATGACCAAGTTGTGGCTTTCCGCACTGGTACTTGCCGTGATGGCTACCGGCGTCCATGCGCAGGATGCGCGCTACGCCAATGCCGATGACAATGCCCACTACGGCTGGGCCGACGTGCTGCGCGCGGACCCGGTGCAAGGTGTCACCCGCACCGAAGTGCCGCGGCAGGAGTGCTACGAGCAGCCGGTGGTGCGCCGCGAGGGTGGCAACAGCACGGCCGGCACGGTGCTGGGCGCCGTGATCGGCGGCGTGCTGGGCAACACCGTGGGCAAGGGCGACGGGCGCAAGGCGGCGACCGTCGTCGGCGCCGTGGCAGGCGGCGCGGTGGGCAACCGGGCGGCCGGTCGCGGTGGCGAGTACGAAACCACCCAGACCCAGTGTCGCGAGGTCAGCTCGATCAGCGAGCAGCGCCGGATCATCGGCTACGACGTGGAATACCGCTATCGCGGCGAGGTCTACACGTCGCGCCTGAACTACGATCCGGGCGAGCGCCTGCGCGTACGCGTGCGGGTCGATCCCGCCGACTGATTCGCCCGCATGACCGTCGCCGCCACCCGTTGGCGGCGATCTTTTTCCGGGATCCGATTTTTTTGTTGCACGGCAGCGAAATTGCCGCCATCATGCGCACTCGTCACTTGGTATCCGCATGTCCACAGCCGTCTATACCGCCACCGTACTGACCAGCGCCCGCGCGGCTGCTGGCATGACGTCGCGTGCGCGCCGACCGCTGGATGGATATTCGGCCGGGTAGGCAGTCGCACGCGTTTCATGTGTATCGACGACAAAACCCGGCCATTGCGCCGGGTTTTTTGTGTTTTGGATTGGGAGTAGATCATGGCTCTACGGCATTTCATCACCACCCAGGATTACAGCCGCGCCGAGATCGACGCGCTGCTGGAGCAAGCCGCCGCGTTCAAGCGTTCGCCGCGCGGCCAGCAGCTGGCCGGCAAATCCATCGCGCTGCTGTTCTTCAACCCTTCGATGCGCACCCGCACCAGCTTCGAGCTGGGTGCGTTCCAACTGGGTGGCCACGCCATCGTGCTGGCGCCGGGCAAGGACGCGTGGCCGATCGAGTTCGAGGTGGGCAGCGTGATGGACGGCGATACCGAGGAGCACATCGCCGAGGTGGCGCGGGTGCTGTCGCGTTACGTCGACCTGATCGCGGTGCGCGCATTCCCGAAATTCCAGGACTGGGCGGTGGACCGGCAGGACACCGTGATCAAGGCGTTCGCGCAGTACGCCACGGTGCCGGTGATCAACATGGAGACGATCACCCATCCCTGCCAGGAACTGGCCCACGCGCTGGCGCTGAAGGAGCATCTGGGCGATCTGCAGAACAAGAAGTACGTGCTGACCTGGACCTATCACCCGAAGCCGCTGAACACCGCGGTGGCGAACTCCGCGCTGCTGATCGCGACGAAGCTGGGCATGGACGTGACCTTGCTGTGCCCCACGCCCGATTACGTGCTGGACGAGCGCTACATGGCATTTGGCCGTCTGAACGCCGAACAGAACGGCGGCTCGTTGAAGGTCAGCCACGACATCGAGGAGGCCTACGCCGGCGCCGACGTGGTCTACGCCAAGAGCTGGGGCGCGTTGCCGTTCTTCGGCAAGTGGGAGCAGGAGAAGCCGATCCGCGAGGCGCACAAACACTTCATCGTGGACGAGGCCAAGATGGCGTTGACCCATAACGGACTCTTCAGCCACTGCCTGCCGTTGCGCCGGAACATCAAGGCCACCGACGCGGTGATGGATTCGCCCGCGTGCATCGCCATCGACGAGGCCGAGAACCGCCTGCACGTGCAGAAGGCGGTGATGGCGTCGCTGATCGGCCAGGGTTGAGCAGGGTATGTATACGCCGAAGCATTTTGTGGAAACCCGCGTCGAGGCCCTGCACGGGCTGATCCGCGCGTACCCGTTCGCCACGCTGGTGACCCGCGCGGCCGATGGGTTGACGGCCAATCACCTGCCGTTCGAATTGGTCGGCGAGGTGCTGCACGGCCATGTCGCCCGCGGCAACGAGCTGGCGCAACTGGATGGCGCCGAGGTGCTGCTGGTGTTCCAGGGGCCGGATGGCTACATCAGCCCGAACTGGTACCCCAGCAAGCACGAGACCGGGCGCGAGGTGCCGACCTGGAACTACGCGGTGGTGCACGTGCACGGCCGGTTGCGCGTGATCGATGACGCGGCGTGGCTGCGTCGTCTGCTGGAAACCTTGACCGATCACCATGAAGCGGGTCAGCCGCAGCCGTGGAAGATCAGCGATGCGCCGGAAGACCACATCGAGAAGTCGCTGCGCGCGATCGTCGGCCTCGAAGTCGCGGTCGATCGCATCGAGGGCAAGTTCAAGCTGAGCCAGAACCATCCCGCGCGCAACCGCGCCGGCGTAGTCGCCGGGTTGCGCGAGCGCGACGGCGATGGCGACGTAGAACTGGCTGCGTTGATGACTCAACAAGAGGAACCGAAACCGTGAACCATCAGCACCACTATCGCGTCGACGTGGAATGGACCGGCAACCTCGGCAGCGGTACGGATGGCTACCGCAACTACAGCCGCGACCACCTCATCCGCATCGACGGCAAGCCGGCGATCGCCGGTTCCTCCGACCCCACGTTCCGCGGCGATGCTACGAAGCACAACCCCGAGGACATGCTGGTCACTGCCTTGTCGACCTGCCACATGCTGTCCTATCTGCACATGGCCACCGTGGCCGGCGTGGTGGTGACGGCCTATGCCGATGCCGCCGAAGGCACGATGGCCACCGAAGGCGATGGTGGGCGCTTCGTCGACGTGGTGTTGCGCCCCACGGTAACGATCAGCGCCGCGAGCGACCCGGCCAAGGCCAAAGCCGCGCACGAGGCGGCGCACCACGCCTGCTTCATCGCCAATTCCGTGAATTTCCCGGTGCGCTGCGAGCCGCGCATCGTCGTCGAATCCGCCTGACCCTCTCTTCTTTTCAGGATCTGCAAGCCATGAGCAAAGACATCGTCCTCGCCTTTTCCGGCGGCCTCGACACCAGCTTCTGCGTGCCCTATCTGCAGGAGCGCGGCTGGGCCGTGCACACCGTGTTTGCCGATACCGGCGGTGTCGACGCCGAAGAGCGCGCCTTCATCGAGAACCGCGCGAAGGAACTGGGCGTGGCCAGCCATGTCACGGTCGACGGCGGTCCGGCGATCTGGGCGGGCTTCGTCAAGCCGTTCGTGTGGGCCGGCGAAGGCTACCAGGGGCAGTACCCGCTGCTGGTGTCCGACCGCTACCTGATCGTCGAGGCCGCGCTGAAGCGCGCCGCCGAACTGGGCACGAAAGCGATCGCGCATGGCTGCACCGGCATGGGCAACGACCAGGTGCGCTTCGACCTGGCGGTCAAGGCGCTGGGCGACTACGAGATCGTGGCGCCGATCCGCGAGATCCAGAAGGAACACACGCAGACGCGCGCCTACGAGCAGAAGTACCTGGAAGACCGCGGCTTCGGCGTGCGCGCCAAGCAGCAGGCCTACACCATCAACGAGAACCTGCTCGGGCTGACCATGTCCGGCGGCGAGATCGACAAGTGGCAGGCGCCTGGCGCAGGCGCGGTGGGCTGGTGCAAGCCGCGTGCCGAATGGCCGTCCAAACCGCTGCAGGTGAAGATCGGCTTCGCGGGCGGCGAAGCGGTGACGCTGGACGGCGAGAAGATCGCCGGGCACACCATGCTGGCCAAGCTCAACAGCCTGTTCGCGCAGTACGGCGTGGGCCGCGGCCTCTACACCGGCGACACCACGATCGGCCTGAAGGGCCGCATCATTTTCGAGGCGCCGGGCCTGACCGCGCTGCTCGCCGCGCACCGCGCGCTGGAAGAGGCCGTGCTCAGCAAGCAGCAGAATCGCTTCAAGCCGGAAGTGGCGCGCAAGTGGGTGGAGCTGGTCTACGAGGGCTTCTTCCACGACCCGCTGAAGACCGACCTGGAAGCCTTCCTGGCGTCCAGCCAGTCCACTGTCAATGGCACGGTGACGCTGGAGACGAACGGCGGCAGCGTCGGTGCGGTGGCGGTGGAGTCGAAGCACATCCTCAACGCCAAGGGCGCCACCTATGCGCAGTCGGCCGACTGGGGCGTGGAAGAGGCCGAGGGTTTCATCAAGCTGTTCGGCATGAGCAGCACGTTGTGGGCCGAGGTCAATCGCGGATGAGTGCGCTGCTCGATGCCACGTTGAAACATCTGGCGGCGCTGGTCGGCTTCGACACGCGCAATCCGCCGCGCACGATCGATACCGGTGGCATCTTCGACTACCTGCGCGCGCAACTGCCCGGCTTCGCGGTGACGGTGACCGATTTCGGTGCCGGCGCGGTGGCCCTGCACGCGGTGCGCGGCCAACCGAAGGTCCTGTTCAACGTGCACCTGGACACCGTGCCGGACTCGCCGGCGTGGACGGCCGATCCGCACACGCTGCGGGTCACGGCCGATCGCGCAATCGGTCTGGGTGCGTGCGACATCAAGGGTGCGGCGGCGGCGTTGCTGGCGGCGGCGAATGCCAGCGACGGCGATCTGGCCTTGCTGTTCTCCACCGATGAGGAGGCGAACGATGCGCGCTGCATCGCGGGCTTCCTGCAGGCTTTTCCCCCTCTCCCCGCGGGAGAGGGCCGGGGTGAGGGTACGGTCGGAGCCGGATTTCCCGCTTCGGCCGTACCCTCACCCCAACCCCTCTCCCGAGGGGAGAGGGGCTACCAAGCCGTCATCGTGGCCGAACCCACGAAGGGCGAGGCGGTGCTGGCGCATCGCGGCATCCAGTCGGTGCTGATGCGCTTCGCCGGCCACGCCGGGCATGCCTCGGGGGAGCAGAAGCCCAGCGACAGCGCGCTGCACCAGTCGGTGCGCTGGGGTAACGCGGCGCTGGACTTCGTCGCGGCGCAGTCGCACGAGCGCTTCGGCGGGCTGACCGGCCTGCGCTTCAACATCGGCCGCATCGAGGGCGGCATCAAGGCGAACATGATCGCACCGAGTGCCGAGGTTCGCTTCGGCATGCGACCGCTGCCCACGATGGATCCGGACCGCTTGCTGATGCAGTTCAGCACGCTGGTCGAGCCGGCGCCGGTAGAGTTCACGGAGACCTTCCGCGGCGCCTCGCTGCCGGCCGGCGACACGGCGAACGCCGAGGCGAACCGGCTGGTCGCGCGCGACCTTGCCGACGAACTGGGCATTCCGGTCGGCAACGCAGTGGACTTCTGGACCGAGGCCGCGCTGTTCTCCGCCGCCGGTTACACCGCCTTCGTCTACGGCCCCGGCGACATCGCCCAGGCACACAGCGCCGACGAGTGGGTCGCGCTGGAGCAGCTCGAGCGCTATGCGCAAACGGTATGTCGGATCATCGGGAAGTCCGGCCAGGGACGGCCGGTTCTTGACTCTCGCCTTCACGGATGAACGCAAGGAATGAACATGGAAACGCATAAGCACACCAGAAAGACCATCGTGCGCCTGCTTTCGAGCATGGGCAGCGCGAAGGAAATCCAGCAGTACCTCAAGCGCTTCTCCGAACTGGACGCCAAGCGCTTCGCCGTGGTGAAGGTCGGCGGCGCGGTGCTGCGCGACGAGCTGGCCGACCTCGCATCGTCGCTGACCTTCCTGCAGCAGGTGGGGCTGACCCCGATCGTGCTGCACGGCGCCGGCCCGCAGCTGGACGAGGAGCTGGCTGCCGCCGGCATCGAGAAGCAGACCGTAGGCGGCCTGCGCGTGACCTCGCCGAAGGCGCTGGGCATCGTGCGGCGTGTGTTCATGCAGCAGAACCTGAAGCTGGTGGAAGCGCTGCAGTCGATGGACACCCGCGCCACCGCAGTGCCGTCGGGCGTGTTCATGGCCAGTTACCTCGACCGGGACACCTACGGTTTGGTCGGCAAGGTGGAGAACATCAACCTGGCGCCGATCGAGGCCAGCCTGCGCGCCAATTCGATCCCGGTGATCGCCAGCCTGGGCGAAACCGACGAGGGGCAGATCCTCAACGTCAACGCCGACGTCGCCGCCAACGAACTGGTGCGCGTGCTGCAGCCGTACAAGATCGTGTTCCTCACCGGCACCGGCGGCCTGCTCGACGGCGACGGCAAGGTGATCGACTCGATCAACCTCAGCACCGAGTTCGAGCACCTGATGGCGCAGCCGTGGATCAACGGCGGCATGCGCCTGAAGATCGAGCAGATCGCCGACCTGCTGGCCGACCTGCCGCTGACCTCGTCGGTGTCGATCACCCGGCCGGCCGAGCTGGCCAAGGAGCTGTTCACCCACAAGGGTTCCGGCACCCTGGTACGGCGCGGCGAGAAGGTGCTGCGTTTCGACTCCTGGGATGGCGTGGACCGCGCACGCATGCGCGAGCTGATCGAGTCCAGCTTCGGCCGCACTCTGGTGCCGGACTACTTCGAGCGCACCCGGCCGATGCGCATCTACGTCAGCGAGAACTACCGCGCGGCGATGATTCTCACCATCGAAGACGGCCTGCCGTACCTGGACAAGTTTGCCGTACTCGACGACGCGCAGGGCGAAGGCCTGGGCCGCGCGGTGTGGCAGGTGATGCGCGAGGAAAATCCGCGGCTGTTCTGGCGCTCGCGCCACGGCAACCCGGTCAACCCTTTCTACTACGCCGAATCGGACGGCTGCATCAAGCAGCCGCGCTGGAAGGTGTTCTGGTACGGCATCGACGACTTCGACACGATTTCCCGCTGCGTGGCGCATTGCGCGCAACGCCAGCCGACACTGGTGGATTGAAGCAAGACGAGCTCCCTCCCCTGCTTGCAGGGGAGGGCTGGGGTGGGGTGCTCTTGATCTTGAAGATCAAAAAACTTACCCCCTCCCAACCTCCCCCTGCAGGCAGGGGGAGGGGCAAAATACTGCAGGAATGAACAAATGGCACACGACAAAAAAACCATCGGCATCGTCGGCGCGCGCGGCCATACCGGCATGGAACTGATCCGCCTGATCGCGGCGCATCCGGTGCTGCAGCTGGCCTTCGTCTCCTCGCGCGAACTGGATGGTCAACGCGTGGCCGATCACGTCGACGGCTTTGCCGGCGAACTGCGCTATGCCAGCCTGGACCCGGCCGCGGTGGCGGCGCAGGGCGCCGACGTGGTGATCCTGGCGTTGCCGAACGGCAAGGCGACCCCTTATGTGGCGGCGATCGACGCGGCGAAGCCGGACACGCTGATCCTCGATCTTTCCGCCGACTACCGCTTCGATCCATCGTGGTACTACGGTCTGCCGGAACTCACCCGCGGTCAGTGGCGTGGCGAGAAACACATCAGCAATCCCGGCTGCTACGCCACCGCGATGCAGCTTTCCATCGCGCCGCTGAAGGATCTGCTGGCCGCGCCGCCGGTGTGTTTCGGCGTCTCCGGCTATTCCGGCGCCGGCACCACGCCGTCAGACAAGAACGATCCGGACAAGCTGCGCGACAACTTGATGCCGTATGCGCTCACCGGGCACATGCACGAGAAGGAAGCCTCGTTCCGGCTCGGCGTGCAGGTGGAGTTCATGCCGCACGTGGCGCCGCACTTCCGCGGACTCACCGTCACCAGCAACCTGTATCTCACCCGCCCGCTGAAGCGTGAGGAAGTGCTGCAGCGTTTCCATGCCGCGTACGACAGCGAGAAGCTGGCCGTCGTGACCGACGAGGCGCCCTGGGTCAGCCGCATCGCGCACCGCCACCACGCCGAGGTCGGCGGCTTCGCGGTGTCGGCCGACGGCAAGCGCGTGGTGATCGTGGCCACGCTGGACAACCTGCTCAAGGGCGCCGCCACCCAGGCGATGCAGAACATCAACCGCGCGATCGGCGTGGACGAATACACCGCGATTCCGCTCTAGCCGATTCAGGACACCACCATGACCCAACCCCTCTGGCAAAAATCCGGCATCCAGATCGACGCGAAGATCATGCAGTTCCTCGCCGGCGACGACGTGCTGCTGGATCGCGAGTTCTTCCTGCACGACGTCACCGCCAGCAAGGCGCACGTGGAAGGGCTGGCCAACATCGGCGTGGTCAGCGCCGACGAAGCCGCCGCGTTGAAGCGCGAGCTGGATGCGTTGGCCGACGATTTCCGCAGCGGCGCGTTCGTGCTGGACGAGCGCTACGAGGACGGCCACTCGGCGATCGAGGCGCGGCTCACCGAGCGCCTCGGCGACGCCGGCCGCCGCGTGCATACCGGGCGCAGCCGCAACGACCAGATCCTGGTCGCCACCCGACTATGGCTGAAGGACAAGCTGGCCGCACTGGAAGCGCATTGCTGCGCCATCGCCGGGGTCTGCCTCGATCGCGCCGCGCAGCCGTCCGTGCCGATGCCGGGCTATACCCATCTGCAGCGCGCGGTGGTCTCGTCCACCGCGATGTGGTTCGCCGGTTTCGCCGAGGGTTTCATCGACAGTGCGCTGCGCGCGCGGCAGACGATGACGCTGATCGACGCGAACCCGCTCGGCACCGCTGCCGGCTACGGCGTGAACATGAAACTCGATCGCGAGCACACCACCAAGGCGCTCGGTTTCGCGCGCATGCAGGTATCGCCGATCTACGCGCAGCTGTCGCGCGGCAAGTTCGAGATGGCCGTGCTGGAGGCGATAGGCGGTGCGCTGCTCGACCTGCGAAGGATGGCGTGGGACCTGTCGCTGTTCACCACCGCCGAATTCAACTTCGTCAAACTGCCGCCCGAATACACCACCGGCAGCTCGATCATGCCGAACAAGCGCAACCCCGACGTGATCGAACTGCTGCGCGCCAGCTATGCCAGCGTGGCCGCCGCGCGTACCGAGATCGAACAGCTGCTGTCGCTGCCGTCCGGCTACCAGCGCGACCTGCAGTTCTCCAAGGGCTCGATCTTCCATGGCGTGCGCCATGGCCTGATGGCGCTGGAACTGGTACCCGACCTGCTGGCGCGGTTTGAGTGGAATGAAGCCGCGATGCGTGCCGCGATCGAGCCGGCGATGTACGCCACCGACGTGGCGATGGAGCAGGCCGCCGCCGGCGTGCCGTTCCGCGACGCGTATCGCGCGGCGGCGGAAACCGCGGCATCCGCAGGGCAGGGGCGCACGCCGGAAAGCAGCCTCGCCGCGCGCGTCTCGCCGGGTGCCGGCAACGACCTGCGGCTGGATGAATTGCGGGCACGACTGGATCAACTCGATCGTTGAAGAGGGTGCGACATGGCGGCGGTCAGCACGGCGAACGCGCAGCACTACCACTGGGGTGACGCTTGCGACGGCTGGCACCTGCTGGCCGGCGACGACCTCAGCGTGATCGAGGAGCGCATGCCGCCGGGTACTGTCGAGCAGCGGCATCGGCATGCGCGGGCGCGCCAGTTCTTCTACGTGCTGGAAGGCATGGCCACGCTGGAAGTGGAAGGCGTGGCGCATCCGTTGCGGCGCGGCGAGGGCTTGCACGTGCCGCCCGGTGCCGCGCACCAGATGCGCAACGACAGTACGGCGGACGTCCGCTTTCTCGTGGTCTCCGCGCCGAAGAGCCACGGCGATCGCACTCCTGCACCGCGGGTGGACGGTGCCGCATGAACACGTTGCCCGGACAGGCCTTGCCGCGCTGGCGCCGCGCCGTGCTCAAGGTGGGCAGCAACCTGCTCGCCGCCGATGGCGGCGGCCTCACCCCGCGCCATGCCGAGGCGCTGGCCGCGTTCATCGCCGCCAGCCATGCGGAAGGCCGCGAGGTGGTGCTGGTGTCCTCCGGCGCGGTGGCGGCGGGGCGCGCGCTGCTGCGCCAGCATGCGAGCGACGGCGGCGGCCTCGCCGCGCGGCAGGCGCTGGCCGCGCTGGGCCAGGCGCCGATGATCGCGCTGTGGCAATCGCTGTCCGCGCGGCCGGTGGCGCAGGTGCTGCTGACCCACGACGACCTGCGCAACCGCCGCCGCTACCTCAACGCACGCGCCACCTTGCGCGAGTTGCTGCAGCTCGGCGTGCTGCCGGTGATCAACGAGAACGACACCGTCTCGGTGGATGAATTGAAGCTCGGCGACAACGACAACCTTGCCGCCATCGTGGCCGCACTGGTCGACGCCGACCTGCTGCTGATCGCCTCCGACGTCGATGCGCTGTACAGCGCCGACCCGCGGCGCGATCCCGCGGCCGTGCCGATCGCGCAGGTGGCCGCGCTCACCCCCGAGATCGTCGCGATGGCCGGCGACAGCGGCAGCGCGGCCGGCACCGGCGGCATGCGCACCAAGCTGCAGGCGGCGGCGAAGGCCGCCGCGGCCGGCATCCCCACGGCCTTGTTCAGCGGCCGCGAGGCGGCCACCGTGCAGGCGCTGCAACACGGGCAACTGCGCGGTACCCTGATCGCCGCGGGCTCCACGCGCCTGCAAGCACGCAAGTACTGGCTGCGCCACGCACCCGCCGCGCCGGGCCGCATCCGCATCGACGCCGGTGCGGCGAAGGCGCTGGCCGGCGGGCGCGTCTCGCTGCTGCCGGGCGGTGTACTCGGCGCCGACGGCGAGTTCCACCGCGGCGACCTGGTGGAGATCGTCGACGCGGATGGCGCTGCCGTCGCACGCGGGCTCAGCCAGTACGGCGCCGCCGAAGTGCGCCGTCTGGCCGGCCGGCACAGCCGCGAGATCGACGGCACGCTCGGCTACAGCTACGGCGACGAGGTGGTGCATCGCGACGACCTCGTCAGCATGAATCGCCCGGTCGCATCCGGGCAGGAGATCAGCACATGAGCACGATCCGCGAACAGGCACTGGCTTGCCGCGACGCCGCGCGGGTCGTGGCGGCGCTGGGCAGCGAGGCGAAGCGCGCGCTGCTGCGCGACATGGCCGCGGCACTCGAAGCGCAGTCCGCCGCGGTGCTGGCCGCCAACGCTGAAGACATGCGCCAGGCCGCGGCGAAAGGTGTGCAGGGCGCCATGCTCGACCGCCTGCGCCTGGACCAGTCCCGCGTGGCCGGCATCGCCAATGCGCTGCGCGAGGTAGCCGAACTGCCCGATCCGGTCGGCGTGACGACCCGCCGCGAGACGCGGCCGAACGGCCTGTCGGTGGAACGCGTGCGCATCCCGCTCGGCGTCATCGCGATGATCTACGAGGCGCGTCCCAACGTCACCGCCGACGCCGCGGCGCTGTGCCTGATGGCCGGCAACGCGGTGATCCTGCGCGGCGGCTCCGAGGCGATCCATTCCAACACCGCGATCGCCGCGGCGCTGAAGTTGGCACTGGAGGCGCACGGCGTGCCGACCGCCGCCGTGACCCTCGTCGAAGACCTGCGCCGCGAGACGATGGTCGAACTGCTGCAGCTCGTCGATATCGTCGACCTGGCCATCCCGCGCGGCGGCGAAGGCCTGATCCGTTTCGTCGCCGAACACGCGCGTGTGCCGGTGATCAAGCACTACAAGGGCGTCTGCCACCTGTACGTGGACCGCGCTGCCGATCCCGCGCTCGCCCTGGACCTGCTGATCGACGGCAAGACCTCGCGCCCCGGCGTGTGCAACGCGCTGGAGACGTTGCTGGTACATCGCGACGTGGCCGAAGCGTTCCTGCCGCAGGCGGCGCAGGCACTGCGCGAGCGCGGCGTCGAGCTGCGCGGCGACGAACGCAGCCGCGCCCTGGTGCCCGACATGCGCGCGGCGACCGACGACGACTACGCCGCCGAATTCCTCGACCTGATCCTCGCCGTGCACGTGGTCGACGACTTCGACGCCGCCATCGCCCACATCCACCGCTACGGCTCCGACCACACCGAAGTCATCGCCACCACCGACGAAGCCGCCGCGCAACGCTTCGTGCAGGCGATCCGCTCCGCCGTGGTGATGGTCAATGCCTCCTCCCGCTTCAGCGACGGCGGCGAACTCGGCCTCGGCGCCGAGATCGGCATCTCCACCACGCGGCTACACGCCTACGGCCCGATGGGCGCCGAAGCGCTCACGGTGGAGCGCTTTGTGGTGCGCGGGGAAGGGCAGGTGCGGCAGCCACAGAGCCGGGTGTGATGTCGGGCGTCTGCTCTCGGCCAGAAGCAGACGTTCAACGCCTGCGTTACGCCGCGCCACGAATTGGCGTCGACTTGAATGAATTGTTAGGTGTCTTCTCTGGGCACCTTCATGGGAACGATAACAATGTTTGGCCCGCCTGGGTGCGGCGATTTGAAGACAAGGTGTCCGGCCTTGGCATGGCGAAGTTCCTCTAGCTTTCCGGAATGTTCGTCTAGCTTTGCCCGATTATTCTTGAATAGAGTTCGGTAGCTCTTTTCATACGTCGCATCCAGCAGATCGAGCATGAACTCACAATGCCCCTTCACGCCTTCTCGGAGGTTATATGACGCGGACCCGTCGCCTCTATTTTCCGTGACCGTGCAATTGAAGCCGCCTAAGTCAATCCGTACCGGCACAAATGCGGATACAGAGTTGGTAGAAAAATCCCTGCAGTCGAGACTGTGGGACGCGAGTTGGTGCCGCAGAATGCGAATAGCAAGCTGATCTGCCCGTCGCTTGAAGTCTTTCTGCTTGGCGCCGTTCATCAGGTTATGAAGCTTGAGCGCGGCCTGCTGCTGAATGTATGCGGCGCTCAGGAGGCCGTAGAGTCTTAGATATTTTTCGCCCGTATCGTCGTACTTAGTGGGGCCGTCGATGCCAAACTCTAGGAAGTTGTGCAGCGCCAGCGATGCGTCACCGAGTATGTCCATGGCCACGCAGACGAAGCTCCAATCCTCGTCAGTGTTCAACCGCAACTTTCGCGCAGGCTCGCCCTTCCAGCTGACTCGGTCGTTCACTAAGTCGCGAAGGGCGTCAGAGTAGGACTCCACCGCACTTAATCTCGGGTCGCGTGAACGCATCGAAAGACACCTAACGCTGGAGTTAGGCGGCGCCGGAGGCGTCCGCCTTGAACGAAATGTTAGACCGCTGCCTAGCAACTACGCATGCAGGGGCCATTGCTTGAGGAGCTCGCTGATAACGGAAGGCACCATACGGCCCTTTAAGGACCATGGTATCCGCCTGTAACGAAACTTGGTCTATGCCCCAAATTTGCCGCCAGTGGATTGAGCTGGGTGCAACAACGATTCCCGTTGATGCATAAACAGTTCCATCGACAGCGACGCGGCATTGATAGGCCGACCCATCTTGGTCAATTTGAACCCAAACCGTGTTCCCTTCGAACTGCCATAACCCGGCAGCCGAAGCCAGCGCCGAGGGCGTCCGCGTATAGCCGAGGATCGAGAAGAAACCAAATATGAGAGCTAGCAGTGTGCGCATAGGTCTAACGCTGGAGTTAAGCGGCGGCGCAGCCGTCCGCCTTGAACGAACTGTTAGGCCTCATTTTGTGAGGCGGCAACGATCGAGCTCTGTGTTTCTGGGCCGACATTGCACCAAGAGGTATGTGGCGTGAGCTGCAGGTGGTAGCCGTACTCGTCCTGGACGGCCGCTAAGATCTGGCGAAACCAGTCACCGTACGACCATGCCCTTGGCACTGGAGAATGCAATGTGCCAGTTGCTTCACTCCACTGAACCTCCATAGCTGCGCGCCACACATAAGGGAACAACTCCGAGGCAGGGCGCACATGCAGGCGACCTGAAGTGTCGATTGATACCTCGGCTATCGAGTCTCGTTTCATTAGGCCTAACTACCTAATAGATCGACCTGGGTCGGGTTATACATCTCGCATCAAGCGATACCCGCAGGCGCCATCCCCTTGCACCACTTGACGTTGCCGACCCTGCGTCCGGTTATACATCCATCGCAAACCCCGATGAGGATCGTCCCACAATGAGCCTCATCGCGTCTTCGTGACCGGCAGCTTCGGGTCGAAAGCGGACATAAGCAGTCAGGGTATCGAATCGGTCAGCCGTGGCTCCATTCCCGCACCGCTTCCGCAAACGCCAGGCAATCCGCAAACCGGTTGTAGAGCGGTGCCGGCGAGATGCGGATCACGTCGGGTTCGCGCCAGTCGCCGATGATGCCGTGGGCCATCAGGTGTTCGAACAGGGCGCGGCCGCGTTCGCGGCCGCCGGTCACGCGGATCGACAGCTGGGCGCCGCGGCGTGTGGGTTCGGCGGGAGTCACTACCTGCAGCACGTCGGACAGTTGGGTCTGCACCAGCCATTCCAGGTAGCCGGTGAGCTGCAGCGATTTTTCGCGCAGGCGATCCATGCCGGCGCGGCGGAAAATCTGCAGCGACACGCGCAGCGGGGCGAGCGCCAGGATCGGCGGGTTGGACAGTTGCCAGCCGTCGGCGCCGGGGGTGGGCACGAACTCCGGACCCATCTGGAAGCGGGTGGTTTTGTCGTGGCCCCACCAGCCGGCAAAGCGCGGCAGCACGGCCTTGGCATGGCGCTCGTGCACGAACGCGCCGCCGACCGCGCCGGGGCCGCTGTTCAGGTATTTGTAGCTGCACCAGATCGCGAAGTCGGCGCCGCTGTCGTGCAGCTGCAGCGGCAGGTTGCCGACCGCATGGGCGAGGTCGAAGCCGACCGTGCAGCATTGCCTGTGTGCGAGCGCGGTGATGGCCTTGAGGTCGAACGCCTGGCCGGTGCGATATTGCACGCCGGGCAGCATCACCAGCGAGATGCGCTCGCCATGCTCGGTCAGCACGCGCTCGATCGCGGCGACGGAAACAAGGCCGTTCGGTTCGTCGGGTTGCAGTTCGATCAGCGATGTGGCCGGATCGAAACCATGGAAGCGGATTTGCGATTCCACCGCGTAGCGATCGGTGGGAAATGCGCCGGCCTCGATCAGGATGGCGTGCCGTTTTTTCGTCGGGCGGTAGAAGCTCACCATCATCAGGTGCAGGTTCACACCCAGGGTGTTCATCGCCACCACTTCAGAGGGAAGCGCACCGACCACGGCGGCGAGGTCGTCGCGCACGAACTCGTGGTAGTCCATCCACGGCAGGCGGCCCTTGAAGTGGCCTTCGACGCCCAGTTCACCCCAGTAATCCAGTTCCGCATTGACTGCTTCGCGCACCGCGCGCGGCTGCAGGCCGAGCGAGTTGCCGCAGAAGTACGTACTGTCGCGGCCTTCGTGCGGCGGGATCAGGAACTCGTCGCGGAACGCGCGCAGCGGGTCGGCAGCGTCCCGGGCGTTGGCCCAGTCGAGGGTGTCTTCATATGTTGCGTGCATCGTTCGATCCCTGAGAGCGGCTCCTCCCCCTGAATTCAGGGGGAGGTTGGGAGGGGGGTTGCCCGAGGGTGCGGGAAGATCAAGAGCGAACCCCTCCCCAACCCTCCCCTGCAAGCAGGGGAGGGAGCCAGGTGACTTACTTCAGTTGCGCAGCAATCGCTTCGCAGCCCTTGTCGAAGGCGGCCTTCCACTCGGCGCCGGCTTCGGTCTGGCTGGGGCGCACGCAGCGCAGCTGGATCGCGTGGCCGTTCTTGAACCAGTAGTGCTCGGTGTAGTTGAAGCCGGTGGCGTTTTCCTGCGCGGTATAGATGTTGCTGTTCGGGCTCGGCGGCACCGCGGCGGCCTTGTAGCCGGGCAGCGCCATGGCCTTCGCGGTGGCTTCGCTGCGGTACTGGTTGAAGCCGTTGACGTCGGCCACCTGCTTCACCGTGACGGTGACGCGGGCGAGGCTGTTCTTGCCGGTGGGCGAGGGATCAGGCACCTGGAACACGCGGGCTTCGGGGTCGCCCTGGGTTTCCATGATGCCGAGCCAGTTGTCCGGCGTGCTGAAGTGGACGCTGCCGTCGGCCATGCTGACGTCGGCGGCATGCGCGCCGCCGGCCAGCAGGGCGGTGGCGAAGGCGATCGCGAGGGTGGTGGTGCGCAGGAAGCTCATGCGGGTTCCTTCGGAAGGGGATCGGGGGCGAAGCGGTGGCGGGGCAGGCCCAGCCATTCCAGCGCCGTGCCGTGGAACAGCCGTGCGCGGTCGGCTTCGTCAAGGCCCAGCGCCTCGATGCCGCTGCCGGGTTCCTGCTCCCCCAGCGGGAAAGGATAGTCGGTGCCGAGCATCACCTGGTGGGCGCCCGTCACATCCAGCAGATAGCGCAGCGCCTGGTCGTCGTGCACGCAGGAGTCGAAGTAGAAGCGCTTGAGGTACTCGCGCGGGTTGCGCGGGTTATCGGTGGCGACCAGGTCCGGCCGCATGCGGAAGCCGTGTTCGATGCGGCCGATCGTCGAGGGGAAGCTGCCGCCGCCGTGCGCCAGCATCACGCGCAGCTTCGGCAGCCGCTCCATCACGCCGCCGAATACCAGGCAGCAGGCGGCGCGCGACTGTTCGGCGGGCATGCCGACCAGCCACGGCATCCAGTACTTCGGCATGCTGGCCATGCCCATCATGTCCCACGGGTGCACCAGCACCGCGGCGCCGAGATCGGCGGCGGCTTCGAAGAACGGGAACAGTTCCGGCGCATCCAGGTTCCAGTCGCCGCAGTGCGAGCCGATCTGCACGCCCTGCAGGCCCAGCTCGTCGATGCAGCGTTCCAGTTCGCGCACGGCCAGCTGCGGCGCCTGCAGCGGCACCGTACCGATGCCGGCGTAGTGGCGCGGGAAGTCGCGGCAGATGCCGGCCATGTGGTCGTTCAGATGGCGATGCAGCTCCAGTGCCTGGTGGCCCGGCGCCCAGTACGAGAACAGCACCGGCACGGTGGAGATCACCTGCACGTCGACGCCGAAGCGGGCGTAGTCGTCGATGCGCGTCTGCGGGTCGAACGCCGAATCCCACACTTCGCGGAAGAACCGGCTGTCCTTGTAGATGCGGTGGCGCCCGTCGGTATGGGTCATCACCGGGAAGCGGTCGTCGCCGTACTTGGCCGCCAGGTTCGGCCAGTCGCGGGGCAGGATGTGCGCGTGGGTATCGATCTTGAGCATCCGTGCAGTGTAAAACCTCCGCACGGTGGCGTCGCGTTGCGCCCGCACATGGTGCGGCGCGGCTTACGCCGGCGGCGGTTCCGCGGCGGCGGGCTCCGACAGGCCGCGTTTCGTCACGTGGGCCAGCGTGTCGACGTTGTCGACCAGCCGGTCGCTGATGCGTGCCAGCAGCTCGAGTGCGGCGCGGTCGCCGACCTCCTGCATCGAGGTGACCAGCTCGCGCTGCATGGCGCGCAGCTCGGGCAGGGCGCCCAGCGGCTGCCGTTCGCGCAACGCCGTGGCGATGGCCTGCACGGCGTCGGCGTTGTGCTCGACGAAACGGCCGATGGCGTCCGCCGCGGGCAGCGTGGCGAGATCGTCGAGGGTGGCTTCCAGGGCCATCGCGGTGCGCGCCAGGCGGTTGCCGTTGGCGAACAGCGCGCGGGCCAGCGCCAGCAGTTCCGGCGGCGTGGCCGGCTCGGTGCGCATGCGGTCGATCGAGGCTTGCGCATTGGTGCGGGCGGTGCGCGCCGCGGTGCGGGTGTCGTTGCGGTTGCCGCCTCGGTCGGGTTGCGCCAGGGCGCGCAGGTAACTGGCGTAGGCATCCAGCATCACCGCCAGTGCGGCGCGGGCGCGGCCGCGCTCCCAGGTCGGCCAGGCCACGTAGGCGAGCAGGGCCATGCCGCAGCCGAGCGCGGTGTTGAGCACCCGGTCCGACACCGCCAGGCCGGGGCTGACGCCTTCGAACGACAGCAGGATCACCACGGTGCCGGTCAGCGTCGCCACCGCGATGCCGTAATGCGCACCGGCCAGGTAGCGGAACGCCATGCACAGCACCGCCATCAGCGCCAGGTGCGCCCACGGTTCGTCCGGCGTGATGTGCAGCAGCACCGTGGTGAGCACCAGCCCCAGCACCGTGCCGAGCACGCGCAGCAGGCCGAAGTTGAAGGTGGCGGCGAAGTCCGGGCGCAGCACGATCGCCGCGGTCATCGGCAGCCAGTAGCCGTGCGGCAGGTGCAGCAGGCGCGAGATCCACAGCGCCGCGCTGAGGCAGACCGCCATGCGCACGGCGTGACGGAACGCCACCGAACGCGGCGTGAGGTTGGCGCGCAGGGTGGCCCAGGTGGAGCTGCTGCGCAGTGACGTCGGCAGCCGGGTTTCCGCCGCGCTGGCGCGCAGTTCGCCGCGGCTGCCGGCCCAGTCGGCGTTGCGCACCGCAGCGGCCAGCTGGCCGGCCAGCGCATGGATGTGCGCGGCCAGGCCGTCGGCGTCGCCGCCGCCGTCGAGCAGGGCGCGCTCGCTGGCGCGCAGGGTCTGCAGCGCGCGGTCGGCCCGCTCGGGCGGGTCGCCCTGCTGCAGTGCCTCGGCGATCGCCGCCAGCACGCGCGCGGCGTCGTCGCGGAACATCGCGTGGATGGCGGGGTTGGCATGCAGCTCGGTCATCGCGGTGAGCTCCAGCCTAATCCGCTCGGCCAGCTCCAGCAGTACGCCGAAGGCTTCCATCGCGCGGCCGTGCGCGCGATGGCGGCCCAGCAAGGTGCGCTGCAGGCTGGTCATCGCCTCGGTCAGCGCCGGCACCTCGGCATCGTCATGCGCCTGTTCGCGGGCCAGTGCGGCCAGCCCGGCGTACACCCGCGCCAGCTCGATGCGCTCCGGCCAGTAGCGCTGCAGCGGCCACGCCGCCAGCGAAAACGCGGTGAGCAGCATGCCGCCGGCGAAGATCAGCGCGGCGCCGCCGAGCGCATGGCCCAGCGACGTCGGCGTCGACGCGGTGATCACCAGCAGGATCATGCTGGTCATGCCGACCCGCGCGGTATCCGCGCCGAATACCACCAGCATGCCGCCGAAGAAACCGCAGGCGGCGGTAGCGAGAAGGATCGGCAGCAACTGGCCGCCGATCAGAAAACCCACCAGCGCGGCGAGACCGGCCGCCAGCGACGCCAGCAGCAGTTGCCGCATGCGCTGGCGATACGGCCCGGGCTGGTCGGAGAACATCGTGTCCAGCGCACCGGCCGCCACGCCCAGGCCGATCTGCGGATGGCCGGTCGCCATGCCCACGGCCAGCGGCAGGATCACCGCCGCGGTATTGCGCAGCACCACCCGCAGCGGCACGTCCGGCCGCTTGATGTCGGTCAGGCTCTCGATCGCATGGGCGCGTAGCGAATAACCGCTGGGGGGCATGGGGCTGGAAGTTGGTGTCGAGGAGTGAGAGTCGAGTATGACAAAACCACTCGTTTCTCACGCCTCTTCACTCACTCCTGCTCTCAGGCTCTGCCAGCGAACTCGCCGGTGAGCGTGTTCACCCACACCTTCTCGTCGTTGCTGATGTACTCGGGCACCTGGATTTCGATGCCGGTATCGAGCTTGGCCGGCTTGGTGCGCTTGGTGGCGCTGGAGCCCTTCATTTCCGGCGCGGTGTCGACCACCGTCAGCACCACGCTGGTCGGCACCTGCAGGCCGACCGGCGCGTCGTCGATCAGCTGCACGTAGTAGCCCTCGACGCCTTCGACGATGTAGCCGGCGTTGTCGCCCACCAGTTCCGGCGACAGCGGGTACTGGGTGTAATCCTCGGCGTCCATGAACACGAACGCGCCGTCGTCCATGTAGGAGAAGTTGGCGGCACGGCGCACCAGGTCCATCTCGCGCAGCTCGTCTTCGGCACGCAGGCTGAGGTCATACTTGCGCCCGCCGGGGATCGTGTACAGGGTGAAGCGGAAGGTGACGTTGCCGCCACGCGCACTCGGCGAACTGCGCTCGATGTCGCGTACCTGGTAGACGGTGCCGTCGTGCTCGACCACGTTGCCTTTCTTGACGTCGGAAGCTTTCATGCGATGGATTCGTATGGAGTGGGGTTGGAAACGGGAAGATTACTTCGGCTGCAGCCGCACCGCGCCGTCGAGGCGGATCGTCTCGCCGTTGATGTAGCGGTTGCCGAGGATGAAGGCGACCGTCGCGGCGAACTCGGCCGGCTGGCCCAGCCGCGAGGGGAACGGGATCGAGGCGCTCAGCGACTGCTGCACGGCCTCGGACATGCTGTCGACCATCGGAGTCCAGAAGATGCCCGGCGCGATCGTCGCCACGCGGATGCCGAAGCGTGCCAGCTCGCGCGCCATCGGCAGGGTCATGCCGACCACGCCGCCCTTGGAGGCGGAATACGCGGCCTGGCCGATCTGCCCTTCGTAGGCCGCGACGCTGGCGGTGTTGATGATCACGCCGCGCTCGCCGTCCTCGCCCGCCTCGTTGCCCTGCATCAGCGCCGCGCCGGCCTTGGCCACGTTGAAGCTGCCGACCAGGTTCACCATCACCGTGGTGGCGAAGTTGCCCAGCGGCATCGGGCCTTCCTTGCCCAGCACGCGGCCGGCGCCGAGGATGCCGGCGCAGTTCATCACCACGTTCAGGCCGCCCATCGCATGGTGTGCGGCGGCGACATTGGTGGCCACGCCTTCCTCGGAGGTGACGTCGGTGCGGAAGAAACGCGCGGCGTCGCCCAGTTCCTTCGCGGCGGCCTGGCCCTTGTCCTCGTTGACGTCGAACAGCGCGACCTGGCCGCCGTGGGCGACGATGTGCTGCGCCACCGCGTGGCCGAGACCGGAAGCGCCGCCGGTGACGATTGCCTTGACCTGATCGAGCTGCATGGGGAATCCTTGATAGCCAGTGCCGAAAAGCCGCCATGGTAGCCGACCGGCGCGCACGGCTGCAGGCTGAACGCGAAACCTGCCATGGCAGCGAATTCACGCCGCGTTGTGGTAACGGCGGCCATCGTGGCCTCGAACCGCCGGCGCGAGCCGGTCAGTACCGGGAGTGGCCCGGCGGAACCAATCCATCAACAGTGGGGAGCAATGCATGAAGAAGCTACTGAGTCTGTCTGCCGTGTTGGGTGCGATGCTGATGCTGGCCAGTGGCTCCGTGCTGGCGCAGGGCAACGGTCACGGCCGTGGACACGGTCACGACGACAAGGGGTATGGGCAGGACGACGGCGACCGTGGCAATGGCCATGACCGCGACCGCGACCGGCACCAGCGTGACGATGGTTACCGTGATGACCGCGGCCGCCGCTATGTGCGCGACGATGGTCCCCCGGGCCATGCCTATGGCCGCTACAAGAGCTGGCACGATCGCGGCCGTCACGAGGGCTGGTACAAGCGCGGCGGTTACCTGCCGGTGGAATACCGCACCCGCTACGTGGTGACCGACTGGCGCCGCGACCGCCTGCGCGAACCGCCACGTGGCTATCACTGGGTACGCAGCGACAACGGCGACTTCCTGCTGGTGGCGATCGCCACCGGCGTGATCGTCGACCTGCTGCTCAACCAGTAGCCGGCTGGCGCTTGATGCATGAAGGCGTGCCCGCAACAGCGGGCACGCCTTTTTTTTGCAAGGCAATCCGCCGCGTCCCTGGTAGGAGCGCGTAGGGCGGGCAGTGCCCGCCGCTCTTCGTTTCGACGCCGAAGAACCAGAGCCGGCGGGCAGTGCCCGCCCTACGCGCTCCGGTGTTTTTCCAGCAATTCCTGCAACGGCGCCGACGGCAAGTGCGGGAACGGCGTGACGGCCATGGGCGGATTCGCCGCAGCCTGCAGCTCCTTCTGCCACACCCCCACGTCCCACCATTGCCCCAATTTGTAGCCGCACTGGCGCCATACGCCGGCGGAAGTGAAGCCCATCGCCTCGTGCATCGCCACGCTGGCGCTGCCGGGCAGGGTGATCACGCCAACCGCTTGGGTGAGGCCTTGCAGCCGCATCACGTCCAGCAGCACACCGTAGAGCCGGCGCGCGATGCCGCGGCGCTGCGCATCGGCGTGCACATAGATCGAGGTTTCGGCGATCCAGTCGTACGCGGCGCGCTCGCGGAAGCGCCCGGCGTAGGCGTAGGCCAGCACCTCGCCGGCGTCTTCCCACACCAGCCACGGGTAGTGCTGCAGGCGCGTGTGGATGCGTCCGCGCATCGCGTCCACGCCGGGCAGTTCGGTCTCGAAGGTGGCCACGCCGGTGCTGACCGAGGGGGCGTAGATCGCATGGATGGCGGCGGCGTCTTCGTCGCGGGCGGTGCGGATCATGAACGGGCTCTCAGCATTTCTCGTACTTCCAGTTGCGCCGCTTGCCTTCGGCCAGCCATTCCAGGGTGGTGGCGAGGCGCTTCTGGCGGGTGGCGTCGGTTTTCGCCTCGGCGATCCACTCGACGTACTCGCGTTGTGCACCAGGTGGGAAGCTCTCCCATGCCTTGCGTGCGGCGGCATGTTTCTTCTGCGCGAGCAGGGCGGCCAGATCGTCCGGCAGCGTCGGTGCGGGTTTCGCGACGGCCTTCGGGCGCGCCTTCTTCACGCCGGCCTCGTTCAGCGCCATCGCCTTCTTCAGGTGGGCAGCCAGCTGCCTGTCCGGGGGCAGGTCCTTCAGCGAGGCGAGTTTGCCGAACTGCCCCATGCCATCCTCGTCACTGCCGCCGGTGACTTCCTTCGACAACCAGAAGCCGAAGCTGCAGTGCTGCTTGAACGCGGCCATCATGCACATCGGCGCGCCCTTGTAGCTGAAGAACGGCATGCCCCACTTCAGGCTTTCGTCCACCGTGGGGCAGGCCTCGTGCACCAGCGCGCGCAGGTGTTCCAGGATCGGCCGGGCGAAGCTGGCGGATTTCACGATGTAGGCGTCGACGCGGGGATCGTGGTTCGCCATCGCCTCACCTCACAGCTCGCGGATGAAGTAGCGGTCGCAGCCGTGGTGGCCGGTGCCGCCCATCGCGCTGCACAGCGCGGTGAAACCGCTGCGCTTGTACAGCGCCTGCGCCGCATCCATGCCGGTCAGCGTTTCCAGGTAGCAGCGCTTGAAGCCGTGTGCGCGCGCCGCGTCGAGGCAGCGCTGCATCATCGCCGTGCCGGCGCCGATGCCGCGCGCCGTGGGCAGGAAGTACATCTTGCGCAGCTCGCACACCTCCGGTTCGCCGCCTTCCAGCGGCGCGATGCCGCCGCCGCCGATCACCACGCCGTCGCGCTCGACCACGAAATAGCTGCAACGCGGTTGCGCGTAGGCCTGGTACATCGTGTCGACTTCGGTGTCGTGGATCGCGAAGCCGGGACCGTCGGCGCCGAACTCGGGCATCACGCTGCGGATGATCGCGGCCATGGCCGCGTTGTCGGATGGCTCGATCGGGCGGATAAGGAACGTATCGGTCATGGGGTCATGTCGGGAGTGCGATAGGGAACGCCGTCCTTCATCACGAAGACCGGTTTCTCCAGGGCGTCGATCTGCGTGCTGGGATCGCCGCTGAACGCGGCGAGGTCGGCCGCCATGCCGGGCGCGATGCGGCCGAAGTGTTGCGACTGGCGCAGGATCTTCGCCGCCACGTCGGTGGCCGCGTGCAGCGCCTGCGCCGGGGTCATGCCGTCGCGTACCATCGCCGCGGGCTCGCGCCAGTTGGTGCCGTGCGCGAACACGCCCACGTCGCTGCCGTTGCCGATGGTGACGCCGACTTTCAGCGCGGTGCGGAACGCGCGCTCGGCTTCCTTCATGGCAGGCGTGGGTTCGGACTTGCCCGGCACGTAGTGCTGGAAATACTCCGAGGTGGCGTCGACCGCGGTGAGCGTGGGTTCATAGGCCACACCCTTCTGCTTGAGCAGACGGAAGGTCGCCTCGCTGGCGCCGTAGCCGTGTTCGATGGTGTCCACGCCGGCCTCGACCGCCATCCGCACGCCGGCATCGCTGGCCGCGTGCGCTGCGACCGGGCGGCCGATCTGGTGCGCCGTGTCGACGATCGCCTTCAGTTCCGCCGGGTTGAGGGTGGGCGCGGTTTCGCCACCTGGGCCCACCCGATAGTCCGCGTACAGCTTGATCCAGTCGGCGCCGCGGGCGGCTTGCTCGCGCACGGCGGCGATGGCCGCATCCACGCCGCTGACCGGCTGCGCGCCTTGCGGCAGATCGAGATCCGGACGGAAGCCGCGCGGCCCCGGTCCATAGCTGGCGGTGGCGACGATGGCGCGCGTGGCGACGAACATCCGCGGTCCCGGGATCAACCCTTCGTTGATCGCACGCTGGATCGACACGTCGGCAAAGCCCGCACCCTCGGTGCCGAGGTCGCGCAGGGCGGTGAAGCCGGCCATCAGCGTGGCCTTCGCGTGGGCGGCGGCTTCCAGCGTGCGGTAATCCTGCGGCTCGGTCAGCACCTGGTCGTTCCACAACGTTTCGTTATACGGATGCAGGAACAGGTGCGAGTGCAGGTCGATCAGGCCGGGGGTGAGCGTGGCGCCGGGCAGCTCGACGCGCTGCGCGCCGGGCGGCGCCTGGATCGACGCGGCGGGGCCCACCGCGGCGATCGCACCGTCGTGCACCAGCACCGCCCAGCCGCTGTGCGCAGCGTCGCCGTTGCCGGTCCACACGCGCTCGGGCAGCAACAGCCAGTCGCCCTTCGGCGTGGCCGCGCTTGCGCTCAGGGCGCACAGCAGGAGCAGCAGGATCGCCGCCGTTTGCCACCAGGTCGTCAGGCTTGCGCGCATCGCTTCGTCCGGTCAGAGCTTGTGAAGAAAATCACTTCCTGTGATTTTCTTCTGTCGCGAGTCCGGCGCATGTCCGGACTCGCTCACGCGGATCAGGCACTGACGTGCCTGATCCGCGTCCGGCCGTCCATGGCCGGGCCTCGAGGTTGAAAAATTCACAACCTCGAGGTCGAAGCGCCGATGATAGCGAGCTTTCAGGCTGCGGCGGTACGCGCGCGGGTGACCCGGCTGGCGGTTTCCTTGTGCAGCTGCGCGGCCAGCCAGGCGCCGGTGGCGACGAGCAGATCGAGGTCGATGCCGGTCTCGATGCCCATGCCGTGCAGCATGTAGACCACGTCCTCGCTGGCCACGTTGCCGGTGGCGCCCTTCGCGTACGGGCAGCCGCCCGTGCCGGAGACGGCGCTGTCGACCACGCGTACGCCTTCCTCCAGGCAGGCCAGGATGTTCGCCAGCGCCTGGCCGTAGGTGTCGTGGAAGTGCACCGCCAGGGCGTCCATCGGCACTTCCTGCGCCACCGCGTGCAGCATCGCGCGCGCCTTCGCCGGCGTGCCCACGCCGATGGTGTCGCCCAGCGAGATCTCGTGACAGCCCAGTTCGTACATCCGGCGTGCCACGCGTACCACGTCACTGACCGGCACCTCGCCCTGGTACGGACAGCCGAGCACCGTGGAGACATAGCCACGCACCCGCGCGCCGTCGGCCCGGGCCTGTTCCATCACCGGGATGAAGCGTTCGATCGACTCGTCGATCGAGGCATTGATGTTCTTGCGGTTGAACGCTTCCGATGCGGCGGTGAACACCGCGATGTCCGTGGCGCCGACCTCGCGTGCGCGCTGGTAGCCCTGCAGGTTCGGCACCAGCACCGGGTAACCCACGCCGGGTACCTTGCGGATGCCGCGGAACACCTCGGCCGCGTCGGCCAGTTGCGGCACCCACTTCGGGCTGACGAAGCTGGTCGCCTCGATCGTCTTGAGGCCGGTGGAGGAGAGCCGGTCGATCAGCGCGATCTTCACTTCGGCCGGCAGCAGGGTCTTCTCGTTCTGCAGGCCGTCGCGGGCGCCGACTTCGACGATGCGGACGTGGTTGGAGGGATTCATGTCGTGCTCCGGTCAGTCGGCGAAACGCACCAGCACGGCGTCCGCTTCGACGAACTCGCCTTGCGTGGCGTTCATGCTTTCGATGGTGCCGGCGCGCGGCGCCTTCAAGGCCAGTTCCATCTTCATCGCCTCCATCACCAGCAGTTCCTGGCCCTGTTCGACCACGTCGCCGGCCTTTGTCTTGACCAGCACGATGCGGCCGGGCATCGGCGCGATGACCTGGTTGCCGCCGACGGCGTCCTTCGATTCCCAGGCGAACGCCGCGGCGCGGCTGAAGTTGTGGCGCTGGCCATGCGCGTCGTGCAGCAGCACGCGTTGGGCGTCGGCGCGCAGCGGCACGCGCAGCGATTCGCCGTCGAAGCGGGCGCTGAGGCTGTTGTCGGCCACGCGCGCGCCGCGCACTTCGCAGTGGGTCTCGCCGTGGCGCAGCCGGTAGTCGCCGCCGTGGCCGTGCGCCTCGACTTCGAAACGCCGTTCGCGGGAGGTCAGCGCCACGATGCGCTTGCCGGCGTGGCCGATGCGCCAGGCGTCGGCGCGCGCCCAGGGCGAATGCGGATCGGCCGGAGCGCTCTGGACGTGCAGCTCGTCATGCAGCAGCGCGGCGGTGGCGGCGGCGAACAGGGTGCCGTCGGAAGGCGTGACATCGCCGACCAGGAACTCGTCCAGATGGCGATCCAGGTAGCCGGTGTCGATGCGCCCCTCGACCACCGCCGGGTGCCGCGCCAGCCGTTCCAAGAAGCCGATGTTCGATTTCGGGCCGACGATCTCGCTGGCCGCCAGCGCCTCGCGCAGCCGCTGCAGGGCCTGCGGCCGGTCCTCGTCCCACACGATCAGCTTGGCGATCATGGGGTCGTAGAAGATCGTCACGCTGTCGCCTTCGATCACGCCGCCGTCGAGGCGCACGTGGCGTGATGGCGCAGGCAGGCGCAGGGTCTGCAGCTTGCCGGAGCCGGGCAGGAAGTTCTGGTCCGGGTCTTCCGCGTACAGGCGCACCTCGATCGCATGGCCGCGCGCATGCACGTCCTCCTGCTGCAACGGCAGTGGCTCGCCGGCGGCCACGCGCAACTGCCATTCGACCAGGTCCAGGCCCAACGTCATCTCGGTGACCGGGTGCTCGACCTGCAGCCGCGTGTTCATCTCCATGAAGAAGAATTCGCCGCTCTGCGCCACGATGAATTCCACCGTGCCGGCGCCGACGTAGTTCACCGCCCTGGCCGCGGCGACGGCGGCTGCGCCCATCGCCTGGCGGCGCGCGTCGTCGAGGAAAGGCGAGGGGGTTTCCTCCAGCACTTTCTGGTAACGGCGCTGGGCCGAGCATTCGCGCTCGTTGAGGTGGATCACGTTGCCGTGGGTGTCGCCGAACACCTGGAACTCGATGTGCCGCGGATGCTCGACGTAGCGCTCCAGGATCATCCGCGCATCACCGAACGAACTGGCCGCCTCGCGCTGCGCCGAAGCGAGGGCGTCGGCGAACTCGGCCGCGTCGCGCACGATGCGCATGCCCTTGCCGCCGCCGCCGGCCGCCGGCTTGATCATCAGCGGGAAGCCGGTCCTGGCGGCCTGTTCGGCGAGGTGGGCGGCGTCCTGGTTGGCGCCGTGGTAGCCCGGCACCAGCGGCACCGCGTGCTGTTCCATCAGCGCCTTGGCGGCGGCCTTGGAACCCATCGCGTCGATGCTTTCCGGGCGTGGCCCGATGAAGGCGATGCCGGCGTCGGTGCAGATGCGGGCGAAGTCGGTGTTCTCCGAGAGGAAGCCATAGCCGGGATGGATGGCCTGCGCGCCGGTCCGCTTCGCCACGTCGAGGATGGCATCGCCGCGCAGGTACGAATCCGCCGGACGCGGCCCGCCGATCGGCCACGCCTCGTCGGCCAGCCGCACGTGCTGCGCGTCGCGGTCGGCTTCCGAATACACCGCGATGGTGTGGATGCCGAGGCGGCGGCAGGTGCGGATCACGCGGCAGGCGATCTCGCCGCGGTTGGCTATCAGTACGCGTTCGAACATGCAGGATCCTGGAGCCGTTGGCTGTCGATGCAAATCGTCTAAAGCTAGCAGATAGCCCGGGTGCGCTCCTACGGCTGCCCGACCCACGCCGGTGCGCGCTTGTCGAGGAAGGCGCCCAGGCCGTGCTGGCCTTCCGGCGACACGCGGAGGCGGGCGATCAGTTCGGCGTTGGCGCTGTCGATGCGCTCGGCCTGCACCGGGTCGGCGCCGCCGATGCGCAAGGCCAGCTGTTTCGCTTCGCGCTGGGCCAGCGGGCCGGCCTTGGCCAGCAGGTACAACTGACGCTCGATCGCTTCGTCCAGCTCGCTGGCGGATACCACCGCATGCAGCAGGCCGATGCGTGCCGAGGTGGCGGCATCGAACACCTCGCCGGTGATGAACAACCGGCGCGCCTCGCGCAGCCCGATCGCGGCGATCACGTACGGCGAGATCACCGCCGGCACCAGGCCCAGCTTCACTTCCGACAGCGCGAACTTGGCGGTGTCCACGCCGATCGCGATGTCGCAGCAGGCGACCAGGCCCACGCCGCCACCATAGGCCGCGCCGTTGACCCGCGCGATGGTCGGCTTGGACAGGAACTGCAGGCTGCGCATCAGCCGCGCCAGGCGCAGCGAGTCCTCGCGGTTTTCCTGCTCGCTGGCGCCGGCCATGCCGCGCATCCAGTTGAGGTCGGCGCCGGCCGAGAAGCAGCTGCCGTTGCCGCTCAGCACCACGGCGCGCACGGCCGGGTCGGCGTCGGCGGCCGCCAGCGCGTCGGTGAGCGCGGCGATCAGCGCGTCGTCGAACGCGTTGTGGATCTGCGGACGGTTCAGGGTGAGCCAGGCGACCGTGCCGCGGCGCTCGCTCAGGATGGAATCGGTCATCGGTCGTCCCTGTGGCAAATAACGCGATGATAAACCGGGCGTGGTGCAGCGGGCCGAGTGTAGGTCTATAATGCGAACTATTCTTATTTGAGAATCCAGCCTGTGCGTCTGTCCGATTTGCCCAAGGGTGCCCCTGCCGTGGTCGACCGCGTCGACGATGCGCACGCGGCCGACCCGATCGCGCAGCGCCTGCGCGACCTGGGCTTCGTCGATGGCGAACCGGTGCGCGTGGTGGCGGTGGGGCCGATGGGCGGCGATCCGTTGCTGATCCAGATCGGTTTCACCCGCTTTGCCCTGCGTCGCGCCGAGGCGGCCCGGATCAGCGTGCGTACCGAGGTGGCGGCATGAGCGCTTCGACCCTGCGCATCGCCCTGGTGGGCAACCCGAACTGCGGCAAGACGGCGCTGTTCAACCTGCTCACCGGCGGCCGGCAGAAGGTGGCGAACTACGCCGGCGTCACAGTGGAGCGCAAGGAGGGCCGTTTCACCGCGCCGTCCGGCCGCGTACTGCAGATCCTCGACTTGCCGGGTGCCTACAGCCTCGACGCGAACAGCCCGGATGAACAGATCACCCACGATGTCTGTGCCGGCAACTACCCGGGCGAGGCGCCGCCGGACTTGATCGTCTGCGTCGCCGACGCGACCAACCTGCGCCTGCACCTGCGCTTCGTGCTGGAAGTGAAGCGGCTGGGCCGGCCGGTGGTGCTGGCGCTGAACATGATGGACACCGCGCGCCAGCGCGGCATCGTCATCGACGTGCCGGAGCTGCAACGGCGACTGGGCCTGCCGGTGGTGGAAACCGTTGCGGTGAAACGCGGCGGTGCGCGTGGCCTGATCGAGCGGGTCGACGGCGAAGTGCCGCCGGCGGCGCCGGCGCAGGTGGGCGACGCGGCCGGCCGCGCCGACCTGCATGCACAGGTGCGTGAATTGCTGACGGCGACGGTGACGATGCCGCGCGCCACCGCGGAACTCGACGATGCGCTGGATCGCTGGACCCTGCATCCGGTGTTCGGCCTGCTGATTCTCGCGGTGGTGATGTTCCTGGTATTCCAGGCGGTGTACTCGATCGGCAAGCCGATGACCGACGCGATCGGCGACGGTTTCGGCTGGCTGGGCGGGCACGTCGCCGCGTGGATGCCGGCCGGGCCGTTGCAGAGCCTGGTCAACGACGGCCTGTTCGGCGGCCTCGGCACGGTGCTGGGCTTCCTGCCGGAAATCCTGGTGCTGTTCCTGTTCATCATCGTGCTGGAGGAGTCGGGCTACCTGCCGCGCGCGGCGTTCCTGCTCGATCGGCTGATGCTGTCGGTGGGGCTGACCGGGCGCTCGTTCATCCCGCTGCTGTCGAGTTTCGCCTGTGCGATTCCCGGCATCATGGGCACGCGCAGCATCACCGACCCGCGCGACCGGCTGACCACGATCCTGATCGCGCCGTTGATGACCTGCTCGGCGCGGCTGCCGGTGTATGCGCTGCTGATCGGTGCCTTCATTCCGATCCGCTACGTGTTCGGCGTGTTCAACCTGCAGGGCGTGGTGCTGTTCGCGCTGTATCTGGCCGGCATCCTCGGCGCGATGCTGGTGGGCTGGGTGATGAAACACATCCGCCGCGACAAGAGCGAGCACGCGCTGATGATGGAGTTGCCGTCGTACCGCATGCCCAAGCCGCGCGATGTGGCGATCGGCCTGTACGAGCGCGGCATGATCTTCCTGAAGCGGCTGACCGGCGTGATCCTCGGCCTGACCGTGCTGATGTGGTTCCTCTCCACCTTCCCGGGCGCACCGGAGGGCGCGACCCAGCCGGCGATCGAGTACAGCTTCGCCGGCTACATTGGCCGGGCGCTGCAGTATGTCTTCGCGCCGATCGGCTTCAACTGGCAGATCAGCCTGGCGCTGATCCCGGCGTTTGCCGCGCGCGAGACCGCCGTGGCCGCACTGGCCACCGTCTATCTGGTCGGTGGCGAAGCGGCCGGTGGCCTGGGCCATGCGCTGGTCGGGCAGATCCCGCTGGCCAGCGCGTTGTCGCTGCTGGTGTGGTTTGCGTACGCGCCGCAATGCATGTCCACCCTGGCGATCATCAAGCGCGAGACCGATTCCTGGCGCAACGTGGCGATCTCGTTCGGCTACATGTTCGTGATGGCCTACGCCGCGTCGTTCCTCGTCTACCAGGTGACGAGGGCGCTGACATGAGTACCGGCCTGCTGGTGCAGTACGTGGTGGTCGGCCTGATCGTGCTGATCAGTGTGCTGATCGTGTTCCGCAAGCTCGCGCCGAAACTCACCAACCGCTGGCTGGCGGCCACATCGATACGCTACAGCCGCCCCGGGCGTGCCGCGTGGGTGCGCGCGCTGGGGCGCCGCCTGCAGCCGAAAGAGGCGACCGGCGACTGCAGCGACGGCTGCAGCACCTGCGGCGCCTGCGGCCCGAAACCGCCGGCCGCGGCGCGGCAGGGCGAGCCGATGCCGCTGGAATTCCGCCCGCGGAGGTGACGCCCTCGTTTGGCTCCTCCCCTGCGAGCAGGGGAGGGAGCGAAGCTGAAGACACGAAAAAGCCGGCTTGCGCCGGCTTTTTCATGCAACCCGAATCGCGCCCCGGCTTACGCCAGTTCGCGGATCTTCGCGTTGAGGCGGCTCTTGTGGCGGGCGGCCTTGTTCTTGTGGATCAGGCCGCGGGCGGCGTAACGATCCATCACCGGCTGGGCGGCGGTGAACGCGGCGACGGCGGCAGCCTTGTCCTTGGCCTCGATGGCCTTGACGACCTTCTTCAGGGCGGTGCGGACCATGGAGCGGGCGCTGATGTTGCGCAGACGGCGCTGTTCGGACTGGCGCGCGCGCTTCTTCGCGGACTTGATGTTGGCCAAGGTAGAACTCCGGAATGCAGGGTTGAGGGTGGAAAAAGACGCCAATTATGCGGTCGATTCGCCGGTGCGTCAATCATTTAGGCGGCCGCGCCGAGGGCCGGCATGGGCGCGCGGCCGTGATCGTGCCGGTATTCTGCCATATCCGCGCTGTCATCCTGCCCGCGCGGACTGTCAAACTACGCGTCCCGCGTGATCGACGCCGAAGGTAACGAACAGCCACATGAAGTCCCCCAGCATGCTCCGCGGGCTGCTCTCGTTCAGCAGCATGACGATGGTTTCGCGGGTGCTCGGCCTGGTGCGCGACATGTCGATCAACGCCGCGTTCGGCGCCAACGGCGCCACCGACGCGTTCTGGGTGGCGTTCCGCATTCCCAACTTCATGCGCCGGCTGTTTGCCGAGGGCTCGTTCTCCACCGCCTTCGTGCCGGTTTTCACGGAAGTGAAGGAGAAGGGCACGCATGCGCAGCTGAAGGACCTGATGTCGCGGGTGTCGGGCACGCTGGGTGGCGTGCTGCTGCTGATCACCGCGCTGGGAATCATCTTCGCGCCGCAGGTGACCGTGCTGTTCTCGCCCGGCGCGATCGACGAGCCGCACAAGTTCGAACTGACCGTCGAGCTGCTGCGGCTGACCTTTCCGTTCCTGCTGTTCGTGTCGCTGACCGCGCTGTCCGGCGGTGCGCTGAACAGTTTCCATCGTTTCGGCTTGCCGGCGCTGACCCCGGTGATCCTCAACCTGTGCATGATCGCCGGCGCGCTGTGGCTGTCGAAGCGGCTGCAGACGCCGATCATGGCGATGGGCTGGGCGATCCTGGCGGCCGGCATCCTGCAACTGCTGTTCCAGCTGCCGGCGCTGCGCGGGCTCGACCTGCTGACCCTGCCGCGCTGGGGCTGGAGTCACCCGGAGGTGCGCCGGATCATGCGGCTGATGGTGCCGACCCTGTTCGGTTCGTCGGTGGCGCAGATCAACCTGCTGTTCGACACGGTGATCGCCTCGCTGCTGGTGGTCGGTTCGCAGAGCTGGCTGTCGCAGGCGGACCGTTTCCTGGAACTGCCGCTGGGCGTGTTCGGCGTGGCGCTGGGCACGGTAATCCTGCCGTCGCTGTCGCGCCACCACGTCACCACCGACAAGGCCGGCTTTTCGCGCGCGCTGGACTGGGGCCTGCGCGTCACCCTGCTGATCGCGGTGCCGGCGATGTTCGCCTTGATGCTGCTGGCCGGGCCGCTGGTAGCCACGCTGTTCCAGCACGGTCACTGGACCGCGCACGACACCGCCATGGCGACGCTGTCGATCACCGCGCTGAGCTTCGGCCTGCCCGCATTCGCGCTGGTGAAGGTGTTGCTGCCGGCGTTCTACGCGCGCCAGGACACGCGCACGCCGGTGCGTGCGGCGGTGGCTTCGCTGCTCACCAACATGCTGTTGAACGTGGTGTTCCTGGCGCTGCTGTTCGAACTGTGGGCGCCGGCCGAGCTGAAGCAGCTGGCGTGGCTGGACGGCCTGGCCCGGTTGCCCGGCCTGCACATGGCGCTGGGCATGGCCAGCGCGGTGGCCGCTTACGTGAACCTGTGGCTGCTGTGGCACTGGCTGAAGAAGGCCGGTGTCTACCAGCGCCAGCCGGGCTGGTCGCGGCATCTGCTGCGGCTGGCTGCGGCCTGCGCGGTGATGCTGGCGGTGCTGTTGCTGGGCCGCTGGCTGTGGCCGAACTGGACCCACGGGGTGCCGGTGCTGACCCGGCTGTGGCATCTGACCGTGCTGGTGCTGGCCGGCGGGGCCAGTTATGTCGCCGTGCTGTTTGCCGGCGGCTTCCGTCTGCGCGACCTGCGCGGTGCGTGAACCCGCCCGAGGCTCTTATCGCGGGCAGCCGGGCCGTTATACTCACGCGATGATGAGACTTTCCAGGGATGTCGCAGGCCCCTGCCTGGCGCCGCGCGGCAGCGTTATCGCGGTCGGCGCGTTCGACGGCCTGCACCGCGGCCACCAGGCCTTGCTGGCCCAGGTGCGCGAGCGCGCGCAGGCGCTCGGCTGCAGCCCGGTGGTGGTGAGCTTCGAGCCGCTGCCGCGCGCGTTCTTCTCGCCCGAGCCGGTGCCGCGGCTGTCCAGCGTGCGCGAGAAGCTGCGCGGTTTCGCCGCCGCCGGCATGGAACACACCTTGCTGCTGCGCTTCAACCGGGCGCTGACCGCGATGTCGGCCGAGGCGTTCGTGCAGCGCGTGCTGGTCGAACGGCTGGCCGCGCGCGAAGTGTGGGTGGGCGGCGATTTCCGCTTCGGCCACAAGCGCGGCGGCGACATGGCGCTGCTGGAGCGGATGGGCGCGCAGCTCGGCTTCACCGCCTGCAGCATGCCGATGGTGCAGCTTGACGGCACCCGCGTCTCGGCCAGCCGGGTGAGGGCCCTGCTCGCGGCGGGCGAGTTCGCCGGGGCCGAGTCGCTGCTGGGCCGGCCGTTCGTGATCGAAGGCAAGGTGGAGTACGGCAACCAGCTCGGCCGCACGCTGGGCTATCCCACCGCCAACATCCACCTGTCGCAGCGGGTCAGCCCGATCCAGGGCATCTTCGCGGTGCGCGTGGGACTGGGCGAGGGCGAGTGCAGCTGGCCGGGCGTGGCCAGCCTCGGCGTGCGCCCCACCGTGAACGAGGTCGCCGAACCGCTGCTGGAAGTGCACCTGTTCGATTTCGAGGGCGACCTGTACGGCCAGCGCATGGCGGTGCAGTTCGTCGCCAAGCTGCGCGACGAGCAGAAATTCGACGGGCTGGAACCGCTCAAGGCGCAGATGGCGCTGGACTCGCGCCGGGCGCGCGAGCTGCTGGGCATGAACCCGCGACTGGCCGAGGCGTGAGGACGCGGCATTACGGCACGGGTCGAAATCGACTAACTTTCCTTTCTTTGCCTGCCATCTGGCGGGCGGCAACACCTCAGTGACGGCATCCACGCAATGACCCACGATTACAAAAGCACGATCAACCTGCCGCAGACGGCGTTCCCCATGCGCGGCGACTTGCCGAAGCGCGAGCCGGGCTGGCTGGCGGAGTGGGAGCGGGTCGATCGCTATGCGCAGATCCAGCAGAAGACCGCCGATCGCGACAGCGTGTTCGTGCTGCACGACGGCCCGCCGTACGCGAACGGCCCGATCCACATCGGCCACGCGGTCAACAAGATCCTCAAGGACATGGTGGTCAAGTCCAAGCTGCTGGCCGGCTACCGCGCGCCGTACGTGCCGGGCTGGGATTGCCACGGCCTGCCGATCGAGATCGCGGTGGAGAAGAAGTTCGGCAAGCCGGGCGACAAGCTCGACGCCGCCGCGTTCCGGCAGAAGTGCCGCGAGTACGCGACCGAGCAGGTCGATACCCAGCGCGCCGACTTCAAGCGGCTCGGCGTGCTCGGCGACTGGGACCACCCGTATCGCTCGATGGATTTCCGCTTCGAGGCCGACATGCTGCGCGCACTGGCGCGCATCGTTTCCAACGGCCACGTGGTGCGCGGCGCCAAGCCGGTGTACTGGTGCTTCGACTGCGCCTCGGCGCTGGCCGAGGCGGAGATCGAGTACGGCGACAAGGTTTCGCCGGCGGTCGACGTGGCGTATGACGCGGTCGAGCCGAAAGCGCTGCTGGCGAAGTTCGGCGTCGATGCCGGCGATGCCATCGCCGCCATCCCGATCTGGACCACCACGCCGTGGACCTTGCCGGAAAGCCAGGCGGTGTCGCTCGGCGCCGGGCTGGAATACGCGCTGATCGAAGGCCCGTCGCGCGACGGCAAGCGCGTGCTGCTGGTCGTCGCCAGCGCGCTGGCCGACAAGGCGGCGCAGCGTTACGGCATCGGGCAGGCGACCGTGTTGGGTCATGCCGAGGGCAAGGCGCTGGAAGGCCTGCAACTGCACCATCCGTTCTACCCGCGCGAGGTGCCGGTGATCCTCGGCGAGCACGTCAGCGCCGAGGACGGCACCGGCGCGGTGCACACCTCGCCCGATCACGGTGTCGAGGATTTCGTGGTGGCGCGCGAGTACGGCATCGGCCTGCTCAACTACATCGAGCCGCGCGGCACCTATCGCATCGACACCCCCGCTGCCGACGGCCTCGGCCTCGGCGGCATGCATATCTGGAAGGCCAACGACGCCATCGTCGACCTGCTGCGCCAGCGCGGCGTGCTGCTGGCGTTCGCGAAGATCGAGCACAGCTACCCGAACTGCTGGCGGCACAAGACGCCGGTGATCTACCGCACCACGCCGCAGTGGTTCATCTCGATGGAGCAGGCGCAGCTGCGCGAGACCGCGCTGACCTCGATCAAGAACGTGCGCTGGGTGCCGGGCTGGGGTGAGGAACGCATCGCCGGCATGGTCGCCGGACGCCCGGACTGGTGCATCTCGCGCCAGCGCACTTGGGGCGTGCCGATCGCGCTGTTCGTGCACAAGGCCACGCAGGAGCCGCACCCGGATTCCGTGGCGCTGCTGGAGCAGGTCGCGAAAAAGGTGGAGCAGGGCGGCATCGACGCGTGGTTCACGCTGGATGCGGCCGAGCTGCTCGGCGCCGACGCGAACGACTACGAGAAAGTCACCGACGTGCTCGACGTCTGGTTCGATTCCGGCGTGACGCATTTCGCGGTGATCGGCCAGCGCCCGGAACTGCAGCAGGGCACGGCGTCGCATTACAAGGTGATGTACCTGGAAGGCTCCGACCAGCATCGCGGCTGGTTCCAGTCGTCGCTGCTGACCTCGTCGGCGATCCACGGCCGCGCGCCCTACGACGAAGTGCTCACCCACGGTTTCGCGGTGGACGCGAACGGCCGCAAGATGTCCAAATCGCTGGGCAACGTGGTGGCGCCGCAGAAGGTGATGGATACGCTGGGCGCGGACGTGCTGCGGTTGTGGGTGGCCTCGGCCGACTACCGCAACGAGATGACCGTCTCCGACGAGATCCTCAAGCGCGTCTCCGACACTTACCGGCGCATCCGCAATACCGCGAAGTTCCTGCTCGGCAACCTGGACGGCTTCGATCCGGCAAAACATCTGATCCCGGTGGAAGACAGCCTGCTGCTGGACCAGTGGGCCGTGCAGCAGGCGTACGACGTGCAGCAGGCGGTCACCGCCGCGTACGAGCGTTACGACTATCCCGAAGTGGTGGCGCGCATCCAGAACTTCTGCACCAACGAACTGGGCGCGCTGTACCTGGACATCACCAAGGACCGGCTCTACACCATGCCGACCGACAGCCGCGGCCGGCGCAGCGCGCAGGGTGCGATGTACCGCATCACCGAGGCGCTGGTGCGCTGGCTGGCGCCGATCCTCAGCTTCACCGCCGAGGAAATCTGGCAGGCCATGCCGGGCGGGCGTGGCGACAGCGTGCTGTTCGAAACCTGGTACGACGGCCTGGCCGCCACCCAGAACTCGCCGGAACAGCGGCGCTACTGGGCCGATCTGCTGACGATCCGCGACAGCGCTTCGCGCGTGCTCGAAGGCATGCGCAAGGCCGAGCGGATCGGCGCGGCGCTGGAAGCGAAGCTGGTGGTCCATGCCGACGCCGCGCTCCAGTCGCGCTACGCCGATGTCGCCGACGAGCTGCGCTTCTTCTTCATCACCTCCGACTTCACCCTGGCGCCGTCGACGCCGCGCGCGGAAGACGCGGTGAAGGTGGAACTGGACGGCGCCGAAGCCTGGGTTTCCGCCGACGTCAGCAGCGCCGCCAAGTGCGTGCGTTGCTGGCACCGCCGCGACGACGTGGGCAGCCACGCCGAGCATCCCGAGCTGTGCAGCCGCTGCGTCAGCAACGTCGAAGGTCCCGGCGAGGACCGCCGCTGGTTCTGACCCGCGAAGCCCCGCTTGTCTCCCTCCCCTGCAAAGCAGGGGAGGGCTGGGGAGGGGTAGGCTCTTGATCTGATCTCTCAAGATCAAAAGCGACCCTCGCCCGACCGCCCCCTCCGTTGCAGGAGGAGGAATCAAAACCTGCCACGACCGAGTCCCGCACTCCATGACGCCGAAACCCAACGCACTCCCCTGGCTCTGGCTCTCCGCCGCCGTCATCGTGCTCGACCAGCTCAGCAAGTGGTGGGCGGTGCATGCGCTGCAGCCGATGGGCGTGCCGCATCCGGTGATCCCCGGTTTCCTGAACTGGACGCTGGCGTTCAACAGTGGCGCCGCGTTCAGTTTCCTGGCCAGCGGTGCCGGCTGGCAGCGCTGGTTCTTCGTGCTGCTGGCGCTGGCGATCAGCGCGGTGCTGGTGACGTGGCTGGCGCGCACACCACGGCGCGACTGGCGCACCAGCCTGCCGCTGGCATTGATCGTGGGCGGCGCGATCGGCAACCTGATCGACCGCCTGCACGCGGCCCAGGTTACCGATTTCATCCACGTGTACTTCCGCCAGTGGAACTACCCGGTGTTCAACATCGCCGACTGCGGCATCACCGTCGGCGCCGTGATGCTGATCGTGTTCGGCCTGTTCGCCGGCAAGCCCGGGGATGGCGTGCGATAATCGGGAATGAGAAAAGTAGGGAGTGAAGAACGAGTGGCTGCCTTTGCTCATTTCTCACTCCTCTCCACGCACTCCTGAGACGTCAATGGACATCCTGCTCGCCAACCCCCGAGGCTTCTGCGCCGGCGTCGATCGCGCCATCGCCATCGTCGAGCGTGCGCTGGAATCGTGGGGCGCGCCGATCTACGTGCGGCACGAGGTGGTGCACAACCGCTACGTGGTCGACAAGCTGCGTGCCGACGGCGCGGTGTTCGTCGAGGAACTGCACGAGGTGCCCGATGGCGCCACCGTGATCTTCAGCGCCCACGGCGTGTCGCAGGCGGTGCGCGAGGAAGCCGAGCAGCGTCATCTCAAGGTCTTCGACGCCACCTGTCCGCTGGTCACCAAGGTGCATATGGAAGTGGCACGGCTGGGCCGCATCGGCCGCAGCGTGGTGTTGATCGGCCACGCCGGCCATCCGGAAGTCGAGGGCACGATGGGGCAGTGGAATCCGGCCAACAGTGGCGAGATCCTGCTGGTCGAATCGCTGGAGGACGTCGCCACGCTGGCACCGGCTTTCCCGCACGAGCTGTCCTACGTCACCCAGACCACGCTGTCGGTGGATGACACCAAGGCGATCATCGAGGCGTTGCGCGTGAAGTTCCCCGACATCGAGGGGCCGCGCAAGGACGACATCTGCTACGCCACGCAGAACCGCCAGGACGCCGTGCGCCGGCTCGCCGGTGCGGTGGACCTGATGCTGGTGGTCGGCTCGGTCAACAGCTCCAACTCCAACCGCCTGCGCGAACTGGCCGAGAAGCAGGGCGTGCGCTCGTTCCTGATCGACAGTGCCGAACACATCGAGCGCAGCTGGCTCGATGGCGTCAACCGCATCGGCCTCACCGCCGGCGCCTCCGCGCCGGAGAAACTGGTACGCGACGTGATCGCCCGCCTGCAGTCATGGGGTGCCGGCAACGTGCGCGAACTGGACGGCGAACCGGAAAACATCACCTTCGCCCTGCCGAAGGAACTGCGCGTGGTCGGCGGCAGCAGCTCCGCCAGTCTGTAACCTGATTCATCGGGCAGACAGTGCCCGCCCTGCGAAGCTGCGTCATCGGCGCAGCAAAAAGCCCCGGAGAGCATGGCATTCCGGGGCTTCGGGTCTTGCATGAACTGGTGCCGGAAATAGGAATCGAACCTACGACCTACGCATTACGAATGCGCCGCTCTACCAACTGAGCTATTCCGGCAAAGAGCCGATGATTTTACGGGCCGCACCGCGATGGCGCAAGCGCGATTGCGGCGTCGGCGGGCCGGACAACGTGAAATGGCAGGGCCGGCGCTTCGCTCGGCGGCTGTCGGGCCGCGGTCTCGCCGGCGGGCCAAGCATCCTTCAGGTTTTTCGCGACCCGGCCGATAACGAGACGACGGCCTGCGCCGTGCGGACATGGAGGGTCTGAATCGACTTTCTCGGGGGCGTGTTGTCCGGACTATTTCGTGGTTTACCTGGTGTGCTGGTGTTGCTGTTGGCGACGGCGTTGTGCGCGCATGCCGAACCGGCGGCGCAGGCATCGGTGCGCGACACGGTGGCGTTCGACCAGCTCATCCGGCGACTGGACAACGGTGAGGTGGCTCTCAACAGCCAGGCGTCCGTCGACCACACCCTCGATCGCCTGCGTGCCCTGCTGCCGTCCAACGATGCCTACCGGCGGCGCCGGTACGAATACATGTACTGCTTCCTGGCGTTCGACAACGACGCCAACGGCGGCTACGCCTATGCAGGCGGTGGCATCGAGCAGGCCCGCCAGGCGGGCGACCTGGAAGCGGAGGCCAACTTCCAGATTTGCCGCGGCCTTTACCAGGGCCGGGTCACCACGGAGCGCGACGCGCTGCCAGCTTACGAGGAGGGCATCCGGATTGCGCGGCGTCTGGAGAACGGCCGCCTGATCGCCGACGGACTGACCTGGCGCGGCAGCGCCCAGTCGTTGCTGGGCGAGCAGGCGAAAGCCCTGTTCGATTTTCTGGAGGCGCAGCGTCTCTATGAAGTGGCGGGCAATACGACGGCCGCGCAGTCCAATCTCATCAGCATCGCCACCATCTACCGGCGATTGGGGGAGTACGACAAGGCCGGCGACTACCTGCGGCAGTCGATGGTCTTCGCGCAACGCAAGCAGGACAAGCAGGAACAGATGGTGGTCAACCTGCAGCTGGGGTTTTTGGCAACCGAGCGGGGCGATGCCGCCGCTGCGGTTGTGCCCCTGCAGCGGGCTCTGGCGTTGGCGCGTGAAACCGGTTCGCGGCAAAGCGTGGGGGCCGCTCTGCTGGCATTGGCGGAGAGCAGCAATGCCCGGCAGCAGTACGCCGAGGCGCTGCAGTACCTGGAGCACGCCGCCAGGGAATTCCAGGACGTCTCGGACAAGTCCAATACCGGCATGCTGGCCCTGCAGTCGGCCGAGGCCCATGCGGGTCTGGGCCAGCGCGAGCTGGCCGCGCGCGAGTTCGATGTTGCCGAGGCGAACGTCAGGCACAGCAACAACATGCGTTACCTGGCCGAACTGTACGAGGAGCGCTCGAAGAACCAGGAGGCGTTGGGCAAGCCATCCGCTGCGCTGGCGGATCTCAAGCTCAAGATGAAGGCCGATGCTGCGCTGGCGCGCATGGCCAAGACCCAGATCACCACTCTGATGAGCTACCAGTTCGATACCGAACGGCGTGAGTTGGAGAACCGCAAGCTGGCCGCCGACAAGATGCTCAAGGAGCAGCAACTGGCTGCGCTGGAGCGCGTTCGCAGCTGGCAGCGCCTGGCCATCCTGCTTGCCGGCGTGCTGCTGGTGCTGATGCTCTGGCTGGCATGGCGGCAATGGCGCCAGAGCCGCCGCCTGCACCGGCTGGCCCTCACCGACCCGCTGACCGGCATCTCCAACCGCCGTCATATCGAACACATGCTGCACGTGGCCGTCGACGAGGCACGCCGTACCCATCGCTGGCTGACCGTGATCATGCTCGACATCGACCACTTCAAGCGCGTCAACGACAGGCATGGTCATCCGGTCGGCGACCAGGTGCTGGAGCAGATCGTCCAGGCTTGCCAAGGAGCGCTGCGCCAGTTCGATCGGCTTGGCCGCATGGGCGGCGAGGAGTTTCTGGTCATGCTGCCCGATACCGATCTCGAGGGCGGCCTGCAGGTGGCCGAGCGCCTGCGCGCCAACGTGGCTGCCGCGCGGCCGACAGTCGCCGGCATCGAACTGCAGCTCTCGATCAGCCTCGGCGTCGCCCAGTTGAGGCACGCCGATACGGGGGCCGCTTCCCTGGTGCGGCGCGCGGACGCTGCGCTGTACCACGCCAAGGACAACGGCAGGAACCGAATCGAGGCCGCTCCGTAGCGATTGGAATGGCTGCGATGCGATCGCCGCCGCCGCCCTGGCCGACTGCGCGTGAACCCGATCACCTTTTCTGCGCCGCCATCAGCCGCTTGTCGGGCAATTGCTACCGCCTGTCGGCTGGAGGCTGGCCGGAGCGGGACCGATAGGTACAGTGGCTGCAGGGGTATCAGGGAGAATTCCATGCAAGTCTTGTCGCGTCAGCGAGGCGTCTCGCTGATCGAAACGCGTAAGCCGAAGAATCTCGGCGGTCGCTCGCTGGAGTGCGGATCGGTACGGGTCGCGGCGCGGCGGCGCGAGCGCGGCTTCACCCTGGTCGAGCTGCTGATCACCATGGCCGTGGCCCTGGTGCTGATCATGATCGCGGTGCCGAGTTTCAAGTCACTGACGCTTTCCAACAAGCTCAACACCACCGCCAACGACATCATCAATGCGGTCCACGTGGCGCGGATGGAAGCGGTCAAGCGCAACGCGAATACCCAGTTGTGCAGCAACTCGGCCAGTGCCAACACCACGACCGATGCGTTGGGCACCAAGTGTGGCACTGAGGTCGGCGCGGTCTACGCCATGGCGGGCACGACACCCTCTCAGGTACTGGCTGGCACAGTCGGCATCACCGGGGCCGTGCAGCTGAAGGGCGACGTGAAGGCGATCCGTTTCGGAGGGCAGGGGCTGGGGCAGGCCGTCGGTACCACGAGCCCCTACAGCGGTACGGTGGCCGACATTTGCACCAGCCAGATGAGCACCAACAACCATCGCGTGATCACGATGACGGCCGGCTCGATCCTCGTGTCCACCCCCAGTTCGGGAGCCTGCCCGTGAGCCTCCGCCCTGTTCCAGCCATGCCGCGTATCGTGGCGCAGTCCGGCGTCGGCCTGATCGAGGTGCTGATCGCCGTGCTGGTGCTGTCCATCGCCTTCCTCGGCATCGCCGCGCTGCAGGCCATGTCGCTCTCCACCAACAACAGCGCGATGGCGCGCAGCATGGTCACGGTCGCCAGCTATTCGATCCTGGATGCGATGCGTGCGGACATCGGTGGTGCCCGCAACGGCGACTACAACACGTCCACGCCGATTGCAGCCAACGCCTGCCCGGCGGCAAGCGGTTCCCTGGCCAGCGTCCAGCTCAACCAGTGGTGCAGCCAGGGGCTCGGCAACAAGAGCCTGGGCGCAGTCGCCAGCACCACCGGCAGCATCGCCTGCACGGCCGTCGGTACGGCCAGCGCCGACTGCACCGTCACCATCACGTTCGACGACAGCAGGGCGGGCGTAGGCGGCACCAACCAACAGCAAGTCGTCACCAGGGCCATGCTATGAGCAGTCATTCCATGATCCGCCGTGGCGCGGCCCGTCACATGCCCAAGTCGATGAAGCCGCTTGCCGGTTTCACCCTGATCGAACTGATGGTCGCGATGCTGCTTGGCCTGATCGTCATCGCCGGCGTGACCAGCGTGTTCCTGGCCAACCAGCGCACCTACCGCACCAATCAGGCGCTCGGCGACGTGCAGGACGGTTCGCGCATCGCATTCGAGCTGATGGCGCGCGACATCCGCAATGCTGGGCTCAACCCGTGCAACAACGGCGACCGCATGGCCAACGTGCTCAACAACAGCGGTACCGACTGGTGGGCGAACTGGGCCAATGCCCTGCGTGGCTACAGCGGCAACCAGGGTGACCCGGCGACGGGAGGCGTGTTCGGCACCGCCGCGGGCCAGCGGGTCGCCGGCACCGATTCCGTGCAGGTCCTCGGCGCGATCGACGACGGCATGAGCGTGGCGGAAGACAAGGAGCCGGCGGCGAACTTCAAGCTCAACGACAAGACCACCAACCTGCAGTCCGGCGACATCGTCATCGTGTGCGATCCCGACCATGCGGTGATGGTGCAGATCAGCAACTACAACAACAACACCGTCACCTTCGTGCACAACACCGGCAACACGGTCAACCCCGGCAACTGCTCGAAGGGCCTGGGCTACCCCAGCGACTGCAGCAGCACCAACGGCAACCTCTACCAGTTCGGCAACAACTCGCAGATCGCCAAGCTGGGCGCCGCCGACTGGTACATCGGCAACAATCCAGTCCAGGGACGCTCCCTGTACCGGGTTGCGCTGTCCGCCCCTGACGCGAAGGAAAACGTGTTTCTCGGCACGCCGCAGGAAATGGTGCGTGACGTCACTGACATGACCATCCGCTACCACGCGAAGGGCGATGCCGCGTTCGTGGCCGCCAGCTCGATCGCCAATTGGGCCGTGGTCGATGCCGTGCAGGTCAAGCTAACGCTGCAAAGCGCCGACCAGCGCGCCGGCACCGACGTCAAGCCGCTGACGCGCACCTTCACCGCCACCACCACCGTGCGCAACCGGGTGAACTGACATGAACCGTGTTCCCGCACCCTCATCCATGTTCGCGACGCAACCATGCTGCCGTGGCGGCTTTTCGCCGTCGCGTCGCGCCGACCAGCGCGGAGCGGCGCTGGTGGTGGCGCTGATCCTGCTGGTGGTGATCACCCTGGTCGGGCTGGCCGCGGTACGCGGCACCGTCATGCAGCAGAAGATGGCGAACAACCTGTACGACCGCCAGGTCGCCTTCCAGAATGCCGAGGCGGCCATGCGTGCAGCGGCCGCCCTGGTTCCCACCAATCCCGGCATCATCGCGCGCAACTGCCAGGCCGCCAGCGTGGTGTGCCTGGGCAATCCGTTCACCGATCCCCAGTTCCCGACCGGCAAGATCCAGACGGTAGCCGCCGGCACCGCGGCGGGGCAGTTCACGGTCGGCAGCGTCGCCGCCGGCCAGCCGCAGTACGTGGTGGAGAACATGGGCAACTGGGTCGATACCACCTCCAGCACCGGTTTCAACCAGAGCGCCAACTCGCAGAATTACGGCGCGCAGGGAACATCCACCACGGCGGTGTACTACCGCATCACTGCGCGCAGCGGCGACCCCGCCGTGGTCGGCGACCGTGCCGTGGTGATGTTGCAGGCGACGATCAAGCAGCGCTGATCGTCAAGGCACAGACAAAAGACAAGATCGCATGGGCCGACCCATGCCGCACCACCCAGGAGCGGAATCGCCATGAACATCACCTTCCATCCGCATCGCGGGCCCGGCTGTTTCTTCGGCAGGGTGCTGTCGGCCGGCCTGTCCGTGTGGGTGCTGGGCGTCGCCTTCTCGCCCGCGCTGGCCACCGTCCCCGTCGAGCAGGCGCCACTGATCATCCAGAAGCCGCTGCCGCCGAATGTCGTGCTGATGCTGGACGATTCGGGGTCGATGGATAACGACTACATGCCGGATGATCTGAGCGATACGAGCCTTGGCGGCAAACGCAATTCAGGCATAAACGGCGTGTATTACAACCCGACCGTGACTTATACCCCGCCGCCAAAAGCCGACGGCACGCTGTATCCAAATTCGCCGAGTATCACGGGTGCTTACAAGGATGGCTTCCGCGATACGAGCACGACCGATGTGACTCAGTTCAAGGGAAGTTTCAACTACTTCACGAGGTTCACCATCGCCAGCACGAGCACGTATGCGGCTACGCTCAGTTGCAACTCGGGCGATACATTGATGACTTCCGGCACCTATAAGGGGCAGTGCCGGCATAGCAGTTGGAACGGCTACACCTACTACGCCCCCCAATATGCGTGTAACTATGGCGACAGTGGTCCTGACGGCAGCAACACCTGCACGGCCACCACGTATAGCTACAAGTACTTTTTCACCTACACCACAGGCACCAGCAACACGTCCCACTATGTAGGACAGAGCGGTGACTGCGCGTCGCTGCCTTCGGCGAGCCAGGCTGTCTGCGATGACAGCAGTGCGGCGCAGCAGAATGTCGCGAATTGGTTTTCGTATTACCGCACGCGCATGCTGATGGCCAAGAGCGGCGTCATGAGCGCGTTTTCCGGAGTGGACTCGAATTTTCGCGTGGGCTTCGGGTCGATCGGCGGAAGCAATGCGAGCTCAAGCTCCTTGGGGGACGACTATTATGCTTTCACCACTTCCGCGCATGGGGACACGTACCAGACGGGTATCGCGCTGGTAAAGCCATTTGGCGATGGCACCGTCGGTACGCAAAAAAGCAAGCTGTGGAATTGGCTGGCAGGCACGAAACCCACGAGCTGGACGCCACTGCGTGGCGCATTGAATGCCGTGGGCAAATATTACGGTACCCAGCAGCCTTGGTTGACTCTGGATGGTGAGTCCGGGTACGTCAGCGGCACCGACACCGAGCTTGCCTGCCGACAGTCATACAGCATCTTGACCACCGATGGCTTCTGGAATGGCAGTACGCCCAGCAATATCGGCAATGTGGACAACACCAAGGCGACGCTGAGCGGCAGCAATAACCAGACCTATACCTACACGCCTGCCGCACCGTATTCGGACAGCACATCGGACACACTTGCCGACGTGGCGATGAAGTACTGGGTGACCGACTTGCGCGGCAGTACGCCCAACGAAGTGCCGACCAGCACGGAAGACCCGGCGTTCTGGCAGCACATGACCACGTTCACTCTGGGTATGGGCTTCTCGCCGACCGGCATCTCGCCAGCGGGCACGACGGTCAAGCAGATCTTCGACTGGGCGAATGGTGGCGCGGCCATTCCCAATTTCAGCTGGCCGACCCCCAGCTCCGATAGCCAGAACAACATCGCCGACCTTGCGCACGCCGCCGTCGACGGCCATGGCGGCTTCTATTCCGCCACCAGCCCCGAGGCGTTCGCCAGCGGCCTGAAGGATGCGTTGAAACGTGCCTCCGAACGCGTGGGCACCGGCGCCAGCCTGGCGGCCAACTCCACCCAGCTGAAGACCGGTACGGTGGCGTACCAGGCCAATTACTACACGGCCAAGTGGAAGGGCGACCTGAAGGCGCTGGCAGTGGATCCCAACACCGGAACGATCGCCGCCACCCCGACCTGGACCGCGGCGAATTCGCTGCCGGCGGCAGCCAGTCGGAACATCTGGACGTACAACTCCGCGGCAACAGGGAATACCTCGCCGTACGTGGTGTTCAAGAACGGCACGGGCAGCACGCCGCCCGCGTTATCCCCCACGCAACTCAGTGCGCTGGGCGGTACCGCGGCCGCCCAGGCGAACATGGTCAACTACCTGCGCGGCGACGCCACGCTGGAGCAGAAGAATACCGGCGGCACCTACCGCAACCGCGACACGCCGCTGGGCGACATCGTCGACTCGCAGCCGATCTACGTAGGTTCACCTGATCCGAACCTGTTCGCCAACCAGACCTTCACGGGCTCGACAACGTACCTGGCGTTCGCCAGCGGCACGACAGACAACAAGGGAAATTTCACGCCCAGCACCGCCGCCTCGCGCGCCGAGCTGCTCTATGTCGCCGCCAATGACGGCATGCTGCACGGTTTCGACGCCACCACCGGCGCGGAAAAATTTGCCTACATTCCGGGCGCCGTGCTCACCACGGGCAGCGCCGGCGTGCTGGTTGGCCTCAGCCAACTGTCCAGTCCCGACTACGGCACCACGACGAGCGCGCCGCATCAGTATTTCAACGACGGCGAGCTAACGGTGGCGGATGTCTACATGGGCAGCGCATGGAAGACGGTGCTGGTAGGCACCACCGGTCGCGGCCTGGCCAAGGCAGTCTACGCTTTCGACATCACCGATCCGACCGCGATCAAGTTCCTGTGGGAGCGTTCCGCCGGAGACGGCAAGACCAACAGCAACTACATCGGCCAGATGTCCGGCAAGCCGGTGATTGCGCAGACCGCGGACAGCATTTGGTCGGTATTGATAGGCAATGGCTACAACAGCACGGCCGGCGTGTCGGCCTTGCTGCAGTTCGATCTCGCCACGGGGGCGCTCAACGTGCACGCGACCACCGACACCACTGCCGACAACGGCCTGGCCGCCCCGGGCGTGTGGATGGATCCGGCGGGCACCGGCGTCAGCACGGTGGCCTATGCCGGCGACCTGCACGGCAATGTGTGGTCGTTCACACTCAACACCGGCAGCGGCACGACTACCAGCACGCCGAACAGCACCGGTAGCCTGCTGTTCGTTGCCAAGGACAGCTCCGCCAACTTGCAGCCGATTACGGGTGGCATGCTGGTAGGCAAGGACCCGGCAAGTGGCAATACCTGGGTGTTCTTCGGTACTGGCCAGTATCTGAGCACGGCCGACCTCACCAATACGGCCACCCAGAGCTGGTACGGCCTGATCGTGCAGACCACCGACGCCACCAACAGCCCGATGATCGCTTCCACCATGACCCGTGCCGACAACCTCGTGCAGCGCGCCATCGTGGCGGAGACGGCAGGCGACTCCAAGGCGACGCCGCCGGTATCGCCGGCGCGGGCGGTGACGCCCGCGCCGACCTCGTCCGACATGACGGGCAAGTCGGGCTGGTACATGGATCTGCTCTCGCCGACCGGCACTGGCGGCGCCCTCGTGTCCGAAGGTGAGCGGATCGTGACCTCCAACCAGTTCCAGGGCAACCTGTTGTTGGGCACCACGCGGATTCCGCAAGCCGCCGACGTGTGCAATCCGTCCGGTGGCGGCTGGATCATGGCGATCAATCCGTTCACTGGCACCAATCCGTCCGACAACTTCTTCGACGTCAACGGCGATGGCATGGTGAACGCGTCCGACACGGTTACCGTGGGCGACAAGAGCTACCCGGCCGCCGGCATCGGCTTCAGCTCGCTGCCCAACAACCCTATCTTCGTAGGCGGCAGCATGCTGGTGAGTTTCGACAACGGCTCGAACAGCAGCATCACCACGTCAGGCTCGACCGGAAGCATCCAGCGGGTTTCGTGGCGCGAACTGATCAACCAGTAAAGGATTGCAGCGATGAAACGATTCTCACCGGATGGAAATGGCGCGGCGGCCATGCGCATGCGCCGCAGCGCCGGTTTCACCCTGATCGAGCTGATGATCGTGGTGGCGATCATCGCGATCCTTGCCGCGATCGCCTTGCCCACGTACACCAACTACATCACCAAGACCAAGCGGGTGGCGGCGGAAGGCTGCCTGTCGGAGCACGCCAACTACATGGAGCGCTACTACACCACCAATCTCAGCTACAAGAGCGCGGCGCTGCCGGGGCTGGATTGCGCCAGTGTCCAGCGCACCGGCGCCGATTACGACTACGACCTGCCGTCCACCTCGTTGAGCGTATCGGCCTACAAGATCACGGCCACGCCGAAGGGTGCGCAGCTGAGCCGCGATGCCAAGTGCGGCACGCTCTCGCTCGATCAGACTGGCAAGCGCGATGTCACCGGCTCCGCTGGTGTGGCTGGATGCTGGTGATGCCGTAAGCTCTTCCGCGCTGGATTTTGGCGGAAGATCAAGAGCGTGCGGATACCCGTGAATGCCGCGGCTTTGCGGCGTTTATGGTGACCGTAGCCGTTCGCGCAGACCGCCCTGGCGGCGGATCGGGCGCGCCAGTGCGGCGCGCAGCGAGTCGTCGGTGGTCCAGATTTCGGCGTGGGTCCGGGCACGCGAGATGGCGGTGTAGACCAGTTCGCGGGTGAGCACGCGGTTGTCCGGGTCGGGCGGCAGCAGCACGGCCACGTCGTGGTATTCCGAGCCCTGGCTGCGGTGGATGGTGATCGCCCAGGCACTTTCGTGGGCGGGCAGGGCGCGTGGCGAGTAGCTGCGCAGGCCGGCATTGCCGTCGCGGTCGCTGAGCTCGAACCACACGCGCAGTCCTTCCGCACCTTCCAGCGCGATGCCGACGTCGCCGTTGAACAGGCCGCGGGCATAGTCGTTGCGGGTGATGATGACGGGGCGGCCGTGGTACCAGGCGCGGCTGCCGTCGATGCCGAAACGGATGGCGAGCCGACGCGCGATCAGGTCGTTGAGACCTTGTGCGCCGAACGGGCCGTCGCGCAGCGCGCACAGGATCTGCAGCTGGCGCAGTCGCTGCAGCGCCTCGCCCGCGTCGGTGGCTGGCGTCAGCAGCGATTGCAGCAGATCGGCGTGGCGTTCGATCCAGCCGTCGACACAGGCGCGCAGGGCATGCGGGTTGGGGCAGTGGCGCAGGTGCAGGTCGCCGTCCGCCCGCTCGCGCAGCAAGGTGTCCAGCCAGGCCGGGTCGGGCGTGTCGCGCAACGCCTCGATGCCGCGCTGCAGACCGCTGCCTGCGCGCCAGGTATGGGTGAGGGTGAGTACCTGCCCGGCCAGCGCGGCGTTGGCCGTGGTGATGGGTGGAGCGTGTTGCAGCAGCGGTGCGAGCAGGCCGGCCAGTGACGGCGGCAATGGGTTCGATGGCGCACTGGCGACGATGTCGGCCAGCACCGAGCCGGCATCGACCGAGGCGAGCTGGCCCGGATCGCCGAGCAGGATCAGCACCGCGTCGGGGCGCAGCGCTTCCAGCAGCTGGCGCATCATGGCCAGATCCACCATCGAGGCCTCGTCGACCACCACGATGTCCTCGGCCAGCGGGTTGCGCGGGCCGCGGCTGAAGCTATTGTCCATCGGCCGGTAGCCGAGCAGGCGATGCAGCGTGCGCGCGTCGGCGTGCGGGATCTGCTGCAGCAGGTTCGACAGGTTGGGTCGGAGCGGGTTCGCGGAACGGGCATTGCCCGCCGGCTGTCGGTCTTCGCCCAACGCCACCTGCAGCTCGGCCTTGCCCTTGGCGATGGCCTGCACCAGGCGCTGCGCGGCCTTGCCGGTGGGTGCGGCCAGCGCGATGGACGGCTGCGCCGGCAGGCCGCAGGCTTGCGCATGCTGCAGCAGCATCAGCAGCATGCGTACGACGGTGGTGGTCTTGCCGGTACCGGGGCCGCCGGTAAGCACGAAGAAGCGCGCACCGGGCACGGCAGCCGCGGCGGCGCGCTGCCAGTCGGTGGGGCCGTGCGGCATGCCGGCGAACAGCGCGTCCAGGTCTTCGGCCAGGGTGGCGGCGGGAATCGGCAGCGTGCGTTGTGCGCTGCGTTGCAGGATCGCGGCGGCGAGCTTCGATTCATGCTGCCAGTTGCGCCACAGGTAGAAGCGATCCTGCGCGTCGAGCACGAACGGGGTGAAGTGCGAGCCATCGCCGACCCATGCGTGCTGGCGCAAGGCCTGCAGCGCATCGGTGTCGAAGTGGGCATCGGCCTGCGGGTCGTCCAGCCACGCGCAGGAATGGCCGTGGCCTTCGGCGTTGCTGGCCGCCCGCGTGGCGGCGGCGAGCAGGGCGGAGCCGCTGCGTCGGAGCACCCATTGCGTCAGGGTCTGGTCGATCGCGCGCTCGTCGGTTTCGGCGACGTGGTCAGGCGGACGGTTCATGCGGCAGCCTCCTGCGTGCCGGCGAAGGCGTCGTCCAGCGCCTCGATCAGCGCCACGGGCCAACGGTGGCGCCATACGCCATGCCCCGGTGCGAGGCCGAGCGCACGCACGAACAGGTACCAGCTTTCGCCGAGCTGGCGTTCGGCCGTATAGCCGTCCATGCGCTGGCGCAGATAGCGGTGCAGGGCCACCGTGTAGAGCAACGCCTGCAGCGGGTAATGATGCTCGGCCATCGCGGCGTCGAGCGAGTTGCCCTGGTAGTCGCGCAGCCGTGCGCCGAGCCAGTTGGTCTTGTAGTCGAGCACGTGGAAGCGGCCATCCCATTCGACGATCAGGTCGGCGAAGCCGGTGAGCATGCCGTTGAGCGTGCCGGCGTCGAGGCTGGCCGGCACGACGTCGGCCCGCCCGTGCGCGGCGCACAGCCGGCGTAGCCGCGCCAGCGGAACCTGATGCACGGGGAACTGGAATTCGAACTCGACGATGCGTTGCTCGGGGGCGATGTCGCACAGGCGCAGGCCGCTGCCGAGGTCGGCCTGGCGCGCGCGGTCGATCATCCGGCCCACCCGTTCCAGCGCTTCGTCCGGCGTCACGTTGTGGGCCTTGATCGCCTGTGCGGCCAGTTGCCGGTGCAACAGCTGGCGCTGCCCGGGCCATACCGGGCCGGGCTGGGCCAGTTCGAACACCTGATGCACGGCGTCGCCGAAACGCGGGCCGCGCAGCGGGTACAGGCTCAGCAGGCGGCCGTCCTCGGCAGACTCATCGACGCCGGCCGCGGGTTCCTCCTGGCCGGCTTCGTCGCTGGCGTCGCGGTCGTCGATCACCACGGCGGCGGCCGCGTACCGGGTCAGGCCGCTGAAGCTGTGCAGCCACTGGTAGGGACGCAGGCGCGGCAGCGGTGCTTGCGTGGCCCGCGGCGAGGCTGTCTCGGCCGGCGGTTGATAGCCGACGAAGACGTCGGCGAACGGCGCGGACAATTGCATGCCGCCGAGCGTTGCGGCCATCGCCTCCAGCGAGGCTTCGCCCTCGGCCAGCGCCAGGCGTTGCTGCGCCTGCCGGATCAGCAGGTCGATCGCTGCCCACTCCCAGGCATGCGCATCGCCAGCCGGCAGCGGGCCGCGGTCGACCCAGTACACGTGCACCGCGTGCACGGCGCGGGTCAGGGCGACGTAGAGCAGGCGCAGGCGTTCCTCCAGTTCCTCGCGGAAGTGCCGGCCGCGATGCTCGATGAAGTCGGCCGAGCCCAGGTCCACACAGCGCCGGCCGCTGGCGTCGTGATAGCGCAACAGCTTCGGCGCGTAGATGCCGCTGCGGCTGCCGATGCGCCATACCAGCGGCAGGAACACGATCGGGAATTCCAGCCCCTTGCTGGCGTGGATGGTGAGCAGCTGCACCCGGCGCGCATCGCTCTCGATGCGCAGCTGGCGTTCGTCGGCGGCTTCGGCATCGCCGTCGGCGCCCTCCTGGCGCATCTCCAGCAACCACGTATAGAGGCCATCCAGACCCTGTCGTGTGCTCTCCTCGGCGGCCAGCAATTCGCCCAGGTGGCGCAGGTCGGTGAGCACGCGCTCGCCTTCGGGCAGCGCGAGCAAGGCGGTGGCGCGAATGGCCAGCAAGGCCTCGATCAGTGCCAGCACGCCGCGACTGCGTACCAGTGCGCGCCACGCCTCGAAACGCTCCAGCTCGCGTTCGAACGCGGCGGGCTGATCCTGCCAGGCGCGGAATTGTTCCAGCGTGGCGCCGAGCAGGCGGGTGGCGAGCGCGCCGCGCACGGCCTGGTCGTCGTCGGGGTGCAGTACGGCGTGCAGGATCAGCTCCAGCTCGCGCGCGACCTCGCCGGCGAAGACGTTGCCGCGGCCGCCGCCCACGCAGGGCACGCCGCGCGCGACCAGTCGCGAGCGCAGCGCCACGATCTGGTTGTTGGTGGACAGCAGCACGGCGATGTCTCCCGGCGTCACCCGCTGGCCGCCGATCCGCTGTCGTGGATCGTTGAGCAGCTCGGCGATGCGGTTGGCGCAGTCGTCCAGCGCCAGCGCTTCGAGTTCGCCGAGCGCCTTCAGCGGGTTGCCTTTCCTGTCGACCGCGTCGCCGCGAAACGGATGGATCACCAGCGGTTGCGCCACGGTTTCATCGTTGACGGCATACGGCTTCTCGTCCGCCTTGCCGGCCGGCGCGACCTGCTGGTAGCGGATCTGCGGCTGGCCGAAGCCGCCTTCGGTGTGGCCGTACCAGGCGTTCAGGGCCTCGACCAGGGCACGGCTGGAACGGTGATTGGTCCCTAGCGAAAAGCGCTGGCCCGCCTGTTCGCTGGCGCGCAGGTAGGCGGCGATGTCGCCGCCGCGGAAACTGTAGATGGCCTGCTTGGGGTCGCCGATCATCACCAGCGTGCCGCGTCCGCGGTAAATCCGCTCGAAGATCGCGAACTGGCGTTGGTCGGTGTCCTGGAACTCGTCGATCAGGGCGACCGGGAACGCGTCGTACAAACGGTCCGCCAGTACCTCGTCGGCCTGTTCGCCGCAGAGCCGCTGGTATACCGCGTCGATCAGCATCGAGAACGTCATGACGTGACGCTGGCGTGCGCGCCGCGGCATCTCTTCGCGGCAGGCTTGCGCCGCTTCGGCCAGCACGGCGCCGCGGGTGAAGGTGGTGCGCAACTGCAGCAGTGGACGCAGCGCCTGCAGGGCCTCGATCAAGGGATGGGCGTTGAGCGTGCCGGCGCTGGCGGGTGCTTCCTGTGCGAGCACCTGGTCGGGGTCGAACGCGTCGTCGAGTGCGGTGGCCAGCTGTTCTTCATCGTCGTCCTGCAGCGCGCGGGCGATCTTGTCGAGCCGGTTCGACAGCGCGCTCTTGCGCGGCGCGTAGAGGGTCCTGTCACCGGCCAGCCGCTGCAGTTCGGTGATGCTGTCCGGCGTGCGCAGCGTGGCCAGCCGGCGTTCGAGCTCGGCCAGGCCACCGGCCTCGATCCGCGCGTCGGCGTTGTTCGCCAGCCCGCCGAGATCGCGCAGCAGGCCTTCGGGACCGTCCTTCAGCAGCAGCTCGGCTTCGCGCGGGTCGACGCCGCCGACGAGATAGCGGCGGCGCCAGAAATCCTCCACGCATTCGCGCATCAGCTGCTGTTCGTCGAACAGCTTGTCGTTGGCGAAGGCGGCGCCGCTTTCCAGCGGGTAGTCGCGCTGGATGCGCTGGCACAGCGCGTGGATGGTCGACACCGGTGCGCGGTCGAGGTCGGTGCGGGCGAGCTGGATCCGGCGCAGCGCGTGGCGGGTGCGGTCTTCGTCGGGGCACAGTGCGGCCAGCCAGCTTTCCAGGGGATCGTCGCTGGCCGCGTCGATGGAGGCGGATGCGAGCAGCCGCTCGGCCTCGACCAGGCGTCGGCGCAGGCGCTCGCGCAACTCCTGCGCGGCGGCATCGGTGAAGGTGGTCACCAGGATCTGCTCCACGCGCAGCTCGCGTTCGAGCAGCAGGCGCAGGTAGATCACGCCGATGTTCCAGGTCTTGCCGGTGCCGGCGCTGGCCTCGATCAGCACGCGCCCGTGCAGCGGCATGGCACGCCAGTCGAGCGGGGGCAGGGCTTCGGCGGCGGTCATGGTTGGATGTCCTGCGCAGCTTTCATCAATGCCGTATGTCCCGGGTCGAGCACATCGCAGACCAGTTCGGTCGCGGCGACGAAGGCACGGTGTGCGGGGCCGGCTTCGTCGAAAAGATCCAGGCCGCGACTCAGCAAGGCTGCGTAGCCGGGCGCGTAATCGCGTTCGCCGCTGTTGAAATCGTCGCCTTCCCAGGCGGCGGCGGCCTTGGCGAGGCGGTCCTGCGGCGCGCTGGCGGCGTAGGCTTGCGCGGTGCGCGGGAAGAACAGCAGCGGTTGTCGTTCGGCGGACAAATAGGCTTCGGCCAGGCAGCGCAGCCCGCGGCGCAGTTGCGCGGCATCCTGCGCCAGCACGGGCGCGAGCAGCCCCGCGCTGCGCGACTTCCGGTTGTTGGACGTGGGCTCCAGGTACTCGCCGTGCACGGCGTCGGCGCGGCTCAGCCGCAGGGCGGCCCAGTCGATGTAGAAGGCGAGGATGTCCCTCAGTCCCGCGGCACGCGAGGGTTGCGCGTCGAACAGCAGGGGGCCGTCGACACCGCGGAATACCCGGTCGACCGCGCCGGTCAGGCGCAGGCCGCCGCCGAGATCCAGGTCGATCGCCTGTGCCTGCGATTGCGCGCTGCCGTCGGCGAATAGCGGTCGCGCGCCCTCGAGCAGTGGATGCAACGCGTCGCGCAACTGCGCGTAGGCCTGCGCGCCGATCGCTCCGCCGGCCAGCATGCCGGAATGTGCCAGCCATGCCGGCGGTTCGACGGGCAGTGCGTCGCGGCCGGCGGTGAGCGCTTCGAACAGCAGCCGGTGATCGACCCGTTCGAGTTTCTCCAGCTTCGTCTCCAGCGGCTCGCGATCCGGCCAGCCGCCGTCGTCCAGCGCCTGCAGGCTGATGCCCTGGCCGCGCAGCAGGGCGTCGCGTGCGGGATCACGCCAGTAGCGCTTGAGTGCGCCGAGGGCGATTTCACCGCGGGTCACGGTTTCCGGTGCAGTTCCTGGCGCATCGAGAAAGGGCGGCATGCCGGTGCTGGTCGCGGCGGCGAGGAACGCCGGATCGTACGAAAACAGTCGCGGATCTTTCAGCGGTTGGCCGTGCGCGTCGCGTTCGTAGTAGCGCGCGTCGAACGGTTGCAGCGGATGGCGGATGCGCCATGGCCGCTCGGCCTTGTCGTCGTCGGCCATGGCGTGCTGTTCGTCGAGGAACTGCAGCAGCTCGGCCAGCGGCGCGGCGGGATTGCGCGGCTTGCCGTCGCGCACGCCTTCGCCGACGTAGCTGATGTGCAGCGCGTCGCGCGCCGACATCAGCGCCTCCAGGAACAGGTAGCGGTCTTCGCTGCGGGTGTCGCGGTCGCCGCGGCGCGGCTGGCTGAGGATCTTGTTGAGGCCGGCGTCGTTGCCGGGGCGCGGGAACTCGCCCTCGTTCATGCCGAGCAGGCAGACCACGCGGAACGGGATCGAGCGTTGCGGCACCAGCCCGCAGAAGGTCACCCCGCCGAGCAGGAAGGCCTGGCGCTCCGGCACCGCGTCGAGCGCACCGCGCAGCGCTTCGCGCACCACGCTCCATGGCAACGCCGCGTGGACGTCGGCCTCGGCGGCCTGGCTGGCGAGGCCGGCGGCGAGCCGGCGCAGTGCGTCGAGCGCGTTCTGCTCGGCGTCGTCGCGCGGGTCGGCGAGAAACAGCGCGTCGATCCGCTCCAGCAACCACTCGCTCCACGCGGCCAGCGGGCGCGCGCTGGCAAAGGCGTGGCGCGCCTGGCGCAGTTCGCCGAGCAGGCGGTCGAACTGGCCCAGCGCCTCCACCGCGCTGCCGACGACGCCCTGCAGCGGCAGGATGTCGTCGAGCAGTTCGCCATCCGCATCCTGACCCACGATCAGCCCGGCGTACATGCGGTCGAAGCCGAACTGCCACGAATTCGTGTCGACCGCTGCCGCGCCGGCCTCGGCCTTCATCGCGGCATCCAGGCCCCACGCCACGCGGGCGCGGCGCAGCCAGCGCTCCAGCGCGTCGCGGCCGCCGGCGTCGATCGCGAAGCGCCGCGCCACCGCCGGCACGTCGAGAAAATCCAGCACTTCGCTGACCGTGAAGCGGCTCTCGGCCAGGTCCAGCACCTGCGCGAACGCGCTCATCAGCGGGTGCGCCCGCGCCAGCCCGACGTCGGCGAGGTGCCAGGGAATGTGCAGCGGATCGCTGCGGTACTGCGCCGGCTCGCCGAACACCGCCGCGAGGTACGGTGCGTAGGCGCCGATGTCCGGCGCCATCACCACGATGTCGCGATGCTGCAGCGTGGGGGCGTCGGCCAGGCAGCGCAGCAAGGCGTTCTTCAGCACTTCCAGTTCGCGCAGGCGCGTGTGGCAGGCGTGCACGCGCAGGCTGGCGTCGTGGCGCAACGCGGGCAGGATGTCGCCCAGGCTGGCACCGTCGGCCTGTTGTTCGCGGATCGGCGCGCCGACCAGTTCCGGCTGCAGGCAGCGGATGCTGGACTGCAGCCGGGCAAGCAGCGCGGTGGCCTCGTCCAGCGGCTCGGCCTCGTCGAGCGGATCACGCTCGTCGATCGCGTCGCACTCGTCCAGGGTGAGACAGAAATCCTGCGCGATGCGACCGAGCGCCACCAGCAGCGGATGGCCGACCTCGTAATACAGCGCTTCGGGATCGTCCGCATGGGCGAGCAGGAAGCGCTGCTTGCGCAGATACACCCAGTGTTCGCGGCAGGGGTCGGGAAAATACAGATGCACCGGCATGTGCAGCGCGGTCGCCTGCAGCGCCGCCAGCACGTCGGGCGGCAGATGGCTGACGCCGAACACATGCAGCGGTGGATCGTTGGCCAGGTCGTTGCCGGCACGCAGCGCGTCGAGCAGGGCGGCGCTGCGCTGCGCGCGGTGCGGGCGCTGGATGGAGGTTCGCAGCCGATGCCACAGCGTTGCCTGCCAGTCGCCGTCGTGGCGGGCCGGATGCTGTTCCCAGTCGAGGATCCAGTCCGGCCGGTAGATCAGGTACTGGGTGTACAAGCCGGCGAGGTGCTCGGCCAGCTGGAAACCGCGCCGCGCGGCATCGTCGCCGGCCAGATAGGCGCGGACTTCCGCTGCGTTCGACGTGGACAGCACTTGCAGCAGGCGCCAGCGCAGCACTTCATGCCGATACGCGCCGCCGATCAGCGCCTCGTCGCCCAGCATGCGGCGCGCGCAGCGCTCGAACCACTGCCACGGCAGGATCATCTCGACGTTGGCGGCGATGCCGTGCCCGCCTTGCGGGCCACGGCGCTGCGCCAGGCGACCGAGCAGCCAGCGCTGCAACCCCGGGTGCGCCACCACCACGGTCTGCGCGGCCAGCGGATTGGCCGGCCGCTGCGCTTCCAGCTGCAGCGCCAGCGCGTCGGCCAGCCGTTCGGTGCGGCTGCCGCGATGGACGATCAGTCCGCCTGGGTTTTCCTTCATCCCTTCCTGCCCTGGTGACGCAATGCGCACAGCATACCGAGCCGCGGCTCATCGTTTGCGATTGTGGTTTCAGCTGCCTGCAGGCGGCCATGTCGATTTGCCGGTTCGCCGTTCGTCGTCCGGATAGAGCTGGGGTTTGCATGCCTGGCTCCCGGCTCATTCGAAGGAGACACGACGATGCGATTCATGGTGATAGTGAAGGCGACCCCGGACTCCGAAGCGGGCGTGATGCCCAGCAAACAGCTGCTGACCGAGATGGGCAAGTTCAACGAGGAACTGGTGAAGGCCGGCGTCATGCTGGCGGGCGAGGGCCTGCATCCCAGTTCGAAGGGCGTGCGGGTGAGGTTCTCCGGCAACCGGCGCACGGTGATCGACGGGCCGTTCGCGGAGACCAAGGAGCTGATCGCCGGCTTCTGGCTGTGGCAGGTGCAGTCGCTGGAGGAGGCGGTCGAGTGGCTCAAGCGCGCGCCGTTCGACGGCGACACCGAGATCGAGGTGCGCCAGGTGTTCGAGGCGGACGATTTCGGCGCCGAGTTCACGCCCGAGTTGCGCGAGCAGGAGGAACGGCTGCGCGCGCAGGTCGCCGCCAAGTCATGAGCCGGGCCCCGCACCGGCTTCCACGCGAATGCGGGAAGGAACAGCAACCATGCGCTTCATGATGTTGATGATCCCCGGCAACGGCGAGAGCGTGGCGCCGGGGAACCTGCCGGACGTCGACGGCGTGATCGCGATGATGAAGTACAACCAGGCGCTGTGGCAGGCCGGCGTGCTGCTTGCGCTGGACGGGTTGCACCCGCCGTCGATGGGCGCGCGCGTGTCCTTTGCCGATGGCCGGCCCATGGTCGCCGAGGGTCCGTTTGCCGGGGCGAAGGACGTGCCCAGCGGCTACTGGATGATCGATGTCGCGTCGCGGGACGAGGCCATCGCCTGGGCGTCGCGTTGTCCGGCGTCGGCCGGCGAAGCCATCGAGGTGCGCCAGGTGCAGGAGTTCACCGACTTTCCCGTCGATGTGCAGCAGGCGTTGACCGGGCATGCCGACATGCAGGTGCAGGATGCGCAGCAGGACGGTCCGCGGCGCCGCTTCATCGCCACTTCCTGACGGGGACAACATGTCAAGTTCATCGTCATCATTGAAACCGGCCCGGCGAGCCTGAAGGCGGCGGCCGAAAACCAGGCGCGAATAGTGCTTACGGCCTTGCGCCGGCGGGGTGGGAATGGTGTGATCGGTCACCATGAGCGTGACCGATACCCATCGCACCATCGACGCCGTCTGGCGGATCGAATCAGCCCGGCTGATCGCCGGCCTCGCCCGCATGCTGCGCGACGTCGGCCTGGCCGAGGAACTGGCGCAGGACGCGCTGGTGGTGGCGCTGGAGCAGTGGCCGAATACCGGCGTGCCGGACAATCCCGGCGCCTGGCTGATGACCACCGCGAAGCACCGCGCAATCGACCGGCTGCGCCGCAGCAAGCTGCTCGAACGCAAGCACCTCGAATTGATGCACGAGCTGGAGGCGGAACAGGAGCAGCAGGTGTCGGTGGTCGAAGCTGCGCTCGACGATCACATCGGCGACGACCTGCTGCGGCTGATGTTCACCGCCTGCCATCCGGTGCTGCCGATCGACGCGCGGGTGGCGTTGACCCTGCGCCTGCTCGGCGGCCTGACCACCGGCGAGATCGCGCGGGCCTTCCTGGTGCCGGAGCCGACGATCGCCCAGCGCATCGTGCGCGCCAAACGCAGCCTGACGAAAGCCCAGGTGCCGTTCGAGGTGCCGCGGGGCGAGGAGCTGGCTGCAAGACTGTCGTCGGTGCTCGGCGTGATCTACCTGATCTTCAACGAGGGCTACTCGGCCACCGCCGGCGACGACTGGATGCGGCCGGCCTTGTGCGAGGAAGCGCTGCGCCTGGGCCGCGTGCTGGCCGGACTGGTGCCGCAGGAAGCGGAGGTGCTCGGGCTGGTGGCCTTGATGGAGATCCAGGCCTCGCGCACGCGCGCGCGCACCGGTCCCGGCGGTGAACCGGTGCTGCTGCTGGAACAGAACCGCGCGCACTGGGATCGCCTGCTGATCGGCCGTGGCCTCGCTGCGCTCGAGCGCGCCGAGAAGCTGGGCGGCACACTGGGGCCGTATGCCTTGCAGGCCGCGATCGCCGCCTGTCATGCGCGGGCGCTGACCGCCGAGGCGACCGACTGGCCGCGCATCGCGGCGCTGTATGCCACGCTGGCCCAACTGGCGCCGTCGCCGGTGATCGAGCTGAACCGCGCGGTGGCCCTGTCGATGGCGTTCGGCCCCGCGGCCGGCCTCGAACTGGTCGACACGCTGCTCGACGAACCCGCATTGGCGAACTACCACCTGCTGCCGACCGTGCGCGGCGACCTGCTGGCCAGGCTCGACCGTCTCGACGAGGCCCGCACGGAATTCGAACGCGCCGCCACGCTGACCCAGAACCTGCGCGAGCGCGAGTTGCTGCTGGAGCGCGCCCGTACCTGCGCCGCCACGGCGCGCGACAAGTCGTGACAGGAAGTCCAAACGAAAGGCCACCCGTCGGGTGGCCTTTCGTTGAATCTGTTGATGAACGTACAAGGATCGAACGTGTGGCACCTGCCGTGTGAAGTGCCCGTTGCTACACGCTCCTTCAAAGATGTGCTGGACTCCATTCATGGCCAACCGCCCACAGTTGGGGGATTGGACTCCAAGCCACGGTGCTACTCAAAACCGAGGGGACGTCGGTCATTACCGTTGACGACGAGGAAGTGTTTGAGGTCGTTGCGTTGAGCGACATCAGCATTGTCGAAGACTGTGAGGATTCGCTCGCTCGGATGACATTCCACGCCAAGCTCGCGCCACGCAGACCCAACCCCAGGGGGTGATAATGTTCGCTCCCTTTGGTGGCGAACAACGCGCGCCACGTCTTTTTCGCAGATTGGAGGATTGGCGTAGCACGATGTTTCCAACGTGGGCGTCATCGCCGAGCGAACCAGTCACGAGCACCGAGTGAATGCAGGTGCACGTGGCCTATTAGGGCTTACGAAATGAGCGCTTTGAATTGCTTGTAGAGGATATTTTCTCCATCCCCCTGATTCACCGCTCCACGTTGCCCAATTAGTTCCTGAAGATCGGAATCCTCCAGTACTAGAATATATCCGCGTCGATCGTTAGTTGTGTCCTTGCATCGCTTCAAGAGGAGTTCCTTATTCTGGATGGAGCGAACGACGAGGATGCCTACCTGACCGCGTGATGGTGAAAACCGTCCTGCAAGTTGATCTACCTCTGGATTGCCAACCTCTTTGCCGTAATTCTTACACTCAACAAATATATGTGAGGCTGGATAGTGCATCGAAACCCAGTTAAAAAATCCGACCTTCGCGTCATTGACGTAGGTAATGTCAATGCGCTTTCTCCCGTCATGAATTTTGTCCTGCTTTACAGGAAATGCCAGGGATGGATAAAGGAGAGCGGACAGGAGCTTTTCTATGGCGTTTTCATAGGCTGCGGCACCGTCACGTCCAACCTTTATCTGCATCACGTTGTCTAGAAGGCCCGAGAAGTCTGGAGGTGCGACGTTCTCCAATTTGGCTAGTGCAATGTGGTCAAGGGGGTAAGATGGCGTAGCTTTTTTTGTCTCTCTGTAATTTGTCAGTGCTCCAGGATGGTCGCTTGTCAACCTGGCTGACGCTAGCTTGTCCACACCATAAAGGTTGTATAGGCTAGTTTTGTAGACTTTCTTCACGCCTTTGTTTTTCTTGCCCTTAAGTACATGGACCAGAGACGAATTTATATCTTTATGATGCTGCTGCAAAACGGGCATGAGGAAATGGCGATAGTATTCATCAGCCCCATAGGTTTGCTTGACGCGAGCAATGATTTTTGGAATTAGAATTACGGGGCCGTGCCTTGTCATTGGCAATTCAATAAGACCGTTCTCCCATTTTTCGTCCCGAGGATTCCAAATTGGGCCTGAGTTCACACCCTTCGTTAGTGGTATGCCATAGTAATTACACGCCTGCTGCGTATATTCAATGAGCGGGCCGCGAATAATATTGCATACAGCGTCCGACAACATATCCGGACCAAGTCCATCCACAAACAGAATCGTGTCTTCAAGGTCTTGCAGCAAACCGGTTGTCGCGGCCTTGCTCTTTATAAGGGAAGTCCATATTTTCTCAGCCGATACTGGGCCTAGTGCATGCCCTTGTGACTTTCCTTTTGAGAATCCTAGGTGAAACTCGTTGCGCTCGCTTAAGCTTGCCAATAGCTCTTTCGCTCTAACATGCTGGCCATTTCTAATCGCTTCCAGCACAGTGTCAAAGTAGCTTTGGAGTAATGACACACAGTGATGCCCCCACTCGGTTTTCAACGCTCTGACGGCACCCGGGTCAACAAATACTGCGATGTCTTTGTCAATGTGAACGTCTAGAAAATCGAGCGTAGCCTGATTACGTCCCAACTTGAAATACTTTGATACGAGCATCCCTTTCTCTCCCCTGTGTTTGATGCAGCTTACTCTTCCTATCGTGAGTCTCAACCTATGAGACTGGAAGCGATGACGCTATGGCATCATCAACTCCAGCGCAAGTTCATGCCTAAATACCGCACCATTGCATGCGACCATTGCGGTCACTTGTTGCTCAAGCGCCATTCCGAGTGTGAGGCTTGTGGTTGCATGACACGACGGGGAAAGCGTCTTTTTGTCGCAAAGGCGATTCAGATTTGTATTTTTCTGGCCGCCTCGGCGTGGGCATTCTTGACGATACAAGGACTGGGGCCGCACTAGGGTGTTGAAGGCTACGACCCATGGACTTCCATGACTATCCCACCTCTCAGTGCGCGCACTGCTTCAGCTATGCAAAGAATGTCTTGCAACTTTGTGACGCTTTCTTCAAGTGCGCCGAGAAAAGCTCGAATTGTTGCTATGTGATGTCGTCGCTACTGGCTATAGCACGCGCATCCTGAGCTTCTGCATGACGCTCTTTTCGCTGAAGGTAAAGCGGAACGCCGATAGCGATTATCAGAGCCAAAATTGATCCGATGGTTCGCACCCACGCGGCATGTGTTTGGCTCTGTGCGGCCACAATGGCCGGACCGACGTTCATTGACTTTCCCCTTAGATCAGACGTGATGGTGAGAGCTATGGCTACAACTGGCAAGGCGCTGCTGTCTTCAGGCGCAAGCGACCATGGACGGACCACCGTACCGATGCCTGGGGTGGCGCGATGCCGTGATCCTGTCCAGCACGCGCCAAGGCGCCGGCATCTTCGGCGCCTTTTTCATGCTTGCCGCGTGGCGTGCTGGCGTCCTTGCGTACCGCCTCTGCAAAAGCGCAACGCAGGCCTTGTGGCCACAGGGGCGGGGTGGGTCTTGGGCGCGGAAGGTGGCGCGCAGCGCGCGTGGGGGCTCGCACGGTGCCTTGCTGCTGCGGCTGTGCGTGTCTGTTCGCACGCTTCCGGGCACGGTCAACGCGCGCGGCAAAATCAATGTCCGTACGGTGGTCCGTACAACAACAAAGGCCACCCGTTGGGTGGCCTAAGTCCTCGAATCTATTGGTGGGCGGTACAAGGATCGAACTTGTGACACCTGCCGTGTGAAGGCAGTGCTCTACCGCTGAGCTAACCGCCCACTGCGAGCGCGCAATTTTAGGGGCAGTCGCCGGGCGGGTCAATGCCTCGGAAGGGTCGGGATGCGGCAAGGGAAGGAGCGCGGGTTGCTAGACTTGCCTCCCCCCACGTCAAAAGCGCACCACCATGGAACTCTTCAGCATTCACCTGGCCAGCATCCTTCGCGCCTTGCAGCAGTTCGAGCTGACGCCCTGGAAGGCCGTCGGCCTGCTCGGTTCGGTGATGTTCACCAGTCGCTGGTTCGTGCAGCTGTACTACACGCGCAAGCTGAAACGGGTGGTGATGCCGCTGGCGTTCTGGTGGCTGTCGGTCTGCGGCAGCGTCCTGTTGCTGGCGTATTTCATCATCGGCAAGAACGATTCGGTGGGCATCATCTCGAACTTCTTCCCCGCATTCGTCTCGGTGTACAACCTGGTCGTGCACCTGCGCCACCGCAAGAACAGCATCACCGGTGACGCCACCGTGTGATGGCGTCACCGGGGATCCAGGGCTATTCCGGCTCGTAATCCAGGTTCGAGGCGAGCCAGCGTTCCGCTTCGGCGAGGGTCCAGCCCTTGCGCCTGGCGTAATCCTCGACCTGGTCCTTGCCGAGCCGCCCGACCACGAAGTACTGGCTGTCCGGGTGCGAGTAGTACCAGCCGGAGACGGCGGCGGCGGGGTACATCGAGAAGCCTTCGGTGAGTTCGATGCCGGTGTTTTTGGTGACGTCCAGCAGCTTGAACAGGGTGGCTTTCTCGGTGTGCTCGGGGCAGGCGGGATAGCCGGGGGCCGGGCGGATGCCGCGGTATTTCTCGGCGATCAGCGCGTCGTTGTCGAGCGCCTCGTCCGGCACGAAGCCCCAGAATTCCTTGCGCATGCGCTCGTGCATGTGTTCGGCGAACGCTTCGGCGAGGCGGTCGGCCAGCGCCTTGAGAATGATCGAGGAGTAGTCGTCGTAGTCGGCCTGGAAGCGGGCCAGGTGTTCCTCGATGCCGAGGCCGGCGGTGACGGCGAAGCCGCCGATCCAGTCGGGCTTGTCGAATTCCTTCGGCGTGATGAAGTCGGCGAGGCAGAGGTTGGGGCGCTCGGGCGGCTTGTCGGCCTGCTGGCGCAGGCTGTGCAGCGTAGCCAGGAGTTTCCCCTCTCCCCTTGGGAGAGGGTGCCCCGAAGGGGTGGGTGAGGGTACGGGCGGAGCTGGATGCCGTGCTTCGGCCGTACCCTCATCCGCCCTTCGGGCACCTTCTCCCGGAGGGAGAAGGGAGGCATGTTCATAGACCTCAACGTCGTCGCCGACATTGGCGGCGGGCCACAGGCCGATCACGGCGCGGGCGGTCAGCCACTTCTCGGCGATGATCTTGTCCATCATCGCCTGCGCATCCTTGAACAGCTCGCTGGCCTGCGGGCCGACCACTTCGTCGGTAAGGATGGCCGGGTAGTGGCCGGCCAGTTCCCAGGCCTGGAAGAACGGGGTCCAGTCGATGTAGCGGCGGATGGTGGAGAGGTCGTAGTCGTCGAACACGGTGACGCCGGGCTGGTTCGGCTGCGGCGGTTCGTAGCTGGCCCAGTCGCAGCGGTAGCGCTGGTCGCGGGCTTTTTCCAGGGACACCAGTTTCTTGCCGGGGCCGCGGTTGCGGTGACGTTCGCGCACGTCGGCGTATTCGAGCCGGATCTTTTCGAGGAACGCTTCGACCAGATCCTTGCTGACCAGCGACTGCGCCACGCCGACCGCGCGCGAGGCGTCCTTCACCCAGACGCACCCCGCCTTGTAGTGCGGCTCGATCTTCAGCGCGGTGTGCGCGCGCGAGGTGGTGGCGCCGCCGATCAGCAGCGGAATGTGGAAATCCTGTCGCTGCATCTCGCGAGCGACCTGGCTCATTTCCTCCAGTGATGGCGTGATCAGGCCGGACAGGCCGATCATGTCGGCCTTCTCGGCGATCGCGGTCTCCAGGATCTTCTGTGCGGGCACCATCACGCCCAGGTCGATCACCTCGAAGTTGTTGCAGCGGAGCACCACCGCGACGATGTTCTTGCCGATGTCGTGCACGTCGCCCTTGACCGTGGCCATCACGATCTTGCCGTTGTTCTTGCCGGTATCGCCGGTGCGCAGCTTTTCCGCCTCGATGTAGGGCAGCAGGTAGGCGACGGCCTTCTTCATCACGCGGGCGGATTTCACCACTTGCGGCAGGAACATCTTGCCGGCGCCGAACAGGTCGCCGACCACGTTCATGCCGTCCATCAGCGGGCCTTCGATCACGTCGAGCGGGCGCGTGGACATCTGGCGCGCCTCTTCGGTGTCCTCGACCACGTACTGGTCGATGCCATGCACCAGCGCATGGCTGAGCCGTTCGCGCACGTCCTTCTCGCGCCAGGCCAGCGTCTCGACCTCGGCCGCACCGCGCTTGCCCTTGTAGTTGTCGGCGATCTCAAGCAGGCGCTCGGTGGCGTCTTCGCGGCGGTTCAGCACCACGTCCTCGACGCGCTCGCGCAGCGGCGGGTCGATGTCGTCCATGATCGTCAGCGCACCGGCGTTGACGATGCCCATGTCCATGCCGGCCCTGATCGCGTGGTACAGGAACACCGAATGGATCGCCTCGCGCACGGTGTTGTTGCCGCGGAACGAGAACGACACGTTGGAGACGCCGCCGGAGATGTGGCAGTCGGGGAAGCGCTTCTTCAGCTCGCGCGTGGCGTTGATGAAATCCACCGCGTAGTTGTTGTGTTCTTCGATGCCGGTGGCGATGGCGAAGATGTTCGGGTCGAAGATGATGTCTTCGGGCAGGAAGTCGAGTTCCTTCGTCAGCAGTTCGTAGGCGCGTGCGCAGATTTCCACCTTGCGCTCGCAGGTGTCGGCCTGGCCCTGTTCGTCGAACGCCATCACCACGGCGGCGGCGCCGTACTGCTGCACCTTGCGCGCGTGTTCGAGGAACTGCGCCTCGCCTTCCTTCATGGAGATCGAGTTGACGATGCCCTTGCCCTGCAGGCAGCGCAGGCCGGCCTCGATCACCGTCCACTTGGACGAGTCGATCATGAAGGGCACGCGGGCGATGTCGGGCTCGGACGAGATCAGGTTGACGAAGCGGGTCATCGCCGCCTCGGAGTCGATCAGGCCCTCGTCCATGTTGATGTCGATCACCTGCGCGCCGTTGGCGACCTGCTGGCGGGCGACTTCGACGGCCTCGTCGTAGCGGTCTTCCTTGATCAGCTTCTTGAACTGCGCCGAGCCGGTGACGTTGGTGCGCTCGCCGACGTTGATGAACAGCAGGTCGGGCGTGATGACCAGCGGTTCGAGGCCGGACAGGCGGGTGTGACGTGCCATGTTATGCGGCCTCCGCTTGATCGGCGGAAGGCAGCACGCGCGGTGCGACGTTGCGCACCACCTCGGCGATCGCCCTGATATGCGCCGGCGTGGTGCCGCAGCAGCCGCCGACCAGGTTCAGCAGGCCGTCGCGGGCGAAGCCGCCGATCACGCTGGCCATGTGTTCGGGGGTTTCGTCGTATTCGCCAAAGGCGTTCGGCAGGCCGGCGTTCGGATGCGTGCTGACGTAGGTCTCGGCGAGATTGGCCAGGGTCTGCACGTGCGGGCGCAGGTCCTCGGCGCCGAGCGCGCAGTTGAAGCCGACGGACAACGGCCGCGCATGGCGCACCGAGTAGTAGAACGCCTCGGCGGTCTGGCCGGACAGGGTGCGTCCGGAACGGTCGGTGATGGTGCCGGAGATCATCACGGGGACGCGTGCGCCGCGCTGATGGAACAGTTCGCTCAATGCGAACAGCGCAGCCTTCGCGTTCAGCGTGTCGAAGATCGTTTCGACCATGATGACGTCGGCGCCGCCGTCGATCAGGCCGTTGGCGGATTCGGTGTAGTTCTGCGCCAGTTCCTCGAACGTGACGTTGCGGAATCCCGGATCGTTGACGTCCGGCGACAGCGAGGCGGTGCGGCTGGTGGGGCCGAGCACGCCGATCACGAAGCGCGGCTTTTCCGGTGTTTTCGCGGTCATCGCATCGCACGCGGCGCGGGCGAGTTTCGCGCCTTCGCGGTTCAATTCCTGTGCCAGGTGCTGCAGCTTGTAATCGGCCTGGCTGATGCGGGTGGAGTTGAAGGTGTTGGTTTCGACCAGATCGGCGCCGGCTTCCAGGTAGGCGTCGTGCACGCCGCGGATGATCTGCGGCTGGGTCAGCGTGAGCAGATCGTTGTTGCCCCTGAGGTCGCAGCCAGGATGATCGTGGGCGTGCGCGTGGCCGTCGTGGCCATGTTCGAAGCGTTCGCCGCGGAAGCCGCCTTCATCCAGCTCGTGTGCCTGCAGCATGGTGCCCATGCCGCCGTCGAGGATCAGGATGCGTTGGCGCAACGCCTGCTCCAGCAGGGCGACGCGATCGGGGTGAAGCCAGGGCAGGGTACTCATCGAACTTCCTTTGGTTAAGCGGTGCAACAGTTATTCAAGCGGGCTTGCGCGCCAGCAGGCTGATCACTTCGAAATGCGGCGCCTTGCGCTCGCGGCTGAGCCGGTTGCAGCTCAACACGTCGAGGCTGGCGGCGCGCGCGTAGCCGTCGAGCTGCTGGTTGCTGAAGCCGAGATTGCGGTGGTCGAACGGTTCGACCGCGGCGCGGTGATCGTGCTGGCCCAGCGTCACGGCGAGTAGACGGCCGCCGGGGCGCAGCAGCCGCGCCGCTTCGGCCACGGCCCGGGCGGGATGCTCGGCATAGGTCAGCGCGTGCAGCATCAGCACCAGGTCGAAGCGTTGTTCGCCCAGTTCCAGCGCATGCATGTCGCCCTGGATCACGCGCACGTTGGCGAACGCCTTCAGCCGCTTCGCGGCGGCTTCGACCACGCGCTCGCTGGAATCCACGCAGACGATCGAATGCGCGTGCGGCGCCAGCAGCTCGGCGGTGATGCCGTCGCCGGAGGCGATGTCGAGCACGTCGCCGGTCTCCAGCAACTGCAGCAGCGAGCGCGCCAGGGTTTCCCAGGTGCGGCCGGGTGAGTAGTGGCGCTCCATGTCGCCGGCCACGGTGTCGGCCCAGCCTTCCTCGCGGGCACGGTTCGCGAGCACGCCGGGCAGGCGCGCCGAGTCCTCGCGCAGCAGCGCGTCGTCGATGCTGGCGCGCAGCGAAGCGAGCAGGTTGTGCTGGGCCTCGTCGCCTTCGTTGTTGGCGCGGTAGTAGGCCGACACGCCGGCGCGGCGGTCGCGCACCAGGCCGGCTTCCTTGAGCTTGGCCAGGTGGGTGGACACGCGCGGCTGCGCCAGGTGCAGCACCGCGGCCAGTTCGGCCACGGTGAGCTCCTCGTGTTCGAGCAGGGCTAGCAGGCGCACGCGGGTGGGGTCGGCCAGCAGGCGCAGCACGCTGGAAGCGGTGGCCAGATCCATCGGTTATCCCTGTATCGCGATAGAAAGATGTATAGGCTAGGCCGGCCTTTGCGACGCGTCAAGCGCGCACCGGCAAGCCTGCGTGCCATTTCCCGCTAAAATTGCCGGCTTGATTGCCTTCAGGAGCAGCCCGTGGATTTCCGTTTTACCGAAGACCAGTTGTCGATCCAGGCGATCGCCCGCGACTTTGCGCAGAAGCGCATTGCGCCGGTGGCGGCCGAACTGGATGCCAAGGGCGAGTTTCCGCTGGAGAACATCCGCGAGATGGGCCAGCTCGGCCTGATGGGCATCGAGGTGCCGGAGGAGTATGGCGGCGCGGGCATGGATCCGATCGCCTACGTGCTGGCGATGATCGAGATCGCCGCGGCCGACGCAGCCACCGCGACCGTGATGTCGGTGAACAATTCGCTGTTCTGCAACGGCATCCTCAAGCATGGCAACGAGGAGCAGAAGCAGAAGTTCGTGCGCGCGATCGCCACCGGCGAGGCGATCGGCGCCTACGCGCTGACCGAGCCGCAGTCCGGCTCCGACGCTTCGGCCATGCACACCCGCGCCACCAAGAACGCGAACGGCGACTGGGTGATCAACGGCAAGAAGAGCTGGATCACGTCCGGTCCGGTGGCGCGCTACATCGTGCTGTTCGCCATCAGCACGCCGGGCATCGGCGCGAAAGGCGTGTCGGCCTTCATCGTCGACACGCAGCTGCCGGGCTTCCACGCCGGCAAGACCGAGCCGAAGCTGGGCATCCGTGCTTCGGCCACTTGCGAGATCGAGTTCACCGATTACGTGCTGCCGAAGGAAAACCTGCTCGGTGAAGAGGGCAAGGGCTTCTCGATCGCGATGGGCGTGCTCGACGCCGGCCGCATCGGCATCGCCTCGCAGGCGGTAGGCATCGCCCGCGCCGCGTATGAGGCCACGCTGCAGTGGTCGCGCGACCGCAAGGCGTTCGGCCAGCCGATCGGCACGTTCCAGATGACCCAGTCGAAGATCGCCGACATGAAGTGCAAGCTCGATGCAGCGACCCTGCTGACCCTGCGTGCGGCCTGGACCAAGGGCGAGACCGAGAAGAACGGCGGGCGCTTCGGTACCGAGGCGGCGGTGGCCAAGCTCACCGCCTCCGAGGCGGCGATGTGGATCAGCCACCAGGCCGTGCAGATCCACGGCGGCATGGGCTACTCGAAGGAGATGCCGCTGGAGCGCTACTTCCGCGACGCCAAGATCACCGAGATCTACGAGGGCACCAGCGAGATCCAGCGGTTGGTGATCGCGCGGGCGGAGACGGGTCTGCGCTGAGTCGTGCCGCGTTCCAGCACACCGCCTTTGGCGGTGTCCGCTGGAGCGCTCAACCGCGACGCCAAGATCACCGAGATCTACGAAGGCACCAGCGAGATCCAGCGGTTGGTGATCGCGCGCGCGGAAACCGGCCTGCGTTGACGGTAGCGCAAGAGGCCGTCCCGCCAGCGATCTTCTGCATTCGTTACGCTTGAAACGAAGAGCCCGGCAGGGGCACTGCCGGGCTCTTCGTTTTCTGCTTCGGATGGATCACGCGCCGCGGCGCGGATCCGAATCGAACGACTGCATGCCGCCGTGGCTCGTCGCCGGTGGCGCTGGCGTATCGCCGTCCAGCTTGTCGCCGAGCAGGCGGCGCACCACCACGTAGAACACCGGGATCAGCAGCACGCCGAGGAAGGTGGCGAAGATCATGCCACCGATCACGCCGGTGCCGATCGCGTGGCGCGCGTTGGCGCCGGCGCCGCTGGAGATGAACAGCGGGAGCACGCCCAGGATGAACGCCAGCGAGGTCATCAGGATCGGCCGCAGTCGCAGTCGCGCCGCCTCGATCACGCCGGCGCGCAGCGTCTGTCCGTGCGCCTGCTGCTCCACCGCGAACTCCACGATCAGGATCGCGTTCTTCGCCGCCAGGCCGATCACCGTGATCAGGCCGATCTTGAAGTAGATGTCGTCGGGCAGGCCGCGCAACAGGGTGAACACCACCGCGCCGAGCATGCCCAGCGGCACCACCAGCAGCACCGAGACCGGGATCGACCAGCTTTCATACAGCGCGGCCAGCGCCAGGAACACGATCACGATCGACAGCACCATCAGCAGCGTGGCGGCGTTGCCGGAGAGGATCTCCTGGTACGACTGGCCGGTCCAGTCGAAGCCGAAGCCCTTGGGCAGGTCGTTGGTGACGAGCTTCTCCATCTCGTTCATCGCCTCGCCCGAAGCATGCCCCGGCGCCGGCGAGCCGACGATCTCCACCGCCGCGTAGCCGTTGTAGCGGGTCAGCGAGGGCGAGCCCACCTCCCACTTCGCGTGCACCACATTGGACAGCGGGATCATTGACGGCGTGCCGGCGGCGGTGGTCTGCGTGCTGGGGGTGAAGAAGTGCTGCAGCGCATCCGGGCTCATGCGGTAGGGCGCGTCGGCCTGCATGATCACGCGCTTCACGCGGCCGCCGTAGGTGAAGTCGTTCACGTACACCGGCGCCAGCATCAGGCCGATCGCGTTGTAGATGTCACCCACCGACAGGCCCATCGACTGCGCCTGTACGCGGTCCACGTCCAGGTGCAGCTGCGGGGAATCCTCCAGCGCGTTGGGACGCACGCCGGTCAGCCCGCTGTTCTGGGCCGCCTTGCCCAGCAGCGTGTTGCGCGCCTGGGTGAGCGCTTCGCGCCCGGCGCCGCTGCGATCCTGCAGATACATGTCGAAGCCGCCGAACTGGCCCAGGCCCTGCACCGTGGGAATGTTCGCCACGAAGATGCGCGCGTCGCGGATGCCGTGCAGTTCCATGTTCGCGCGCTGGATGAACTCGGCGGCGGTGACATCGCGCTTGTCCCAGTCCTTGAGCTTGATGAAGGCCATGCCGGCGTTCTCGCCGGAGCCGATGAAGCTGAAGCCGGTCACCTGGAGTACGCCTTCCACGGCGGAGTCCTTGTCGAGGATGGCGCGCATCTGCGCCATCACCTCGCTGGTGCGCTGCTTGCTGGCGCCCGGTGGCAGCTGGATCACGGACAGCGCGTAGCCCTGGTCCTCTTCCGGCAGGAAGCTGCCGGGCAGACGGGTGTACAGGAAGCCGCCGAGCACCGCGATCAATACGAAGGCCAGCATCCAGCGCGGCGCATGGCGCACCGCACCGCCGATGTGGCCGGTGTAGGTGTGCGTGGTCCAGGTGAAGAACTCGTTGAACTTGCGGAATACGACGTTCTTCTTCTTGTGGTGCTCCGGTTGCAGGAAGCTGGCGCATAGCGCCGGCGTGAACGACAGCGCGAGGAGCGCGGAGAACCCCATCGACACCGCGATGGTCAGCGCGAACTGCTTGTAGATGATGCCCGAGGCGCCCGGCTGCAGCGCCGAGGGGATGAATACCGCCGCCAGCACCACGGTGATCGCCACGATCGCGCCGGTGATCTGGCCCATCGCCTTGCGCGTGGCATCCTTCGGCGACAGCCCCTCCTCGGTCATGATGCGCTCGACGTTCTCGATCACCACGATCGCGTCGTCGACCACGATGCCGATGGCCAGCACCATGCCGAACAGGGTCAGCTGGTTGATGGTGAAGCCGAGCGGCAGCATGCCGAGGAAGGTGCCCAGCAGGGCCACCGGGATCACCAGGGTGGGAATGATGGTAGCGCGGATGTTCTGCAGGAACAGCAGCATCACCAGGAACACCAGGATGATCGCCTCGACCAGGGTGTGCACCACCTCGTTGATCGAGATGTTCACGAACGTGGTGCTGTCGTACGGGCTGAACCAGCTCACGCCCTGCGGGAAGCTGGGTGCGATCTCGTCCATCTTGCCGCGCACGGCGGTGGCCACGTTCAGCGCGTTGGCGCCGGGCAGCAGCTGGATCGCGAAGGCGCCGATCGGCTTGCCGTTCCAGGTGGTGTCGAAGCCGTAGCTGCCGGGGCCGAAGCTGATCCTAGCCACGTCACCGAGGGTGACCGTGGTGCCGTCGGGGTTCGCGCGCAGGATGATGCCGGCGAACTGCTCGGGCGTGGTGAAGCGGCCTTCAGTCGAGACGGTGGCGGTGAAGCCCTGGCCGGGCAGCGCCGGGTCGGAGCCGATCGAGCCGGCGGCGAACTGCACGTTCTGCGCCTGGATCGCCGCCAGCACCTGCGAAGACGACAGGCCGTAGCCCTGCAGCTTGTCGGGGTTCAGCCAGATGCGCATGGCGTATTCGGAGCCGAACTGCTGGGTGCTGCCGACGCCGGGCACGCGCGAGATCTGGTCGAGCACGCGCGAACCGACGATGTCGTTGAGGCGGTTGCGATCGATGCTCGGGTTGTCCGACTGCAGCGCCACCACCATCAGGAAGCCGGCATTGGCCTTGGCCACCACCACGCCCTGCTGGGTCACTTCGGAAGGCAGGCGCGGCGTGGCCAACGCCACCTTGTTCTGCACCTGCACCTGGGCGATGTCCGGGTCGGTGCCGCTCTCGAACGTCAGCGTGATGCTGGCACGGCCGCTGGCGCTGGACGACGAGCTGAAGTACAGCAGGTGGTCGATGCCGGTGAGCTGCTGCTCGATCACCTGGGTGACCGTTTTCTCGGTGGTGTCGGCGCTGGCGCCGGGATAGGTGGCGTTGACCACGACCTGCGGCGGCGCGATCGACGGATACGATTCCACGCCCAGGTTGAGGATCGCCAGGACGCCACCCAGGGAAATCAGGATGGCGACCACCCAGGCGAAGATCGGGCGGTCGATGAAGAAACTCGGCATGTCCGGACTCCCTTACTTGCCGCGCGCCGGCGCGCTGGCGGCCGCGGCGGGGCCGCGGCTGCCCGCGGTGCTGGGTTGCCATGGCGAGGCCTTGGCCGGTGCGCCTTCCTTCACGTTCTGCACGCCCGAAACGATCACCTGCTCGCCCGCGGCGAGGCCGGCGGTGACCACCCAGTTGCCGCCGCTCGCGGCGCTGGTGGTGACGTCGCGGCGCGCGACCTTGCCGTCCTTGCCCACGGTGAACACATAGGCGCCCACCGTGTCGCGCAGCACGGCTTCCTGCGGCACCAGGAACACCTTGTGCTGTTCGCCCAGCTGCGCTTTCAGCGTCACGTACATGCCCGGCAGCAGGTTGTGCTTCGGATTGGGAATCTGCGCGCGCAGGTTCACCGCACCGGTGGCGGGGTCGACCGTGGTGGAGGAGAAGTCGAGCGTGCCCGCTTCGGTATAGGCGCTGCCGTCGGGCAGGGCGATCTGCACGCTGGCCTTGTTCGGTTCGGCCAGGGTGACGTTGCCGTTGCTCTGCGCGCGGCGCATCTGCTCCATGTCGGCCACGCTCATGGTGAAGTTCACATAGAGCGGGTCGATCTGGTCGACCGTGGTAAGCAGGGTGGCGTCGCCGCCGTTGCCGACCAGCGCACCTTCGGTCACCTGCTGCTGGCCGGCGCGGCCCTCGATCGGCGAGGTCACACTGGCATAGCCGAGGCTGATGCGCGCGGTCTGCACGTTGGCGCGCGCCGCCTGCACGGCGGCGGCTGCGCTGCGCTCGCTGGCCTGCGCGTTGTCCAGGTCGGATTTGGAGATGTAGCCCTTCGGCGCCAGCTCGCGTGCGCGCTGCGCGTTGACCTTGGTGTTGGTGTACGTGGCCTGGGCCTGCGCCAGCGAAGCCTCGGCGGCGTCCAGCGCGGCCTTCAACGGGGCCGGATCGATCTGGAACAGCAACTGGCCCTGCTTGACGTCGGTGCCTTCGGTATAGGTGCGCTTGAGCAGCACGCCGGCCACGCGGGCGCGTACGTCGGCGCTGCGGTAAGGCGACAGGCGACCCACCAGGTCCTTGGTCAGCGGTGAGCTTTGCGGTTGTGTCCGGATCACGCCGACTTCCGGTGGCGGCATCTGCGGCGGGCCTTGTTCCTTGCCCTTGCCGCAGGCGGCCAGCGCCAGCAGGCTCAGGCACAACAAGGTCATGCTCGGTGATGAAGGCTTCATGGGAGCTCCAGGACTTGCTTGAACGGGGATGGGGGGCTTGCCGGGGTTCGCTGCAGATTGCCGTGGACGGGATACTGCATCGCGCTCCGTATGTCTTGTGTCATAGGTTGGCCTGGCCGCGAATGACCGCTGCTCGAATCGCGTCGCCGTTCGGCGAGGCGCGATGCCAAGCGGTTCGCTGCCAGACTATACTGGCCAGTTTACATTTTATGGCTGTCGTGAATCCAGTCATTGACAAGCGGGGCGATGATCTGGGCACCTCGGTTGCGGGGCGAGCGGCAGAGGTTCGTCCGGCATGCGTCGCGGAGGTTGCGTGCCCCGGGGTGTCTCGCGGTGCGTTGCGTGTCGAGGAGCGATCCGCGCGTCTTGCGCGGGACTCGGCGCGACAAGCCGGAACATGCGCACGGGCATGGTTTTGGCAAGCTACGCGGCTGGATTCGCCCTGCCGCGCAGCGTATCCTTTCAAGGCTTTTTACCTGCCTTCCCGACCATCGTCTCCACTAACCAGAAGATGCCATGAATGCGACTCTTGCGGCGAACGACCCTTCCCTTCCGTCAGTAGTGTTTGCAGAGCTGAAAAAGGGCGGTTTTTCGCCCGAGCGCCTGAACGAGGCGCAGGTTTTCTGCGAAGCTTTCTTTGCACGTATCGGGGGCGGCGACGCGCATCTGCACACACCGGTGCAGTGGGCGGCGCTGGTCGGCAGCCTGCTGGAGTTCATGCAGCAGCGCCGCGCCGGTTGCGCCAGCGTGCGCGTGCTCAGCCCGGCGGATGTGCAGGCCGGGCGCAGCCTGCTGCAGATCGTCACCGATGACATGCCGTTCCTGGTCGACACGGTTAGCATGATCGTCTCGGCGAAGCTGCAGATCCATGCGGTGATCCACCCGGTGCTGAAGGTGGCGCGCGACGCTTCCGGCAAGCTGCTGAGCCTCGGCGGCGACGCCGGCAACGCCGAATCCCTGATGCATTTCGAGATCGACCGGCTCGCCGATACTGCCGAGCAGGCGCAGCTGGAGGCGCATGTCGAGGCAGCGCTGGACGACGTGCGCGCGGCAGTGAGCGACTGGTCGGCGATGCGCGACAAGGCGCTGGCGGTCGCCAACGAACTGCCGCAGCGCAAGCTGCCGCTGGATGCCGCCTCGGTGCAGGAGGCCAGCGAGTTCATGCGCTGGATCGCCGCCGACAACTTCACCTTCCTCGGCTATCGTGAATACGAAGTCGCCGATGCCGACGGCGATCGCGTATTGCGTGCGATCGAGTCGTCCGGCCTGGGCATCCTGCGCAGCAACGAGCGCTCGATGGCGCCGCGCTCGCTGCGCACGCTGGCCGCCAGCGAGCTGCCGCAATCCGGCGCCACCGATGCGATCATCCTGACCAAGACCAACGCGCGTTCGCACGTGCACCGCACCGGCTACATGGATTACATCGGCGTGCTGCAGTTCGGCGCCGACGGCCGTGCCGTGGCGGAGCAGCGTTTCCTCGGCCTGTTCTCCTCCAACGCCTACATGGCCCGTCCGCAGGACGTGCCGCTGATGCGGCACAAGGTGGAGACCGTGCTGGCGCGCTCGGGCCTGAAGCGCGATTCGTATTCCGGCAAGTCGCTGCGGCACATCCTGGAAACCTTGCCGCGGGAGGAACTGTTCCAGAGTACCGAGGACGAGCTGTTCGCCACCGCGATGGGCATCCTCGAGTTGCGCCAGCGCGCACGCACGCGACTGTTCATTCGCCGCGACCGTTACGGCCGCTTCTTCACCTGCATGGTGTTCGTGCCGCGCGACCGTTTCAACACCTCGGTGCGCGAACGCATCGAGGCGTTGCTGGGTTCGGCGCTGCACGTCGAGCAGAGCGATTCCTCGGTGCAGATGGGCGAGGCCGCGCTGGCGCGGCTGACCATCGTGCTGCGGCCGAAGATCGGCGACCAGCCCGTGTACGACCTCGCCGAACTGGAGCGGGGCGTCGCCGGCATCGTGCGCAACTGGCACGACGAGGTGCGCGATGCGCTGGTGCAGCTGCGCGGCGAACATGAAGGCGTGGTGCTGGCCAACCGCTACGCGCGTTCGCTGCCGGCCGGCTACGTCGAGGACGTGAACCCGGCGGTGGCCGCCGAGGACGTCCACCAGCTGTCGCAGCTGGCCGGCGACAACGCGTTGCGGATGTCGTTCTACCACCCGCCGAAGGAGCCGGAGACGCTGCGTTTCAAGGTCTACCGTTCGGGCGGCGACATCGCGCTGTCCGAGGTGCTGCCGCAGCTGGAGAATCTCGGCCTGCGCGTGCTCACCGAGCATGTCTACGACATCTCCGGCGATGCGCCGCTGTCGATCCAGGATTTCGAGGTGCAGCCGGTCGGCAAGCTCACCTTCAGCGTGGAGCAGGTTGGTGCGCTGTTCGAGGATGCGTTCGAGAAGATCTGGCGTGGCAACGCCGAGAACGACGGCTTCAACCGGCTGGTGCTGGGCGCCAAGCTGAGCTGGCGCCAGGTGGCGATGCTGCGCGGCTACTGCAAGTACCTGCTGCAGACCGGCGCGACCTTCTCGCAGTCGTACATGGAGGAAACCCTCAACCGCTATCCGGCAATCGCCGGCCTGCTGGTGGAATTGTTCCTGGCCAAGTTCGATCCGCGCCGCGAGGCGCTTTCCGCCGACGAGCTGAAGGCCGCGGGCGCCACCCTGGCCACCGAGATGCACGCGCTGATTCCGGCCAACGTGCAGGCCGCGCAGCCCGCGTTGATCGACGGCCTCGGTGCCATGCTGGCGAAGCCGCGCGACGAGCAGATCCAGGCTGTCGAACACGCGATCGGGATCCTGCTGGAGAACGTGGCCAGTCTCGACGAGGACCGCATCCTGCGCAGCTTCGTGAAGCTGATCCGCGCCACCTTGCGTACCAGCTTCTTCCAGCAGTGGGGCGGCGCGTACCGCGATTACATCAGCTACAAGTTCGACTCGCACATGCTGCCCGACCTGCCCAAGCCGGTGCCGTACCGCGAGATCTGGGTGTGCGCCCCGCGCGTCGAGGGCATCCACCTGCGCTTCGGCGCGGTGGCGCGCGGCGGCCTGCGCTGGTCCGACCGGCGCGAGGATTTCCGCACCGAGGTGCTCGGCCTGGTCAAGGCGCAGATGGTCAAGAACACGGTCATCGTGCCGGTCGGTTCCAAGGGCGGCTTCTTCGTCAAGAAGGCTCCCGCCGGCGGCGACCGTGACGCGCAGCTGGCCGAGGGCATCGCCTGCTACCGCCTGTTCATCAACGGCCTGCTCGACATCACCGACAACCTGGTCGACGGCAAGGTGGTGAACCCGCACGACGTGGTGCGCCACGACGCGGACGACCCCTACCTGGTGGTGGCAGCCGACAAGGGCACCGCCACGTTCTCCGACATCGCCAACGCGATCTCGATCGAGCACAACTACTGGCTCGGCGATGCGTTTGCCTCCGGCGGCTCGCACGGCTACGACCACAAGGGCATGGGCATCACCGCCAAGGGTGCGTGGGAATCGGTCAAGCGCCACTTCCGCGCGCTGGGCCGCGACTGCCAGAGCCAGGACTTCACCTGCGTGGGCATCGGCGACATGTCCGGCGACGTCTTCGGCAACGGCATGCTGCTGTCCGAGCACATCCGGCTGGTGGCCGCGTTCGACCATCGCCACGTGTTCCTCGACCCCAATCCCGACGCGGCGCGCACGTTCGTCGAGCGCCAGCGCCTGTTCAAGGTGCCGCGTTCGAGCTGGGACGACTACGACAAGTCGCTGATCTCCGCCGGCGGCGGCGTCTATCCGCGCAGCGCCAAGTCGATCCCGATCTCGCCGGAAGTACGCGTGGCGCTGGGGCTCAAGCCCGACGTCGAGCACCTGGCGCCGACCGACCTGCTCAGTGCGATCCTGAAGGCGCCGGTCGACCTGCTGTGGAACGGCGGCATCGGTACCTACATCAAGTCGTCCGGTGAAACGCATGCCGAGGTGAGCGATCGCGCCAACAACGGGCTGCGCATCAACGGCGCCGACGTCCGCGCGAAGATCATCGGCGAGGGCGGCAACCTGGGCATGACCCAGAAAGGCCGTATCGAGGCGGCGCAGAAGGGTGTGCTGCTGAATACCGACTTCATCGACAACTCTGCCGGCGTGGACACCTCCGACCACGAGGTGAACATCAAGATCCTGCTGAACGACGCCGTGCAGCGTGGCGAGCTGGGTTTCGATGCGCGCAACGTGCAGCTCGCCGCGATGACCGACGAAGTGGGTCAGCTGGTGCTGTGGGACAACTACCGGCAGAACCAGGCGATCACCCTGATGGAGCACCAGTCGGTGCATCGCATCGGTTCGATGGCGCACTTCATCCGCACGCTGGAGGCCGAGGGTACGCTCGATCGCCAGGTCGAGAACCTGCCCAGCGAAGCCGAGCTGGCCGAGCGCAAGAGCCGCGGGCTGGGTCTGACCCGGCCGGAGCTGGCGGTGCTGCTGTCGTACGACAAGATGCGCCTGTTCCAGCAATTGCTGGACTCGGACGTGCCGGAAGACCCGTACCTGTCGAAGGAACTGGTGCGCTACTTCCCGACGCCGCTGCACGAGAAGTACGCCGCGCACATGCAGCGCCACCGGCTGAAGCGCGAGATCATCGCCACCGCGGTGACCAACTCGACGATCAATCGCATGGGCGCCACCTTCATGATGCGCATGCAGGAAGACACCGGGCAGGGTCCGGCGGCGATCGCCAAGGCCTATACCGCGGCACGCGAGATCCTCGAAGCGCGCGAGCTGTGGGCGGAGATCGAGGCGCTGGACGCCAAGGTCGCCGAGAACACCCAGATCGACGCGATCAAGCAGATCTGGTCGCTGCTGCGCCACATGACCCGCTGGCTGCTGAACCGCCCGGGTGGTTCGCTGGACATCGCCGCCAACGTCGAGCGTTACCAGGCCGGCGTGTCGGCCTTGCGCAAGGCGTTGCCGGGCGTGCTGACGCCGACCGGCAAGGGCGATTTCTCCTCCAGCCAGGAAAAGTGGGAAGGCCTGGGCCTGCCGGCGGAACTGGCGCTGCGGATGGCCCGCATGCCGGAGCTGCGCGCGGCGCTGGACATGGTTGAGGTGAGCCAGCAGAGCGGCCAGCCGATCGAGAAGGTGGCCGGCGTGTTCTACGAACTGGGCGAGGCGCTGGACCTGGAGTGGCTGCGCGACCAGATCGAGGCGCTGCCGGTGGAAGGCCACTGGCACGCGCAGGCTCGCGGTTCGCTGCTGGATGAACTCAACCACCAGCACCGGGCGCTGTCGCTGCAGGTGTTGAACCTCGGCGGCGGCAGCAAGGATGTTTCGCCGGTACAGGCGTGGCTGCAGCGCGACGACGCCACGCTGCAATACACTCGCGGCATGCTGGCGGAAATCCTCACCCAGAACGCGGACTATCCGATCGCCTCGGTCGCGGTTCGTCGCCTGGCGCAGCTGGCACAGGTGCCGGTGGGCTGAGGAACCTCCCGCTGCAATGCGGTACGGAACGCCCGGTGCCCGCAAGGTCGCCCGGGCGTTCCGCTTTGCGGCATCGCCCGCGAGCCGGCTCCTACGGTAAGCTCGGCTGACCTCCGCAACGGATTCCCGCGCATGCGCTTTGCCTTCGTCGCCAGTGACATCAGCGTCGCCCAGCAGGCGCGGCGCAAGCTGGCGGAGCGCTATGGCGACGTGCCGCCGGAGCAGGCCGAGCTGATCGTGGCGCTGGGCGGCGACGGCTTCATGCTGCGCACCCTGCATGCGTATCGCGCGCTGGAAGTGCCGGTCTACGGCATGAAGCTGGGCCGGGTCGGCTTCCTGATGAACAAGCACAGGCTCGACGGCCTGCCGGAGCGGATCGCGCGTGCGCACACGGCGTCGCTGTTCCCGCTGCAGATGGAGGTCACCGATGCGGCCGGCAACGAGCACACGGCGCTGGCGTTCAACGAAGTCTCGCTGCTGCGCCAGAGCAACCAGGCCGCGCACCTGGAGGTGCAACTCAACGGCACCGTGAAGCTGCCGAACCTGACCTGCGACGGCATCATGGTGGCCACCCCGGCCGGTTCCACCGCCTACAACCTGTCCGCGCACGGCCCGATCCTGCCGCTGGATGCGAACGTGCTGGCGCTCACCCCGATCAGTCCGTTCCGCCCACGCCGCTGGCGCGGCGCGATCCTGCCACACCGCACCGAAGTGATCCTGCGCGTGCTCGACCCCGGCAAGCGCCCGGTCAGCGCCACCGCCGATTTCCACGAAGTGCGCGACGTGCGCACGGTGGCGATCCGCCAGTCCGGCGGGCAGGGCGTGCGGCTGTTGTTCGATCCCGAGCACAACCTGGAGCAGCGCATCCTCGACGAGCAGTTCGCGGCGGAATGAGTCAGGCTGCGTGCTAGATTGACCGGCAACGACCTTTGGTCGATCAACTTCCGTCCTGTCCCGTGAACACGCCCGTTTCGTCTCCCGATGTCCATGATCCCGCCGCCGTCGGCGACAACCGGCTGGTGGTCGCGATTTCCTCGCGCGCGTTGTTCGACCTCGGCGACAGCCATGCGCTGTTCGAACGCGAAGGCCTCGACGCCTACCGCTCGTTCCAGATCGAGCACGAGGATGAAATCCTGCAGCCCGGCGTGGCCTTCCCGCTGGTGCAGAAGCTGCTGGGGCTGAACAAGCTGGCCGGCGACGTGCCACCGGTCGAGGTGATCCTGCTGTCGCGCAACTCCGGCGACACCGGCCTGCGCATCTTCAACGCGATCCAGCACTACGGCCTGGAGATCAGCCGCGCCGCGTTCACCAGCGGCGCGCCGACTTCCGACTACATCGCGCCGTTCAAGGCCGACCTGTTCCTCTCGGCCAACGCCGAGGACGTCGGCCGCGCGCTCGCCGCCGGCGTGGCCGCGGCGACCATCCTGCCCAGCACCGCGCCACCGCGCGCCGGCGAGCAGTTGCGCATCGCGTTCGACGGCGACGCGGTGATCTTCGGCGACGAGGGCGAACGCGTGTCGCGCGAGGAAGGCCTGGAAGCCTTCCATCGCAGCGAGACCGAGCACGCCGCCGAGCCGTTGTCGGTCGGTCCGTTCCGCGGCTTCCTCACCGCGCTGCATCACCTGCAGACCGCGTTCCCCGCCGAGGATTCGCCGATCCGCACCGCCCTGGTTACCGCCCGTTCCGCGCCCGCGCACAAGCGGGTGATCCTCACCCTGCGCAAGTGGGGCGTGCGCATCGACGAGGCGCTGTTCCTCGGCGGCCGCGACAAGGGGCCGTTCCTCGACGCGTTCGGCGCGGACATTTTCTTCGACGATTCACCGGCGAACGTGGAGTCCGCGCGCAAGCACGTGGCGACCGGGCACGTGCCGCACGGGGTCAGCAACCGCTGAGCGCGGTGCCGGCAGGGAATGGAGCACAGGGCTACGCCCCGCGCCATCCCTCGACGCCGGTGAACATGGCTGCCGCGATCAGCAAGGCGCCCACGCAACGGGTCGCCAGCATCCCGGCTTCCGGCTTGCCTTGCAGCCATGCGCGGGCGCGGTCGGCCATCAAGGCCAGCCCGCCGTAAACGCATAACTGGTTGAGCGCGATGATCAGCCACAGGACCAGCGCCTGCGCCGCGATCGGGCCGTACTCCGGGCGCAGGAACTGCGGAAAGATGGCCAGCATGAACAGACAGGCCTTGGGGTTGAGCAGGCAGGTCAGCATGCCCTGGCGGAACGTCGCCGCGTGCGAGCGCCGTGGGGCATCCGGCCGCATCGCCGGCGCAGCGTCGCTGCGCATCAGCGAGAGGCCGATCCAGGCGATGTACAGCGCGCCGGCCAGCAGCAGCGCGTTGAATGCGCCGGGGATCCACTTCAGCAGCACGCTGATGCCCAGCGCGGTCATCACGACATGGCATACGCCGCCGGCGACGATGCCGGCCAGCGCGGCGAAGCCGCGGCGGCGTCCCCCGGCCAGCGTGCTGCCCAGCACGAAGGCCATGTCCAGGCCGGGCAGCACCACGATGCCGAAGACCAGCGCGAAGAACAGCCACAGTTGCTCGACGTGGTTCATGGTGAAACCCCGGCGCCCGCACCGGCAAGCCAGCGCAGGCGCGAGCGCGGAGTCGGGTCCATCACCACGCGCTCTGGCGCACCGCGCAGGAGGCCACCCGTCACCAGCGATCGTTCGGCGGACGCCAGGATCGGCGCGAGCCGGCGGTCCAGCGTGGCCTCGTCCCTGACCACGCCCAGCCAGACCAGGAACGGTCCGTCGGTGCGGATCGGCAACTGCGGGAAGTTGTTCGGCACATCCAGCGACACCAGCACGCCGGCCGGGTGCACGCCCTCGATGCGGTAGGCGTCGAACGCGGCCTCGGCCTGTTTCGCGAAGTCCTCCTCGCTGCCTTTCTTCACCGCGAAGATCTGCGCGACCACGATGCCCTGCGCGCCGCGTTCCTCGGTCACCGGGTCCACCGCCGGCAGCACGCTGATGCCGTGTTCCGGATGCAGCGGGCGCAGCAGCATCACGTTGTCGCTGTCCGGCAGGATCGCGTTGACCTTGATCCGGTGTTCCTTCCACAGCGGCCCGTAATAGAACGCCGCGTTGACGATCGGGCGCGCATTGATGTCGTGGAAGCCGCGCAGCCAGGTGAAGCGGTTGGGGCGACCGCGCTCGGTGAACTGGCCGAACACCATCGCGCCGAGTTGTTCGAAGGCTTCCGGGAAATACGCGTCGAAGTATTTGACGAAGTGCGCCAGCTCGCCGCCGGCCGTGACGTAGCGGCGGAATTCGACGACCTGGTAGTCCTTGAGGTGCTGCACGCTTTCCATCATGGGGGCCTCGTTCGTGGGTCTGCCGTGTGCCGACATGACTGCAGCGAGCGCGATGCCCGCGACGATGCCGGGTAACAGTCGTTTGAAGTGGTTCATGGGTATCCCTGGCCTGGGCGCCGGGTGGCGCGGGGCCTACGCTAAAACCTATACAGGGCAAATTTCGCCCTGATTTTTCGCTACCATGGCCGCCATGGCGAAACCCACCACCCGCGTGCTGGCGGTGCTGGACCTGCTGCAGAGCCACGGCCGCATGAGCGGCCCCGAACTGGCGCGCCGGGTCGGCGTCGACGTGCGCACGCTGCGGCGCTACATCGTGATGCTGGAGGACCTCGGCATCCCGCTCACCACCGAGCGCGGCCGCCACGGTGCCTACATGCTGGTCGCCGGCTTCAGGCTGCCGCCGATGATGTTCACCAACGACGAGGCGGTGGCGCTGTCGGTGGGCATGGTGGCGGCGCGCGGACTGGGCCTGGCCGAGGCGGCGCCGGCGGTGGAAAGCGTGCAGGCGAAACTGGCGCGGGTCATGCCCGATGGCCTGAAGCGCCACGTGCGCGCGATCGCCGATACGGTCAAGGTCGATTTGCTGCCGGCTTCGGGCACGCCCGGCAGCAATGCCGCGTTGATCACGTTGACCGGTGCGGCGCAGGCGCAGCGGCGCGTGTCCATGGGCTACGACTCCGCCGCGGGCGCCCACACCGAGCGCGAGTTCGACCCGTACGGCCTGGCCTGGCGGGCGGGCGCCTGGTACGCGGTGGGCATGTGCCACTTGCGCCACGGCCTGCGTTCGTTCCGGCTGGACCGGGTCGGCGAGGTGCGCCTGCTCGATCGACCGTTCCGTCGGCCGTCCGGTTTCGACGCACTGGACCAGCTGCAGCGGAGCATCGCCACGATACCGCACGCCCACGCGATCGAGGTGCTGCTGCACGCGGATCTGCCGACGGCGCGCAAGGCGTTCTCGTTGGCGTTCGGCCTGCTCGAACCGGTGCCCGGCGGCGTCCTGCTGCGCACCGGCGCCGACGATCTGGCTTGGTTCGCGCGCCAGCTCGCCGGCCTGCCGTTCGGCTTCGAGATACACGCGCCGGCGGCGTTGCGCACCGAGCTCGCGCGCTGCGCCACGCGCCTGCGCGAACTGGCGCATGCGCGTCGACGCTGACGGCGGCTTCAGGCGTGGAACGCGCGGCTGTCCGCGGGTGCCTGTTCGCGCTCACGCATGCCGTAGTCGCGGTCGACGCAGGCCACGCGCAGCCGATAGTCGCTGAAGATGCCGGCGCGGCCCTGGCCCTGGGCGATGCGGTGCGCTTCGGTCCGGCGCCAGCTCGCCACCGCTTCCTCGTCGCGCCAGAACGACAGCGAGAGGATTTTCCCCGGGGTCGAGAGGCTCCGGAAGCGCTCGATCGAGAGGAAACCGTCGATGCCATCGAGCAGCGGGCGCAGGTCGGCGGCGATGTCCAGGTAGTCCTGGCCGCGTCCTTCGGCTGGCACGAGTTCGAAGATCACCGCAATCATGGCTGCATGTCCTGCGCCGCGTGGATAAATGCGTCCACGCTCCGGTACAGGGAGTGGCGGTTGCGCTCCAGGTGCATCACGTGGCTGCCGTGGCCGATGCGCATGCGCCACGTGAGCGGGCTGGCGCTGAACTTCGCCAGGAACGCCGTGGCGCCCGCGTCGTCCGTCACCGTGTCGTAGTCGCCGTACACCACGAAGACCGGAACCCTGACGGCCGCCGGGTCGTACGGATAGCTTCCGCCGGATGCCACGGCGTCGATGTCCGCCGCGGGGCCGGCGGGAATGCGCAGCTCGCCCGGCGGGTCGCCTGTCACGTGCGGCGCCGACGCGTCGAATTCGCTGGCCCAGCGTCGCGCGACGGCCGGTTCCAGCAGGGTCAGTTCCGGCGGCAGGACATGCTTGAAGCGCAGTTGTTGATAGCGTGCCTCGGCACTGATCGTCCACCACGCTTCGTGCACGGGGTCGGCCGGCTCGCCCGGCTTCGGCACGACCGGGCCGAACAGGGTGAGCGAGGCCAGCGCGCCGGAATGTTTCGCGGCGAACGTGGCGGCCGGAACGGTGCCCCAGGAATGCGCGACCAAGTGGACGCGGCCCATCCCGCGCGTCTTGCGCAGGTAGTCGATGGCCAAGGCGATTTCCCGCGCGGCTTCCGCGGCGCGGGTCACCGGTGCGGCGTCTGCGGCCGCGTGTGTCATGGCCACCGGGCGGCTGGATGCGCCAAAGCCGACGAAGTCCAGGCCACAGGCGAGAAAACCCTGCCGCGCCATGAAGTCCATCCATGAATCCCCCGGCGCGAATTCGAAACCGAACGCCAGCATGGTCGGGAAGCTGGCGCCGTGCACGAACAGCACACCTTGGCCGTTCGCCTGCGCCGGAGTCACGCAGTGCAGCGCGAGCTGCTGCCCGGGGTCGTGCGCGACGGGCAGGTGGATGGTGCTTGCGGAAAGGGCGGAGACCAGTCCGAGTGCCAGTAATGCCGACATGCCTGCTGCCTTCGTGGGTGGGCGATGCAGCCATGATGGGCCTGGTCCGCCGGCACATGTTTCGGCGGGCGGCGAAACATGCGCGTGTCCCGTTGTGGCAGCGGATCGCGCCGGCCGGGTCGTGCCGGCTTGCCGTCAGAGCATGCGCATGCGTTTCCACCATTGCGTGACCTGCTCCTCGCGCACGAAGGTGAACAGGCCGGCGCCGAGGATGATCGCGATGCCGATCGCCATCGGCCAGTCCAGGCGGTCGTGGAACAGCACGTAGCCGAGCAGGACGGCCCACAGCATCTGACTGTACTGGGTGGGCGCGACGTGGTTGGCGGGCGCCTTCTGGGTGGCCAGCATCAGCAGCACCGAGGCGAGCGCGGCCAGCAGGCCGTAGCCGAGCAGGAGCAGCCATTGGTGCAGGGACGGCCAGACGAAGGCCGGCAGCATCAGCACGCCGGTGAGCAGGATCGAGCCGACCACGCCGGCGCCGTACAGGGTGACGCGCTTTTCGTGCGAGCCGGACAGGCGCAGGGCGATCATCGAGACGGCGCCGGAAAGGCCGCAGACGATCGCCGCCAGATGGCCGACGCCAAGCGCCCGGAAGCCCGGCCGCAGCACCACCAGCACGCCGATGAAACCGGCCACCACCGCCGACCAGCGGCGCCAGCCCACGTGCTCCCCGAGCACCAGCACCGACAGGATGGTGACGAAGATCGGCAGCAGGAAGATCAACGCGAACGCCTCGGCCATCGGCAGCGCGGTGAAGGCGACCACCGCCGCCGTGCTGCCCACCGCACTGGCGAGCGCGCGCACCAGCCACAGCCCCTGGCGCTGCGCGACCAGCACATCGCGCCAGCGGTCGTCGCGCTTGCGGATGAAGGGCAGGGCGCTCAGGCCCAGCACGGCGCCGAAGAATACCGCCTCGTAGGCCGGCAGCGAGCCGCGCAGCGATTTCACGAACGCGTCGCTGATGGCGTAGGCGGCAAATGCCGCGAAACCGAGCAGTACACCTTTGAACATGGGTTTTCGTCAGGGAACGTGGCGTGGGGGCGGGAGTCGTAGGGTCATCGTGGGCCGCGCTACAATACCGGTTTTTACGCGCCCCCCCCTCCGGAGCTCCCATGGCTGTCAGTCTGAATCCGCTCGATCTGTACGATGTCCGTTCGCTGCTCACCGACGAGGAACGCATGGTGCAGGACACCGTCGGCCGCTTCGTCGACGAGCGCGTGCTGCCGATCATCGGCGACTGTTTCGACCAGGCGCGTTTCCCGAAGGAGCTGATCCCGGAGATCGCCGCGCTCGGCCTGCTCGGCGCCACGATTCCCGAGACCTATGGCGGCGCCGGCATGAACGGCGTGAGCTACGGCCTGATCTGCCAGGAGCTGGAGCGCGGCGACTCGGGCCTGCGCAGCTTCGCCTCGGTGCAGAGCTCGCTGTGCATGTACCCGATCTACGCCTACGGCAGCGAGGAGCAGAAGAAGCATTACCTGCCGCAGATGTCGGCCGGCGAGGTGATCGGCTGCTTCGGCCTGACCGAGCCGCACGGCGGCTCCGATCCGGCCAACATGAAGACGCATGCGAAGAAGGACGGCGGCGACTGGGTCATCAACGGCGCCAAGATGTGGATCACCAACGGCAACCTCGCGCACATCGCGATCGTGTGGGCGCAGACCGAGGACGGCATCCAGGGCTTCGTGGTGCCGACCGACACGGCCGGCTTCAAGGCGCAGGAAATCCACAAGAAGATGAGCCTGCGCGCTTCGGTCACCAGCGCGCTGTTCTTCGACAACGTGCGCGTGCCGGACAGCGCGCGGCTGCCGAACGTGAAGGGCCTGAAGGGCCCGCTGGGCTGCCTGACCCAGGCGCGCTACGGCATCACCTGGGGGCCGATCGGCGCGGCGCAGGCCTGCCTCAAGGAAGTGCTCGACTACACGAAGGAGCGCATCCTGTTCGGCCGCCCGCTCGCCTCCAACCAGGCGGTGCAGCTGAAGATGGCCGATATGGCCCGCCGCATCACCACCGCGCAGCTACTCTCGCTGCAGCTCGGCCGGCTGAAGGATGCGGGCAAGATGCAGCCGACCCAGGTCTCGCTGGCGAAGTGGAACAACTGCCGCATGGCGATCGACATTGCGCGCCAGTGTCGCGACATCCTCGGCGGCGCCGGCATCACCACCGAACACGGTGCGATCCGGCATGCGCTGAACCTGGAATCGGTGATCACCTATGAAGGCACCGAGACGGTGCACGAACTGGTTGTCGGCCGCGAGCTGACCGGCATCAACGCATTCTGAGCGGAGTGTGGCGCGCATGGACTTCGATTCGCTGCGCATCGAAACCGATCGACTGATCCTGCGTCCGCCGCGGGCGGAGGATTTCGATGCCTATGCGGAGATGATGGCCGATGCCGAAGCCGCGCGGTTCATCGGCGGCCGGCAGGTGCGCGCGGTGGCCTGGCGCAGCTTTTTGGCTTCCGCGGGCGCCTGGATGATCCAGGGCTTCTCGATGTTCTCGGTGATCGAGAGAAGCAGCGGTCGCTGGATCGGCCGGCTCGGCCCCTGGCGTCCCGAGGGGTGGCCGGGTACCGAGATCGGCTGGGGTCTGGCACGCGGCGCCTGGGGCAAGGGCTATGCGCGGGAAGGCTGTGTTGCGGCGATCGACTGGACCTTCGACCAGTTGGGCTGGAGCGAGATGATCCATTCGATCCATCCCGACAACCACGCTTCGCAGGCGCTGGCGCAGCGACTCGGTTCGAGCTGCCGTGGTCCGGGCAAGCTGCCCGCACCGTACGAGGACGATCCGATCGAAATCTGGGGCCAGACCCGCGAGCAATGGCGCCGATGCCGCACGCCAGCATGAACGCGAGCGTCCATGCCATTCCGGAGACCGCATTGCGCGAGGTACTCGCCTCGGCGGTGCCGGAGCTGCACCGCCACTGCCGCGATCCGTGGATGGTGATCGGCAGCGCCGCGGCACGCCTGGCGGGCGCCGAGGTGGTGGTGGCCGATCTCGATGTGCTGACCAGCGTGCGCGATGCGGAGGCCCTGATCCGGCATTGGCAGGCACGGCGCGATGACACCTATGTGCCGCGCGGCGAAGAGCGCTTCCGCTCGTGTTTCGCCCGCTTCCGTTTCCCCGGGTTGCCGGTGGAAGTCATGGGTGGCCTCGAACTCTGCGGCGAGCGCGGCTGGGAACCGGTGCGGGTCGACCGGGTGGTCACGCTGGACGCAGGCGGTCTCGCGGTCCCGATTCCCGCGGCGGCTGAGCAGATCCGCGTGCTGGAAAGTTTCGGGCGCCCCAAGGACCTGCAGCGTGCGGCACTGTTGAGGCGCTTGAGCGAGGAACGGCAATGATCACGATCTACGGCATGCGTGCCTCCGGCAACTGCTACAAGCTGCAACTGCTGCTGGACCAGTTGGGTCGCGACTACCGCTGGGTCGACGTGGACAGCGCGCATGGCGAGACACGCACGCCGGATTACCTGGCGAAGAACCCGAACGGCAAGGTGCCGCTGCTGGAGCTGGACGACGGCCGCCGGCTGGCCGAATCCGACGCGATTCTCTGTTACCTCGCCGAAGGTACGCCGTTGCTGCCGGACGATCGCTGGCTGCGCGCGCAGACGCTGCAGTGGCTGTTCTTCGAGCAGTACAGCCACGAGCCGTGCATCGCGGTGGCGCGCTTCATCCGCGGCTGGCTGCCGGTCGATCATCCACGCCAGGCCGAGGTGCCCGCGCTGCTGCAGAAAGGCGCGCAGGTGCTGACGGTGATGGAGCAACACCTGGCCGGGCGCGAGTGGTTCGTGGGCGACAGCTATGGCATCGCCGACATCGCGCTGTACGCGTATACCCACTGCGCCGGCGACGGCGGGTTCGATCTGTCCGTGTTCCCGAACATCCGCGCCTGGCTCCATCGCGTACAGGCACAGCCGGGCCACAGCCCGATGCACTCCTGACCTCCTGCATAAAACATCCCCCTACCTTGCCGATAACCGCCATGTCCCTACCGTTCACCATCAGCGCTCGCCACAAAGGCTTCAACCGTGCCGAGGTCGTCGACCAGAACTTCATCGAGTTCGTGCAGCTCTGGCAAGGTGAGGCGTGCGCTGCGCCGCGCGACGACGAGGCCGTGTTGCCGGGCAGTGCGCTGGATGCACGCGGTTTCCGCGAGCTGCTGGAATCGCAGCTGATCTCGCGCCACCTCGACCTGATGGCGCGCGTGCTGCGCGTGCAGAACAAGGTGTTCTACACGATCGGTTCCAGCGGCCACGAGGGCAATGCGATGGTGGCGCGGCTGGCCCGGCATACCGATCCGGCGTTCCTGCACTACCGCTCCGGCGGCTTCATGGCCGAGCGCTTCCGCAAGATCCCGGGCATGGACCCGGTGATGGATTCGGCGCTGAGCTTCGCCGCCAGCAAGGACGACCCGGCTTCCGGCGGCCGCCACAAGGTGTGGGGCAGCAAGCCGTTGTGGGTGCTGCCGCAGACCTCGACGATCGCCTCGCACCTGCCCAAGGCGCTGGGCACCGCCGTGGCGATCGAGCAGGCGCGCCGCATCGGCCACCAGCTGCCGATTCCCGACGACAGCATCACGATCTGCTCGTTCGGCGACGCCTCCAGCAACCACGCCACCGCACAGACCGCGTTCAACACCGCGGCGTGGACGGCGTACCAGAAGCTGCCGGCGCCGGTGCTGTTCGTGTGCGAGGACAACGGCATCGGCATCTCGGTGAAGACGCCGAGCGGCTGGATCGCGAACAACTACCAGCATCGTTCCAACCTGGATTATTTCTTCGCCGACGGCCTCGACCTGGCCGAAGGCTATGCTCAGGTGCAGCGCGCGGTGGAACATTGCCGCAGCACGCGCCGGCCGACCTTCCTGCACCTCAAGACCACCCGCGTGATGGGCCACGCCGGCACCGACTTCGAGATCGAGTGGCGCTCGATCGAGGAGCTGTTCGCGGTGGAGGCGTCCGATCCGCTGCTGCGCTCGGCCGGCATCGCGCTGGAGTCCGGCTTGTACTCGAAGGATGCGTTGCTGAACCTGTACGAGACCACCCGCAAGCGTTGCTTCGCCGCCGCCGAGGATGCGGACTCGCGCCATCGGCTGACCTCGCTGGAAGACGTGATGAAGCCGCTGGCGCCGTACACGCCGACTGCGGTGAAAGCCGAGGCCACGCGTGCCGACTATGCGGAGAAGCGCCTGGCCGTGTTCGGCGGCGAGGCGAAGCTGCCGGAGAAACTGCCGCCGCGGCACCTGGCGATCCAGATCGGGCAGGCCCTGCACGACCTGCTGGCGAAGTATCCCGAGGCGCTGCTGTTCGGCGAGGACGTGGCGCAGAAGGGCGGCGTGTACACCGTCACCAAGGGCCTCAACAAGACCTTCAAGGGCAGCCGCGTGTTCAACACGCTGCTGGACGAAACGATGATCCTGGGCCTTGCCCAGGGCTACGCGAACATGGGCATGCTGCCGCTGCCGGAGATCCAGTACCTGGCGTACTTCCACAATGCCTGCGACCAGATCCGCGGCGAGGCGGCCTCGCTGCAGTTCTTCTCCAACGGGCAGTACCGCAACCCGATGGTGATGCGGGTGGCCTCGCTGGGTTACCAGAAGGGCTTCGGCGGCCATTTCCACAACGACAACTCGATCACCGCGCTGCGCGACATCCCCGGCCTGGTGGTGGGTTGCCCCAGCCGTGGCGACGACGCCGCGATGATGCTGCGCACGCTGATGGCGCTGGCGAAAGTGGACGGCCGCGTCTGCGCATTCCTCGAGCCGATCGCGCTGTACATGACCAAGGACCTGTACGAAGCCGGCGACGGCCAGTGGCAGTTCGACTATCCGGCGCCGGACCAGGCGATGACGCTGGGCGAGGGCCGCATCTACAACGAAGCGGCGAACGACCTCGTGGTTTTCACCTTTGGCAACGGCGTGCCGATGGCGCTGCGCGCCGCGCGCACGATCGAGAAGGAACTGGGCTGGCAGGTGCGCGTGGTCGACCTGCGCTGGCTGGCGCCGCTCAACGATGCCTTCATCGCGGCGCAGGCGAAGAGCGCCAAACGCATCCTGGTGCTGGACGAGGGCCGCAAGAGCGCCGGCGTGGGCGAGGGCGTGATCACCGCGATCGTCGAAGGCGGCTGCGGCGCCACGCCGATGCAGCGGGTGGTCGGCGCCGACACCTTCACCCCGCTGGCCGGGGCGGCGCTGCTGGTGCTGCCGGGCGAGGCCGAGGTCGTGGCGGCGGCGCAGGCACTGGCGAAGCGCTGACGGCGGCGCTCAACGCTCGCGCGTTTCCACCACGTGCAGGCGCGGACCAGCCGGCGCCTGCACGCTGCCGACGTGCAGCGAGACCCGGTTGCGGCCGCCCAGCTTGGCGTCGTACATGGCCTGGTCGGCGCGGTCGACCAGTGACTCCACGTCGTCGCCTTCCCGGCGTGCGGCGACGCCGATGCTGACGCTGAGCAGCAGCGAATCCTCGCTGACGGGTATTTCCAGCCGATGCACGCGCCGGCACAGGCGGGTCGCCACCTGCAAGGCCTGCTGCGCCGGGATGCCGTCGAGCAGGGCGACGAACTCCTCGCCGCCGTAGCGGCCGAGCAGGTCGGCGGGTCGCAGCTCGGTGGCCAGCGCCTTGGCCACGGCGACCAGTGCGCGGTCGCCGGCGTTGTGGCCCTGGCGATCGTTCAGCAGCTTGAAATGATCCAGGTCGAGGAACAGCAGCGCGATCGGCCGCGGCGGCCCGCTGGACAGCAGGGCGCTGGCGCGCTCGGTCCAGGCGCGGCGGTTGAGCACGTTGGTGAGCGCGTCGTGGTCGGCCAGCACCCGCACGATGTCGCGGTCGTGGCGCAGCCTGAGCGCACGATCGGCCAGGCCGATCGACAGCACGACCGCCTCGAACGCACCGCCGGCCAGGCTGGCGTCGTTGAGCCAGTCCAACTGCGGCAGTGCGCCGCCGACCTGGGCGCTGGTCAGCGCCGTAAGCAGCAGCAGCGGCGTCCATCCGGCCAGGAAGAACCATGCCTGGCGCGAACCGCGCGCCGCGGCGACGATGGCCGCTACCAGCAGCAAGGCAGCGCCGATCATCAGCAAGGGGTTGAGCAGGATCTGCGCCACCTCGACCAGCAACGGGATCCGGCTGCTGCGCATCAGCACCAGCTGGATCATGCCCACCGCCAGCGCCATGATCGGCACCCGCAGCAGCGGCGCGTAACTCTGCAGTTCGCAGAACCGCATCATGAACAGCGAGGCGAACGCGACCGACAGCGCCACGGCGGCGGAGCCGGCCAGCAAGGCCGTGCCCGACAGCAACTCCCACTCCATCGGATGGAACACGAAGCCGGTCTGGATGCCCTGGATCAGCGCGTAGCAGAGGATGTAGCCGGCATACCAGGCGTAGGTGACGTCGCGCAGCATCAGTGCAAAGCACAGCGCCATCAGCACCATCGCCAGCATCACCGCGAAGCAGGCGCTGGCGAAGACCAGCCACTGCGCGTCGGCGCGGATGTACTCGTTCCAGGATTCCAGGTGGAAGCGTACCGGTGCGCTCAGCGTCTGCGACGGTTCGAACTTCAGCAGGATCGGCGCCGAGGCGGCCATGCTGGCGGGCAGTTGCCAGGCCAGCCGGCCGTGGCCGTGGGTCGATGCACTGAAGTCGTCCAGCGCCAGCGTCTCCGGCTGGTCGCCGCCGAACACGGTGACCGTGCCCAGTGTGGGCGGGTAGATCGTCAGCACCCGCGCCGTATTGTCCCAGGGCGGCTGCGGCGTGATCACCACCCAGCTGCCGGTGCTGTTCTGCGGGAAGCGCTGCAGCAGGGATGGATCGAAGCTCTTCAGCAGGCCGGCATGGTATTCGTGCAGCACGGATTGCGGCGTGTCGCCGGCGTGCGCCTCGCGCCAGGCGCCGTTCAGCGGCGTGGCGGCGTGGGCCACGCCCAGCCCGAACCAGAACAGGCCCAGCACGAAGCCGCACCATGATCGCCTTGAGCGGATCGATGTCGGCATGGTGACCAGCCTCTCCATTTGCCTCTCCCCGCTGTGCGAGCATCGTGCAGGACTGCAGGTAGATGGTGCGTGTACCGACCGCTCCGCGGCATCACGCCCGGGATGTTCCAGGGCGCCGCCTGTCTCCTTGCCCGCCGGATTCCCACTCCGTGACCTGCCATGGAGCGGGCGACAACACCCGAACGTGCATCATCTTTTGTCCCTGTGTCAAGCACGGGTCGTGCCAGTGCCACGGCGCACGCCGCACAGCCAGGTCACGCGCCGTTGGCGGGCACCCCAGGCGGCCGGCATCCGGCATGGGGCGGCCGAAGTGGTTCAATCCGGACGCGGCGGGTCATCCGTGGCGGTATCGGGGCGCATGGTGCGGAGCAGGGGTATCGACGGCCGGTGACGATCGTCCTGCCGGTGCGAAGCCGCTCAGCCGACCAGCCAGCCCGCAAAAGCCATCCAGGCCGGGGTGCCGGCCAGCCACAGGCGCAGCGGTTGCGACACGATGATCACGGCGGCTCCCCAGCCGAACGCCGGATGCAGGCGGCGCTGCCGGATCGTGTCGATGGCGATGCAGGCGAGGATGAGCAGGTCGGCAAGGCCGAAGAACACGAGCGGTCCTCCGTGGCGGATGAAGTCCAGCGGCAGCCGGGCGATCGCTGCCGTGAGGATGCCGAGCGTGGCCAGCAGCATCAGCCGCCGATGGAAGTCGCTGCGCCGGCGCAGCAGCAGCCCGCTGCCGGCGATGCCGGCGAATACCAGGATGTCGAAGATAGGCACGCTGAGGAAGATCAGCGGCGGAATCCCCGGCGGCCCGGCATGGCGCCGCGCTCCTTCGATCGCGGTGGCGATGCCGAGGATCGGGATCAGCACCACCAGCGCGGCGCCGAACAGGCCGAGCCGCCGGTGCAGGCGGATGCGATGCGATTCGACCAGCCAGACCTGGGTCGCGAACACGACGAACCACGTGCTCATCACCAGGCCGTGCACATGCACCAGCGTGGGCAGCGTGGGCGTGCCGAACCAGGCCTTCAGATAATAGGTTTGCGCGAAGCCGGCGAACACCACCAGCGCGGCGACGATGGCCGCCCACCGGTACAGGCGTTGCAGGGCACCGGGACGACGGCTTTCAGGAACGGCGACCATGGCATCACTCTCCAGCCGGGCAAGGGATGGCCGGCATCGACGGACCGATTCAGGATGGATGCGCGCCCCCGTCGCACGGCCGCGATGCTAGGCCGATTGCCGGGGGCAGGCAAGCCGCGGGAGCGGCGGTGCCGAAGTCACGCAGGCCGGCGTGCGCCCAGTGTCACCAGCAGTTCCTGCGCGCTGCGGATGCGCTCGCTGGCGCCGGGCAGGTCGAGGATCACCTTCAGCTTGTCCTGGCCATCCAGCTTGTACACGCGCGGCTGGCGCTGGATCAGCTGGATGATGGTCATCGGGTTCACCTCGGGCTTCTCGCGGAACACGATGCGGCCGCCGTTCGCGCCGAAGTCGAGCTTGCGGATGCCGAGCGGGGTGGCCATCAGTTTCAGGCTGGCCACGGCGAACAGTTGCTTGGTGGGACCGGGCAGCAGGCCGAAGCGGTCGATCATCTCCACCTGCAGGTCGCGCAGATCGTCCTCGTGGCGGGCGCTGGCGATGCGCTTGTACAAGGTGAGGCGGTGGTGCACGTCGGGCAGGTAGTCGTCGGGGATCAGCGCAGGCAGGTGCAGCTCGACCTCGGTTTCGTGCTCGGAGCTCAAGTCGAAGTCCGGCACCTTGCCCGACTTCAGCGCGCGCACCGCGCGATCGAGCAGCTCGGTGTACAAGCCGAAACCGATTTCCTGGATCTGGCCGGACTGCTCGTCGCCGAGCAGCTCGCCGGCGCCGCGGATTTCCAGGTCGTGCGTGGCCAGGGTGAAACCGGCGCCGAGTTCTTCCAGCGAAGCCAGCGCCTCCAGCCGCTTCTGCGCATCGGCGGTGATCGAACGGCGGTCGGGCACCACCAGGTACGCATACGCGCGGTGGTGCGAACGCCCGACGCGGCCGCGCAACTGGTGCAGCTGGGCCAGGCCGAAGCGGTCGGCGCGGTCGATGATGATGGTGTTGGCGGTGGGGATGTCGATGCCGGTTTCGATGATGGTGGTGCACACCAGCACGTTGAAGCGCTGGCGGTGGAAGTCCGCCATCACGCCTTCCAGTTCGCGCTCGGGCATCTGGCCGTGGGCGATGCGGATGCGCGCGTCGGGCACCAGCTCTTCGAGTTCGCGCACGGTGCGCTCGATGCTCTGCACCTCGTTGTGCAGGAAGTACACCTGGCCGCCGCGCGACAGCTCGCGCTGCAGCGCCTCGCGGATCGTCGCCGGGTCCCACGCCGAGATGAAGGTGCGCACGGCGGTGCGGTGCGCCGGCGGCGTGGCGATCAGCGACAGGTCGCGCAGGCCGGCCATCGCCATGTTCAGCGTGCGCGGGATCGGTGTGGCGGTCATCGTCAGCAGGTCGACCTCGGCGCGCAGCTTCTTCAGCTGCTCCTTCTGGCGCACGCCGAAGCGCTGCTCCTCGTCGACGATGACCAGGCCGAGATTCTTGAACTTGATGTCCGGCTGCAGCAGCTTGTGGGTGCCCACGATCACGTCGATCTGGCCGTCGGCCAGGCGCTTCAGCGCGTCGTTCACTTCCTTGGTGGACTTGAAGCGCGACAGCACGTCCACGCGTACCGGCCAATCGGCGAAGCGGTCGGCGAAGTTGCGGTAGTGCTGCTGGGCGAGCAGGGTGGTCGGCACCAGCACGGCGACCTGCTTGCCGGCGGTGGCGGTGGCGAACGCGGCGCGCAGCGCGACTTCGGTCTTGCCGAAGCCGACGTCGCCGCAGATCACCCGGTCCATCGCGCGCGGCGCGGCAAGGTCGTTCAGCACCGCCTCGATCGCGCTTTCCTGATCGGGAGTTTCCTCGAACGGGAAGGTGCTGCCGAATTCCTCCACCAATTGGCGGTCGATCGGCAGCGATTCGCCGCCACGGGCCTGGCGCTGCGCGTAGATCGCCAGCAGCTCGGCGGCGACGTCGCGCACTTTCTCGGCGGCCTTGCGGCGCGCGCGTTCCCACGCATCGCCGCCCAGCGAATGCAGCGGCGCCAGTTCCGGCGCGGTGCCGGAGTAGCGGCTGACCAGGCCGAGCTGCGCCACCGGCACGTACAGCTTGTCGCCCTTGGCGTACTCGATGGTGAGGAACTCGCCGTCCATGCCGCCCACGTCCATCGAGACCAGGCCCTGGTAGCGGCCCACGCCGTGATCGACGTGCACGATCGGCGCACCGGGAGTGAGCTCGGTGAGGTCGCGGATGATCGCTTCGGGGTCGCGCGCGGTGCCGCGGCGGCGCTTGCGGTCGCGCTCGCTGCGCACCCGCTCGCCGTACAGCTCGCGCTCGGTGAGCACGGTGAGCGCGGGCGTGGTCAGCGCGAAGCCCTGCTCCAGCCCGGCGATGGTGATCGCGAAACGTTGTGCCTCTTCAGCAAGGAAGGACGTCCAGCCGTCCACGTTGTCCGGTTTCATTCCGGCGCCGGCCAGCGTCTCGATCAGCGCCTCGCGCCGCCCCGCCGAATCCGCGGCGATCAACACCCGGCCCGGGTAACTGACCAGGAAATGCCGCAGCGACGTGCCCGGTTCCTCGCCCTTGCGGTTCAGTGGCAGCTCCGGCGCCGGCTGGGTGCCGGTGTCGACGGCGTGCTCGTGGCCAGGATCGACCACTTCCACGCGCAGCCGCTTGTTGAGCCGCTCGCGCAACTGTTCCGGCGGCAGATAGAGTTCGGCCGGTGGCAACACCGGGCGCTCGATGTCGTGCGCGCGCTGGTCGTAGCGTTCGGCGGTCTGCGCCCAGAACTGGTCGGCCGCTTCGCTGGCGCCTTCGCCGAGCACGAACAGCGCATCGTCGGCGAGGTAGTCGAACAGCGTGGCGGTTTGCTGGAAAAAAAGTGGCAGGTAGTACTCGATGCCGCCGGGCGTGACGCCTTCCTTCATGTCCTGGTACAGCGGGCAGCGGCGCACGTCGATCGGGAAGCGCTCGCGCAGGTTGCCGCGGAACTCCTTCGCTGCTTCGTCGGTGAGCGGAAACTCGCGCGCGGGCAGCAGTTCGACCCGGTCCACCTGTTGCTGCGAGCGCTGGGTTTCCGGATCGAAGCTGCGGATCGACTCCACTTCGTCGTCGAACAGCTCGATGCGGTACGGCTCGGCCGTACCCATCGGGAAGATATCGAGCAGTGCGCCGCGCACGGCGAAGTCGCCCGGCTCGGCCACCTGCGGCACGTGGCGGTAGCCGGACGCTTCCAGCCGGCGCTGTTCGCCGGCGAGGTCGAGCTTCTGGCCCTTCGCCAGCACCAGCCCGGAGCCGGTGATGTGCGAGCGCGGGGCGATCCGCTGCATCAGCGTGGCCACCGGCACCACCAGCACGCCGCGCTTCACGTTCGGCAGCTGGTACAGCGTGGCGATGCGCTGCGAGACGATCTCCGGGTGCGGGCTGAATGCGTCGTAGGGCAGGGTTTCCCAGTCCGGGAAATGCAGCACCGGCAGGCCGCCGGCGAAGATCTTCAACTCGGACTCCAGCGCCTGCGCGCGCTGGGTGTCGCGCGCCACCACCACCAGCAGGCCCTCGTGCGTGCGCGCCGCTTCGGCAAGCAGCAGCGCCCGGGCGGAACCGTGTGGCGGCGTCCAGTAGCGGCGTTGCTTGGAAGTGGTCGGCAGGGGCGGGTGCTTGATCGGACTGGTCATGGGGACGCATGTTCAAGGCGCCGCCATCGAGCCGCGCCGGGGAAAGCGGGCAAGTGTAACGCGATGGCTCCGACAGGCCCCACCCGCCGTTGCGGTCTTACAGCTTCAACGTGATCTGTGCCGTGCCCGGTTCGTCCGGCATCGCCCGCTGAGTGAAGCCCAGTTCCTTGCACAGCTGCAGCATCGGCCGGTTCTCCTGCAGTACATAGCCCCACAGTTCGGCGAGGCCGCGGCGGCGGCAGTCGTCGACCAGCCGTTGCATCAGCAGCGCGCCGAGGCCGAGCCGGCTCCAGTCCTGCTCGACCAGTACCGAAAATTCGGCGCTGTCGGTGGCCTCGTCGACGAAGATCCGGCCCACGCCGCGCATCTCGATCGGCTTGATGGATTCGTCCATCAGCACATAGGCGGTCTCCAGCGCGGGGTCGATGCGGCACAACCGCTGCGCCATCGGCGCGGGCAGCTCGGACATCGCATGCAGGAAGCGGCGGCGGATGTCCTCCGGCGACAGCCGGGTGAAGCAGCGCTGCATCGCGGCCACATCGCCCGGCTCGATCGCGCGCAACACCAGCTCGCGGCCGTCCTGGGTACGCACCTGCTCGCCGTGCGACGACGGCGCCACCTTGGGGCGCGCAAAGCGCTCGCTGCTGCGTGGCGGCAACGAGGCGTAACGGGACGGGGCAGAGAAATCGATGGCAGGAATCATGGCAGTTCCATACTTTTGCGTATTGTGTGCAACGCAACATGAATTTGCAATGACGGGCCCTGCGGTGAGCTGCCGCATAGGCATGGAGCCATCGCTGTGATCGGTCGGCCCATGTTGCGGCACGGGGTAATACGGGCATGGCAGACAGGAAAGACACCACCCCGCACAATGCGAGGCTGGACTTCCTCGGAGCACGGCATGACCCGCAAACCGGCAAACGGTCTCACCGCGGCGCAACTGGACGCGCTGTGCGGCCACTGGTCCGGCGTCACCCGTGATACCAAATGGGGCGTCGACATGGTGTTCAGCGTCGGCGGCAAGATGTTCGCGGTGATGCCGTCGGACGGCAGTGAAGGCGGGCGGTTGTCGTTCAAGGTGGCCGACGACCGCTTCCTCGAACTCACCGACCAGCCCGGCATCATCCCTGCGCCGTATCTGGCGCGCGCGCACTGGATCTCGATCACCGAACCGCAGCGTTTCGCCACCACGGAACTGGAGGCGTTCATCCTCGACGCGTACACGCTGATCCGCGCGAAGCTGACGAAAAAACTGCAGGCCGAACTGGGCCCGCTGCCGACGCTCAAGGCAGGAAAGAAATGAAACAGCACCTCGGCGCCCTGGCGCTCCTGGTCGCCGACTACGACGAGGCGATCGCCTGGTACACCCGCGCGCTCGGTTTCGATCTAATCGAAGACACCGACCTGGGCGGCGGCAAGCGCTGGGTGCTGCTGGCGCCGCCCGGCTCACGCGAAACCCGTTTGCTGCTGGCCAAGGCGAAAGGCGACGAGCAGGCTTCGCGCATCGGCAACCAGACCGGCGGTCGCGTGTTCCTGCTGCTCCACACCGACGACTTCCAGCGCGACTGGCAGCGCATGCGCGCCGAAGGCGTGCGCTTCCGCGAGGAGCCGCGCCACGAGGCCTACGGCACGGTGGCGGTGTTCGAGGACCTGTACGGCAATGGCTGGGATCTTCTGGAACTGAAGCGCTGACGCGTTACCAGACCAGGTCGTCCGGCACCTGGAACTGCTTGTAGTACTCATCGTCCGCGTCGTTGCCGCTGCCGGCTTCGGCGCGGCCGTGGTCGAGCACGATCATCGCCGCGTCGCGCTCGTACACCTTGTCGGCCGCGACCCGCGGCAGCAGCTCGTAGCCCTGGTCGTGACGCACGATCACCAGCGTGCCGCTGGCCAGCTGCGCACGCAGCGCCTCGTTCACCAGCACGTCCCTGATCTTGTCGCCGTCGGTAAAGCGATAGGCGATCTCGCCCTCGCGCTTCACCTTGTGCGCCTCGACGATCTGCCGCACCTGCGCGCGCGCCTCGTGGGTCCGCGCCTGCGCATTGCGCTCGGCGGCCAGCGCGCGATCGCGCTCGGCCTTCTCCGCCTGCAGGCGCTGTGCCTCCACCTGCTCGGCACTCGGCGCCGCCGGTCCCTTGCCCTTGTGTTTCTTCGCCTGCTCGCGCACGACCTGCGCGGCCTTGGTCTTGTTGACCAGGCCGGCCTTGAGCAGCTGTTCTTGCAGGGGATTGCGCATGGGATGAACGAGAGAGCCAGGCGGGATGGAGGTGGGAATTGTAGCGTGGGCTCGCGCGTTCAACCGTTACCGGTCAATCCGCATTGTCCGGCTCGAAAAAGCTCCAGCGCACGTCGCCGAACTCGGCTTTCATGGCGGCCTCGACGGTGTTGATCGCTTCGATCAGATGGTGGTTGCCGGCGGTGGGCTGCATGCGCGCCTTCACCGCCACCATCACGTCCGGGCCCATCTGCAGGGTGATCAGGTTGAGCACTTCGGCGACTTCGGGGCGGTTGTCGAGGAAGGCCAGCAGCTCCTCGCGGCGGCGCGGTTCGACACCCTGACCGATCAGCAGGGCCTTTACCTCGATCGCCACCAGCACCGCTACCACGATCAGCAGCACGCCGATCGCGATGGTGCCGGCGGCGTCGAACATCAGGTTGCCGGTGAGCATGGTGGCGCCCACGGCGATCGCGGCCAGGCACAGGCCGACGAGGGCGGCCAGGTCTTCGCCGAAGATCACCAGCAGTTCGCTGGAGCGGGTCTGGCGGAACCATGTCCACAGGTTCTGGTCGCCGCGGGCCTTGTTCACTTCCTGCAGGCAGCCGCGCATCGAGATGCCTTCGACGACGATGCCGAAAATGAGCACGCCCATCGCCAGCCATGGCCACTTGAGCGGTTCGGGATGGGTGAGCTTGTGCACGCCCTCGTAGATCGAGAACATGCCGCCCACGCTGAACAGCAGGATGGCGACGAGGAACGACCAGAAGTACAGCGCGCGGCCCCAGCCCAGCGGGAATTCGTCGGACGGCGGGCGCTTGGCCTGGCGGATGCCGAGCAGCAGCAGGCCCTGGTTGCCGCAGTCGGCCAGCGAGTGCACGGCCTCGGCCATCATCGCGCCGGAACCGGTGACGAAGGCGGCGAACAGCTTGGCCACGAAGATGGCGAAGTTGGCGCCCAGCGCGAGCAGGATGGCCTTGATCGGGTTGGCGTGACCGGATGACATGCGGCTTCAGTCCCTGAGAATGAGGTCGGGGAGTTTAGCGGTCACGCAGGATATTGCGCACGCCGGTCAGCGGATGCCGACGCCCAGGCCCACGCCGAAGCGGACGTTGTTGCGGCCCTTATTCATCTCGTCTGCGGTCCACACGTGCGACTGCGCCACCGTCACCAGCGGGAACACGTAGTCGGCTTCGCCGACCTTGCCGGCGCGGCTGCCGTTGAGCTTGCCGTCGACCGTCATCAGCGCGCCGGACGGGTAGTCCAGCGGTTCCACGTAGCCGGGCATCACGGCGATGAAGCGGCCGTTGCCGCTGTCGTTCGCCTTCGGCCGCTGCGAGGCATCCAGCGGATAGGCCAGCAGTTCGATCTCGCTGTGGTCGCTGAACACCTTGACCTGCACGATGCGTCCGCCCCAGATCACCTCGCTGTTGCTGAAGTTCTCCGGTGATTGCGCCACCTGGAACGGCGCGGCGGTGACCGCGGCACCGGTGGTCTTGTAGATCGGTGCCGGTGCGCAGGCAGCCAGCATCAACAGGGCGGCCGGCACGGCGAGGCGGGTCAGCATGAAGGCGAGGCGGATGCGCATGGTCGTGCTCCTGGAGGAACGCTGGCTGGTGCGTCGAGCTTAGCGGCGACCCGGCGGCCGCGGTAGTCGCGAGGCGGGTAGCGGGCTGGGCGTGTTCAGCTGGCTGCCGGCTTCGTCCAGCAGCCAGTCCAGCTTCCATTCGGCCGGGCGATCCTGCGACAGCAGGCTGGCCAGCACGCGCAGCGGTTCGCGCAGGGTGTCGTCGAGGTTCCACGGCGCGTTGAGGATCACCATGCCCGAGCCGTTGAGGCGCAGCGGCGAATCGTCCGGATGCACCAGCAGCTCGGCGCGCAGGATGCGCTTCACCCCGCTGTGCTGCAGCTTGCGCAGGAACGGCTGCACCTGGCTGCGCAGCTTGATCGGATACCACACGGCATAGACGCCGGTGGGCCAGCGCAGCAGGGCCGACTTCAGCGCCTGCTCGATCAACTTGTACTCGGCGTCCTGTGCCTCGTACGGCGGGTCGATCAGCACCAGGCCGCGCTTCTCCTTCGGCGGAAGCAGCGCCTTCAGCGCCTCGTAGCCGTCGCGCTGATGCACGTGCACCTGCGGATTGCCACGGAACAGGTCGCGCAGTTTGGATGCTTCCTCGGTGTGCAGTTCGCACAACTGCGCGCTGTCGTCCGGACGCAGCAGGCGGGCCACCTGCAGCGGCGAGCCGGGATAGTGCTTCAGGCCCTGCTCGTTGTCTTCGCTCTTGAGGATGCCGGTGCGCCAGCGTTGCAGCAGCGGCGGCACTTTCTCGGCCGGATGCAGGCGCGCGATGCCGTCCTTGTGCTCGCCGGTCTTGCGCGCTTCGAAGCCGTCCAGCGGATAGTTGCCGCTGCCGGCGTGGGTGTCGATGTAGCAGAACGGCGTGGGCTTGGCCTGCATCGCCTCGATCAGCGCGAGCAGTACGGTGTGTTTCAGGACATCGGCGAAATTGCCGGCGTGATAGGCGTGGCGGTAATTCATGGCGGTCACGGCGGGCGGGGTGCCCAGTATAAAGGCCGCGCGGCACCCCCACGCCGCACTGCGTAACCTTTCCTGCACATCGACCGGTGCAGGCTCCGCCTGTTGCAGCGTTGCAACCGGCCGGACATGCGGCTCCGGCCGTCCCCCAGTGCGGAGAATTACCATGACGTTCTCGCCGAAAATCATCATCGCAACGGCCGCGTTCGGCCTTTGCATGGCCGCCACTGCAGCCAGCGCCCAGGATACCGGCAGCATGACGCCGGCTCCGGCCTCCAGCAGCATGGGCCACATGGGAACGATGCAACACAAGATGCATCGCGAAAGCAACGGCAGCATGCACAAGATGCCGGCTACCGTGAGTTCGGTCGATACCAAGACCGGCATGGTCGAGGTGAACTCGGAAGGCATGTCGCTGCGCGTGCACTTCCCGCCGGCTTCGGTGGCGAATCTGAAGGCCGGCGACAAGATCACGCTGCACATGGGCTACAGCAAGTAGCTCGCCGGGGCGTCGGACGAACCGTGGTGGCCACCCGCCACGACACCGATGGACCCCCGTCCAGAGTTGAGGCTCGCCGGCACGGACTTTATGCTGTGCCGGTGAACCGCTCTCTACGCCATGTCGCACGCATGCCATCCTTTCGGGCGATGGCATGGTTGGCGTGGCTGATTCTTGCAATGGCACCGGTGCACGGCATGCCCGGTGGAATGATGGGCGACGCGCATCAGGGTGCGCCCGTGTCATCCGTCGCCCATCCTGCCGATCATGGCCAGCACGCCATGCCGGCCCAGCCCGATTGCTGTGGCGACCAGGGCCATGGTCTGCGTGGTTCGATGGGGGCCGCGCACTGTGCGGCGATGTGCGGCAGCGTCTTGCCGGCAGTCGCCATGACCGAACTTGTCCCGGTGGCTCCGGAGCGTTTGCGTATCTCTCCACTCTTCGCGCCCACGCCCAGTGTCGTTTACGCGGCGCCGCTGCGTCCTCCGGCGGGCTGATCCCCGCTCACTGCGATAGCGCTTTCACGCCCGCTCGACGGCAGCGTGAACGCAACCCGTGACCGGCATCGACGGCTGATGCCCCGAAGGAGACAAACGTGGATCCATTTCCCCCGTCGCCCGCGACCGATCTGTCGCGGCGGCGTTTCGTGCAGGGCCTGGCCCTGGGTGGCGCGGTGGCCGGCCTCGGCCTGCTGCGCCCTTCGAACGCCTGGGCGCTGACCAGCCCGGGCCAGCCCACGGCACTGAGCGGCACCGATTTCGCGCTGGACATCGTCGAGACCGCCGTCAATTTCACCGGCGTGGCACGGCCCGCGACCACGGTCAACGGCGGCGTGCCCGGCCCGCTGCTGCGCTGGCGGCAGGGCACCACGGTGAACCTGCGCGTGACCAACCGCTTGCGCGTGCCGACCTCGATCCACTGGCACGGCATCATCCTGCCGTTCCAGATGGATGGCGTGCCCGGCCTCAGTTTCGACGGCATCGCGCCGGGCGAAAGCTTTCTCTACCGGTTCCAGGTGCGCCAGAGCGGCACCTACTGGTATCACTCGCACTCGGGGTTCCAGGAACAGAACGCGCTGTACGGCCCGTTGGTGATCGAACCGGCCGGCCCCGACCGCTACCCCACGGATCGCGACTACGTGGTGATGCTCAACGACTGGACCGACGAGGATCCCGAGCGCATCTACGCCAAGCTCAAGAAGCAGAGCGATTACTACAACTTCGCCCAGCCGACCGTGCCGGACTTCCTTCGCGACGTGCGCGGGCAGGGGCTGGGCCGGGCGCTGGCGATGCGCAGGATGTGGAACGCCATGCGCATGAACCCGACCGACCTGAGCGACGTCTCCGGCCACACCTATACCTACCTGATGAACGGCGCCGCGCCGGCGGGCAACTGGACCGGCATCTTCAGGCCTGGCGAGAAGATCCGGCTGCGCTTCATCAACGGTTCGTCGTCCACCATCTTCGACGTGCGCGTTCCCGGCCTGAAGATGACGGTGATCGCCGCCGACGGCCAGGACGTGCAACCGGTGACGGTCGACGAGTTCCGCATCTCGGCGGCCGAAACCTACGACGTCATCGTCGAGCCGCAGGACAAGCGTGCGTACACCTTGTTCGCCCAGTCAATCGACCGCAGCGGCTACGCGCGCGGCACGCTGGCGCCGCGGCAGGGCATGGAAGCCGAGGTGCCGGCGCCGGACAAGCGCTTGTGGCTGGGCATGCAGGACATGATGGGCGCGATGCCGCACGCGGACCACGGCGGCGCCCCTGCCGCGATGCCCGGCATGGATCACGGCAACATGGCCGGCAGGGTGGCCGCAACGGCACCGGCCGTGCACCACGCGCGTACCGAATACGGCCGCGGCGTGGACATGCACGTCGACATGCCGCGCACCAATCTCGACGATCCGGGCATCGGCCTGCGCGGCAACGGCCGCCGCGTGCTGACCTACGCCGACCTGCACACCATCGGCGGCCCGATCGACGCGCGCGAACCCGGCCGCGAGATCGAGCTGCACCTGACCGGCAACATGGAGCGCTTCATGTGGTCGTTCGACGGCATCAAGTTCTCCGACGCCAAGCCGGTGCATTTCAATACCGGCGAACGCCTGCGCATCGTGCTGGTCAACGACACCATGATGAACCACCCGATCCACCTGCACGGCATGTGGAGCGAGCTGGAGAATCCGGACGGCCAGTTCCAGGTGCGCAAGCACACCGTCAACGTGCAGCCGGCGCAGCGCATCACCTACGCGGTAACGGCCGACGCGCCGGGCCGCTGGGCCTATCACTGCCACCTGCTGTACCACATGGAGGCGGGCATGTTCCGCGAGGTGGTGGTGTCATGAAGATGCATCGTCGCGACACTTCGATCGTTCCACTTTGTTCGGCGTTGCTGGCCGCACTGATGCTGGCGTCGCCGCTGGCGGCAGTGGCGCAGAGCGCTCCGGCCTCGTCGAGCAGCACGGTGCCGATGGACATGGGCGCGATGCCAGGCATGGATCACGCCGGCATGCAAGGCATGATGCCGGCTACCGCGGGCAGCGCCGCGAAACCGGCGATGAACGCCCCGGTCAAGCAGCCGAATGCCCCGGACACGTCGGCGCCTTCGTCCGCAGGAATGCACGACATGAGCGGGATGGATCACGGCCCGATGCCGGAGATGGATCATGGCGCCATGACCGGGATGAACCACGGCCCGGCGCCTGCCACGCCAGCGACGTCCGATCACGCCATGCCGGGCATGGCCATGGGGCCGATGCAGGGCGGCCGCGCACCAGCGGACGCACGCAGCGGCGATTATTCCGACGGCATCGCCGCCAGCCCCGCGCACGAACTGCACATGCACGGCGGCGCACCGGCCGGCATGCTGCTGGTGGATCAGCTGGAAGCGTTCCACGGCCGTGACGGCAACGGCCAGTCGTGGGAAGCCGAAGGCTGGTACGGCAGTGACACGGACAAGCTGTGGCTGCGCAGCGAGGGCGAGCGCAGCGGCGGCAGGCTCGAAGATGGCGAACTCGAGGCGCTGTGGAACCACGCCGTCGCCGCGTTCTGGAGCACGCAGCTGGGCGTGCGCCATGACTTCGGCACCGATCCGCAGCGAAGCTGGGCCGCGTTCGGCGTGCAGGGCTTGGCGCCGTACTGGTTCGAAGTCGAGGCCACCGCCTACGTCGGACCTTCTGGGCGTACCGCGGCACGCCTGCGTGCCCACTACGAGCTGCTGTTCACCCAACGGCTGATCCTGCAGCCGGAGTTGGAGGCCAACCTCCACGGCCGCTCCGATCCGGCGCGCCGCACCGGCAGCGGTCTCGCCGATGCGAAACTGGGGCTGCGCCTGCGCTACGAGATACGACGTGAATTCGCACCGTACATCGGCGTAGTCTGGACGCGCCGTTTCGGCGCCACGGCCGATTTCGCCCGCGCCGATCATCAGGCCGCCCTCGACCGGCAATGGGTCGCCGGCGTCCGCATCTGGTTCTGAGGAGCGCCATGAAACGACTCATCATCACCTTCGCGATTCTCTGCCTCGTCGTCATCGTCGGCGTCGGCGCCTTCGTCTGGTCAGGCGTCTACAACATCGGCGCCGACGACCACCACACGAAACCCGTCTACGCGCTGATGCAGGCGCTGCGCGAGCGTTCGATCGAGCACCACGCGAAGGACATCGTGGTGCCGAACCTCGAGGATCCGCAGCTGATCCTCAAGGGCGCCGGCCAGTACGCGGCGATGTGCACCGGCTGCCACCTGGCGCCGGGCATGGCCGAGAACGAAATGCGCCCGGGCCTGTACCCGAAGCCGCCGCAATTGTCGAAGTTCCGCCCCGACCCGCGCGAGGCGTTCTGGGTGATCAAGCACGGCATCAAGATGAGCGCGATGCCGGCGTGGGGCTCCAGCCACGACGACGCCACGATCTGGAGCATGGTGGCGTTCCTGCAGAAGCTGCCCGACATGACGCCGGCGCAATACAAGGACATCGTGGCGAAGGCGCCGCCGGATGAAGACATGGACATGGACATGTCCGGCCACGACCACGACGCGGCGGAGCATGCACATGAGCAATGACGGCGTCGCAGCCACGCCGGGCGGGGTGATGGCGCCGATCCGGTGACGACCGAACTCATCCTGCGCAGCACGCTGACCTGCCCGCATTGCGGTTGCCAGGTCACCGAGACGATGCCGACCGACGCCTGCCAGTTCTTCTACGACTGTCCCGGCTGCGGCAAATTGTTGCAGCCCAAACCCGGCGACTGTTGCGTGTTCTGTTCCTGGGGCAGCGTGCCGTGCCCGCCGATCCAGCAGCAGAAGACCTGCTGCGGCTAGCGGTTCGACGGGGACGAGCGCGAGGCGGAGAACGCGGGAGCGGCCTTGATGCGAAAGTGTTGTCGCGTCGATCGCGCTGTTGGCTGTCAGCGGGTGCTGCGTGCGGCGTCGCGCAGGACGCCGCACCCGGAGCGCAGCAACAGCACCGCCAGCCCGAGGGCGACGAGTCGGTCGGGCCATGCGGCGTCGAACGCCCATACGCCGGCGGCGGCGAGCACCACCGACAGATTCGCGGCCACGTCGTTGCGCGAGCAGATCCAGACCGACGACATGTTGAGGTCGTCATCGCGGTGCCGGTACAGGAGCAGCAGGCACCAGCCGTTGGCGAGCAGGCCGAGCAGGCTGAACGCGCCCATCCACGCAAACAGCGGTTCGGCCGGGTGCCACGCGCGCCAGCCCAACTGCACCAATACGAGCAGCCCGGCCATCACGATCAGGCCGCCCTTGATGCGCGCGACCTGCGTCTTGGCGTGCATGCTGCGGCCGACGGCCCACAGGCTGACGAGATAGGTCAGCGCATCGCCCAGGTAGTCGAAGCTGTCCGACAGCAGCGCCGAGGAGCGCGCCTGCATGGCGGCCACGACCATGATCGCGAAGGCGGCGGCGTTGATGACGAGCACGGTCTTCAACACGCCACGCTGGCGCAGCGCCAGTTGTGCCGCCGCGGCTCCGCAGCATGTGTCGCAATTTGCCATCAGCGCATGTCTCCCGTGGTGTCGGCGGACGTCCGCCGGAACAAGGCGTAAAGGAACTGCTGGGTGGTGCCGAACGGGGTTGCGTGGAATTCCAGCGTGCTGTCGACCAGCGCGAAGCCGTCGCCGAGTACGCGGGCAAGTTCCCCAACGTCGTAGCGGACCGTATCCAGCCCGCTGCACTTCAGCGGGCCCTGCGGGCCGAACGTGGCCAGTATCGCGTGGCCGCCCGGCTTCAGGGCATGGGTGAGCTGCCGCAGGTAGTGCGCGCGTTGTTCCGCCTCGGTCAGGAAGTGGAACACGGCGCGGTCGTGCCACAGGTCGTAGCGGGCCTGCGGCAGCGGCGCGTCGAGCAGGTCGGCCGCCAGCCAGGTCACCGCGTTCGCCGTCTCGCCCAGGCGTTCACGGGCGATGTTCAGGGCCGTCGCGGAAATGTCGAGCACGCTGAGGTCGCGGTAGCCGCGTGCAAGCAGGTCGTCGACCAGGGTAGATGCGCCGCCGCCCACATCGAGCACGGCGGTGTTGCGCTCGGGCGCGGCGCGCTCGATCAACGCCAGTGAGGTATCCAGATGCGGGCGGTACCAGCTGACCGCATCCGGCGCCTTGGTCCGGTAGACCGTTTCCCAGTGCTGCTGCTTGTCGGTCATGGGCCGCTCCTCGGGAATGCCGGTGACGATGGCTCAGTCGACCATGCTGTGGCTTTCGGCGGTGCCGAGCAACTCGGGCTGCCTGGTGCTGCGTGCCCGCCGGTTCAGCAGCGGATGCATGAACACCGCGGCCAGGATCACCGCCACGCCGGCATAGAACCAGCCGTCCAGCTCATGCTGCTCGCCCAGCAGCACGATCGCCAGCATGATCGCGTAGACCGGCTCCAGGTTGGTCACCATCTGCGTGCCGAACGCGCTCATGTGGCGCAACGCCACCAGCGCCAGCGCGAACGGCAGCAGGGTGCAGCCGAACGACAGCGCCAGCAGCAACAGCGCATCGTGCGTGCCCGGCAGCATGAACGCCGGGCCGGCATGCGGGATGAACGGCGCGAGCAGGGTGAGGAAGACCGTGCCGGTGCCCAGTTCGATGAAGGTCACCGTGAGCGGGTCGCCATGCTCGACCAGGCGCTTGTTGAGCGAGCCGAAGAACGCCACGAACAGCGCCGACAGCACGCCCACCGCAATGCCCAGGCGCATGTCGTGCGGCACGCCGCCCACCACCATCACCACGCCCGGAACCACCGCCACGCCGATCAGCAGCTCGCGCGGATCGAACCTGCGCTTGGCGATCCACGGTTCGATGAAAGCCAGGAACACCGGCCCCAGCGCGATGCAGGTGGCGCCGACCGAGGCGTTCGACAGCTTGATCGCCGCATAGAAGCTCAGCCAGTGCAGCGACACCAGCACGCCGATGCCGGCATATGCCCAGATCAGCCGCGCCGGCATTGCGCGCAAGCCGCGCCAGACCCGTGGCATCAGCAACAGCGCCGCCACCACCAGCAGCATGCGCCACCACACCAGCGGCAGCGCGGGCAGCGTGATCAGCTTGCCGAGAATCGCGGTGAAGCCCCACAGCAACACGCAGAAATGAATCTGCAGACGGGCCTGGTTGACGGGTTGCATGGGGACATCGCAGGGGAGGGTGGCGTGACATTCTAGCGCCCCCGGGCGCCAGCCACCTTGCATGCAGGAGCGCACCCTGTGCGCGATGGCTTCTGGCCGGAGTATTCCGCAGAGCCATCGCGCACAGGGTGCGCTCCTACGGGGTCATCTGGATTTACCCTTGCCTGCCGGCATCATCTTGCCGGAGCTGCGCAGTTGCTGCAGCACGGCGCGGCAGGTGTTGTCGCCGGCGTCGCCGTGGCTGGGCGCGACCAGGGCGAGCAGGGCGGCGGCCGGGGCGGCGACCACGCCCAGCGCGACGGCGCCGGCGCCGCGCGCCAGCAGCGGGCCGGCCTGCACGCCGACGTTCGGGTTCTTCAGCGTGCCGCGGACGTACAGCGGCGAGCGCAGCGAGAACACGCGGAAACCCTTGGTGTGCGGTTTCACGTCCAGGTCGAGTTTCTCGTTGGCGAGGTCCACCGTGCCGGTGACGTCGATCACGGCGTCGTCGGTGTCGAACACGAACAGGCGCATGTCGAACAGGCCGTTGCTGGCGGCCATGTCGGTGGCGGCGCAGTTGATCTGCACGGTCTTGTCGCCGAACAGCTTGCCGATGACGATGTTGCCGACGTTGAGGCCGGCAGTTTCCAGCAGGGTCTTGCTGATCGCGCCGTCGTTCATCAGCAGCTTCAGCTCGCCGTTCGCGCTGCCGAGCAGGGCGGCGATGGAGTTGCCTTGCGCATCGAGCGCGGCGTCGCCGTTGATCTCGCCGAAGCTGGTGCGCATCGGCTCGAAGGTCGGGAACAGCTGCTTGAGCTTGAGATGGCGTGCGTTGAGTGCCAGCACGCCGCGCATCGGCGCGCGGCTGCCGTCGAGGGTGATGTTGCTGCGCACGGTGCCGCCGGCCAGCCCGAAGCTCAGCGGGTCCAGGTACAGGGCGCCGTTGTTGAGGACCAGGTGGGTGGCGAGCGAGTCGATGGGCAGCGCCTCGCCGCGCACGATGCGCGTGCCGGTGAAAGTCACGTCCGCATCCATCGCCTGCCAGCGGTCGGTACGGAACGGCTCGACCGGCAGCAGTTTGTCGGCGGGCTGCGGTGTCGCGTCGCCGCGCTGCTGTTTCTCGGTGTTGGAATCGGCGCCGATCAGCGGGGCCAGGTCGGCGAATTGCAGCAGCTTCGAGTGCACGTCGCCGCTCAACTTGGGGCGCTTGCCGCCGGTGACGAACATCAGGTTGCCGGCCAGGTCGCTGCCGCCGACGCGACCGCGGAAGTCCTGGTAGCTGTAGTGGCTGCCGCTGCGGTGGAGTTCGGCCTTCAGGTGGCCTTCGGTCGCGTACGGCGGGGTGTCGGGCAGGGTGATGCCGGTGATCGGATACAGCCTGGCCATGCTGGAGCCGGACAGCCACAGGCGTACGTCCAGCGCACCCAGGTGCAGCGGATCGGTCAGCGTGCCGACCAGGGCGATGCGGCTGTCGCCGATGCGCACGTCGGCCTGCAGCGGGAACGGCGTGGTCGTGTCCTGCAATGCCAGCACGGCGCCGGTTCGGCCTTTGCCCTTGAGCGGACTGCCCTGGTAACTGCCTTCGGCGGTCCAGCCGAACTGGTAAGTGATGGATGATCTGGTCTTGTCCGGTTTCGACCCGACATCGCCGCTGGCCAGGGTTTTCTTCGCCGCGGCACCCAGCGTCTTGCCGGCCTCCTCGCGCGCGGCGCTGGATTGCTGGGCCACGATCTGGTCGTACGGGATCGCCGCCTGCAGCGGCTCCACCACCAGCTTGAGCTTCACGCGGCTCGCCGCGTCGTCGAGCGTGAGTAGCCCCTGGTCGAAACCGATCGTGCCCAGCTGCAGCTTCCAGGCGGAAGGCGCCGTGTTTTCCGGCAGCGCGAAATCCCAGCTGGCACGTCCCGATTTGTCGCGCTCGAGGTCAGCCGTGGGATGCACCAGCTGCAGCGTGGGCACGTCGATGCGGTGTATCAGCAGCGGCAGCGGCGACAGCCGGAAGCGCAGCGCGTCGAGGTGGGCGAACTGCGGCTGCGTGGCCCAGTCCGGGTTGGCGATGCTGATGTCGCGCGCGGTGAACTCGGGCCACGGCAACCATGAGCCGGGCCAGCGGCCGTTGCGATCGCGCCGCCAGTCCACCGTCAGCTCGCCGTTGATCGCGAACGGCCGCCCGATCGCCTGGCTGACCTTGTCGCCGATGAACGGTTTCATGCGGTTCCAGTCGAACGTGGCGACCACGATCAGCATCACCACGACCGACGCCAGCACGATGCCCGCGATCCAGCTGAGTACTTTCCGGCTGCGTTTCATCCGTCACTCCTGCGGCGGTTGGCCCGCACGTCGTCTGGACGTGCCGGGGCACCGGCCCCCAGTGATAACCGGAGACATGCAAAGGTTATGTGGTGATGGCCGGTGCTTTCAGACCTCGTTCACGCGCAGTCGACAGGCGAACCCGGTTCGACGCGTCCCGGTTACCGGGCGCGGATCAGGCTGCGACCTGGATCTCCGCTCGCCGGCTGATGCAGTAGACCGCCGCCGGCGGCAGGTTGAGCAGGGCACTGCCGACCCGGCGGGCCTGCAGGTTCAGCCGCGCGAGCAGGGCCGGCGGCAGCGGACAGCGCGGGCCGTAGGTGAACTGGTAGAACATGCCGCCGCTGCGCAGCTGGCGTTCGAACGCACCCTGCACGATGGCGGTGACCTGGGCCGGCGGCATCGACAGCAGCGGCAGGCCGCTGACCACGGCGCAGGCGCGTTCGTCGCCGAACAGCGACTCGGTATCGCCGAGCCGGGCGGCGTCCATGCGCAGGATGGTCGCCTCCGGGTAGCGCCGGCTCAGCGCGTCGGCGAAGTGCGGGTCGGCCTCGATCAGGGCCAGCCGGTGCAGCGGCACGCCGCGCGCCAGCAGGGCGCGGGTCAGTACGCCGGTGCCCGGCCCCAATTCGATCACCGGCCCGCCCAACGCGCTGGCGTGGCTGGTCATCAGTCGCGCCAGTGCGGCACCGGACGGCGTCACTGCGCCGATGCCGCGTGGATCGCGCAGCCAGGCGCGCAGGAAAGCCAGGGTGTCGTTCAACGGCATGTCACGGATTCCGGCATCGGCAAGAAAGGCAAGGTAACCGACGCGGGTGAACAAAATGTTCGTGGCGGCGTCAGGGTGCCGGCTTCGCCTCGCGCACCGGCACGTCGATGCTGCACAGGTCGACTTTGCCGGCGGGCTTGGGATAGAACGCGTTGTGGCCGTTGCGTTTCGCCTCGACCAGCGCGGCGAAGCTGGCGCTGTCGGTGCGCAGCACCTGGATCGCCGGGCGGTCTTTCGCCGGCATGTCGGCCGCCAGTCGCACCGATGCGATGGTGACGCGCTGCTGCGGTTTCGCGTAGAAGCCCATCGGCTCGGGCCCGCGCGGCAGCCCCGACAGCAGCGGCATGCCCTCCAGCACGCGGCCGGCCACGGCGAGGTTGTGGTCCAGTCGGCGCGCCTGACCGATCACCGCGTACAGCGAGCTGCCGCTGCCGGTCTCCGGCGCCACGTCGCGCGCCACGCCGACCGTGCCGTAGCAGTGCGCCACCCACTCCTGCCCGCTGGCCGGGTCGCGTCCCACCGGGAAGCCCTCGCTGAAACCCACCTCGGGCGCGTAGACGTCGCCATCCGGCAGCGCCGTCCACGGCAGCTTCGGATCGATCGCGCGGGTGAACTCCGGCGGCAGCGTCTTGCTGGCCTTGCCCAGCGAGCGGATCCTGTTCTTGTCGCCGTTCTCGTCGTCATTGGGGTCGCCCCACTGGGTGACGAAGTTGTCCTGTACGCGGATGATCGCCAGCCCGTCGAAGTAGTGGCTGCGCACCAGGGTGCGGATGTTCGCCGCGTGCCGCGGAGTGAAGTCCGGCGCCAGCTCGATCACCACGCGCCCGGTCGGCAGCTGCATGAGCAGCAGGTTCTGCGGGTCCGGCGTGCGCCACTCGGCTGGTGTGGATTTGGCGAGGATTTCCTTCGCCGTCGGCGTGGGCTTGTCCTGTTCGGCGAGGGCAGGCAGCGCCAGCAGGCTGCTGGCCAGCGCGAGTGCGGCGATGAGGTGGCGGCGAAGCATGGCGTCCCCTTGGCGATGGATGGGCAAGGGTTGCAAATTAGCAGAGTGGGAGTTTGCCCGGTGCATCGCGTCAACGGCTTGAGCACGCCGGTGCGACGTGACACGATCATGCCGATGGCCAGCAGACCCGCCGAAGCACAGCACCTGCGCGACCTCGCACGGCTACGCCGCGTTCGCGACCGGATCGACCGGGAGTACGCGCAGCCGCTGGACGTCGAGGCGCTGGCCCGCGGCGTGGACATGTCGGCCGGTCACCTCAGCCGCCAGTTCCGGCTCGCCTACGGCGAGTCGCCGTACAGCTACCTGATGACGCGGCGCATCGAGCGCGCGATGGCGCTGCTGCGTTGCGGCGACCTCAGCGTCACCGAGGTCTGCTTCGAGGTCGGTTGCGCGTCGCTGGGCACCTTCAGCAGTCGCTTCACCGAGCTGGTCGGTGTGCCGCCCAGCGTGTACCGGCGCGAAGCGGCGCGAGCGACGGAGGGGATGCCGTCGTGCGTGGCCAAGCTGGTGACGAGGCCGATCAGGTGACCCGGCCGATCAGGAATCGAGAAGCGCGGGCCACCGGGCCGCTCTAGCATGACGGCCCGACCCACACCCAGGATGACTGCCATGGATATCACCATTCACTCGAGCTTCCTCCCGCACAACGACGCGGACGCGGCGCTGGCCTTCTATCGCGACACCCTCGGCTTCGAGGTCCGCAAGGACGTCGCCTATCACGGCATGCGCTGGCTCACGGTCGGCCCCGCCGGCCAGCCCGACACGTCCATCGTCCTGCACCCGCCGGCCGCCGCCCCCGGCATCACCGACGACGAACGCCGCACCATCGCCGAGATGATGGCCAAGGGAACCTACGGCATGATCATCCTGGCCACCGCCGACCTCGACGGCACCTTCGAGCGGCTGCAGGCCAGCGGCGCCGAGGTCATCCAGGAGCCGACCATGCAGCCGTACGGGATTCGCGACTGCGCCTTCCGCGATCCCTCCGGCAACCATATCCGCATCAACGAAGTGCGCTGAGCCGTCCGGCGATACCGATGGAGACACGATGAGCAAGGCCACGAGGAAGGACACGCAGTCGCCTGCGCTGCACGTTGCCGACCGCCACGACCTGATCCGCGTGCACGGCGCGCGCGTGAACAACCTCAAGGACGTCAGCGTCGAGCTGCCGAAACGCCGGCTGACGGTGTTCACCGGCGTCTCCGGCTCGGGCAAGAGCTCGCTGGTGTTCGGCACGATCGCCGCGGAGTCGCAGCGGATGATCAATGAGACCTACAGCACCTTCGTGCAGGGCTTCATGCCGACGCTGGCGCGGCCCGAGGTCGACATGCTCGACGGGCTGACCACCGCGATCATCGTCGACCAGCAGCGGATGGGCGCCGACCCGCGCTCCACCGTCGGCACCGCGACCGACGCCAACGCGATGCTGCGCATCCTGTTCAGCCGGCTCGGCAAGCCGCATATCGGTTCGCCCGGTGCGTTCGCTTTCAACGTCCCGTCGGTCAAGGCAGCGGGCGCCATCACCGTCGAGCGCGGGAACCGGACCCGGACGGTGAAGGAGACCTTCAACCGCCTCGGCGGCATGTGCCCGCGCTGCGAGGGACGCGGCTCGGTCAACGACATCGACCTGACCCGGCTGTACGACGACAGCAAGTCGCTCAACGAGGGCGCACTCACGATCCCCGGCTACAGCATGGACGGCTGGTTCGGCCGCATCTTCACCGGCTGCGGCTACTTCGATCCCGACAAGCCGATCAGGAAGTTCACCAAGAAGGAATTGCACGACCTGCTCTACCGGGAGCCGACCAGGATCAAGGTCGACGGCATCAACCTGACCTACGAGGGCCTGATCCCGAAGATCCAGAAGTCGATGTTGTCCAAGGACATCGACTCGCTGCAGCCGCACGTGCGCGCCTTCGTGGAGCGGGCGGTGACCTTCAGTACCTGCCCCGAGTGCGGCGGCACCCGGCTCAGCGAGGCGGCGCGATCGTCGAAGATCAGGAAGATCAATATCGCCGACGCCTGCGCGATGCAGATCAGCGACCTCGCCGCGTGGGTGCGCGGCCTCGACGAACCGTCGGTGGCGCCGCTGCTCGCCACGCTGCTGCAGACGCTCGACTCGTTCGTGGAGATCGGGCTCGGTTATCTCTCGCTCGAACGACCGTCGGGCACGCTGTCGGGCGGCGAGGCGCAGCGCGTCAAGATGATCCGCCACCTCGGCTCCTCGCTCACCGACGTCACCTACGTCTTCGACGAGCCCACCATCGGCCTGCACCCGCACGACATCCAGCGCATGAACGGCCTGTTGCTGCGGCTGCGCGACAAGGGCAACACGGTGCTCGTCGTGGAGCACAAGCCGGAGACGATCGCGATCGCCGACCATGTCGTCGACCTAGGTCCCGGTGCGGGTTCGGCCGGTGGCACGGTCTGCTTCGAGGGCAGCCTCGCAGGACTGCGCGCCAGCGGCACCGTCACCGGTCGCCACCTGGACGACCGCGCTTCGCTGAAGCCGTCGGTGCGCGCGCCGTCGGGCGTGCTGAAGGTGCGCGGCGCCTGTACGCACAACCTGAAGAACGTCGATGTCGACGCGCCGCTCGGCGTGCTGGTCGTGGTGACCGGCGTCGCGGGTTCCGGCAAGAGCTCGCTCGTGCACGGCTCGATCCCGGCCGGCGCGGGTGTGGTGTCGATCGACCAGGGCACGATCGGCGGCTCGCGACGGAGCAACCCGGCGACGTACACCGGACTGCTCGAGCCGATCCGCAAGGCGTTCGCGAAAGCCAACGGGGTGAAGCCGGCGCTGTTCAGCGCCAACTCCGAGGGCGCCTGTCCCGCCTGCAACGGCGCCGGCGTCATCTACACCGACCTGGGCGTGATGGCCGGCGTCGCCATCGTCTGCGAGGAGTGCGGGGGGAAGCGGTTCCAGGCCGACGTCCTCAAGTACACCTTCGGCGGGAAGAACATCAGCGAGGTGCTCGCGATGTCGGTGACCGAGGCCGGGAAGTTCTTCGGCGCCGGCGAGGCGCACACGCCGGCCGCGCACGCCATCCTCGACCGGCTCGCCGACGTGGGCCTGGGTTACCTCAGCCTCGGCCAGCCGCTCACCACGCTGTCCGGCGGCGAGCGGCAGCGGCTCAAGCTGGCCACGCATATTGGAGAGAAGGGCGGCGTCTACGTCCTCGACGAACCGACCGCCGGCCTGCACCTCGCCGACGTCGAACAGTTGCTCGGCCTGCTCGACCGGCTCGTCGATGCCGGCAAGTCGGTCATCGTCATCGAGCACCACCAGGCGGTCATGGCGCACGCCGACTGGATCATCGACCTCGGCCCCGGTGCCGGCCACGACGGCGGCCGGATCGTCTTCGAAGGCACGCCCGCCGACCTCGTCGCCGCCCGTTCCACCCTCACCGGCGAGCACCTCGCAGCCTACATCGGCCACTGACCGAGACCCTCGCGGCAGCGAAGGGTTCGTCACGGCCATGAGTCGACCTCCACGGAAGGCGGTCGATCGGCGTTCGCCGGGTCCGGTTCGAGCTGTGGATTCGACGGCGTATCCGGCGGCGTCATTTGAAATCGACCACGTCACCTCCCTGAGGAAATTCGCGGTCGACAACGTGCGGCCGGAGATCCTGCCATCGCCGCGATCCCAGCTCGTTCCAATCCGTGAAGCGCCCGAGCAGGAGGACGCGACTCAGGGAGTAAGGCATGCCTTCGCCTTCCAGCGGACTGGGTGAATCCGACACGTGGAAGTGCAGGTGGGGTTCCGTCGAATCGCCGGTGAACCCGACCTCCGCGAGCACTTGTCCTGCGCTGACGTGGTCTCCCTTGGCGACTTTCAGGCTCCCCGGGCGGAGATGCTCGTAGGTGGCGAATTGCCCGCCTTCGAGCGCCAATGAAATGTAATTTCCCGCGGCATCCGGGTGCGGATGAGCATGGTTGTCGGAGATCCTTGCCGCCTCCGTGATGCCGTCCCGTGCCGCGACCACACGGGCATCGGCGACAGCCAGTACTTCGGCGCCATAGGAAAGCGAGCTGGAGGCGAGGCCGGAATCATTCCTCAGCGTCCTTCCCTGCGCATCGACCTTCATCCAGTCGATCGCGAAGCGGCCAGGCAGACGGGCATGTCCGCCCGTTCCGTAAAAGACGCGACGATGCCCGCGAGGCCATTCATCGCTGTAGACCGCGACCCAGGGCCCGCCTCTGAGCGGTGCTGCGAGCACGGGTCCCTCGATCGCCACGACCGGCACGCTGGAGCCCATGATGACGGTCTCGGCTCCGCCGTGCTTCACGGTCAGCCGGTGCCGGATGGCCGTCGGCGCCGTGGCGCCGAAATCAACGGTCAGATACACCACCGTTTGCGCATGTGCCGCCAGGACGCTGCCACCGTTCTTCAGGGCGGTGCGGGTGCTTAGCGCCTTCTGTTCCAGATGCAGGAAGGGCTTCCCGCCGGCGTCCAGGATATCGAGTGCGCTGAGCTCCACGGGCACATCGGAAATGTTGGTGACATGGAGCTCGTACACCAGGCGCTGCTGCCCCATGACCTTGGCCAGACGGAGCGGATTTCCGACGTGCATCTCCACGGCGGGCTCGTGCGCCGATGTCCGCCAGCCGACCAGGGCGAGTCCCAGGATCAGGATGACGGCCGTGGCAATATTTCGAATGTTCATGCTGAAAACGCTCGGAAGTCGCGTGACCGGCGAGGAAGATACGCCGGTTGGTGTCATGCCCATATCCCAGGATGGCCGAAGCATGACTTCAGGCCCATGCACTAGTGTCAAGTTCGCACTATGGTTCACTCAACTACAGGCGGTAGTGCAGGTGAGCAAAGTGGACGATAGCGTCAGCCAGTTGAAGAAGTTCCAGAAGGAGCTTTCCAGCGGCACCGTGTCGCTGGTGCTGCTGGCGGTGCTGGGGCAGTCGCGCCAGCCGATGTACGGCTACCAGATCGCCAAGCGTCTGGAAGAAGTGGGCGAGGGCGTGCTGGCCGGCAAGCAGAGCGCGCTGTATCCGGTGCTGCGCAATCTGGAGGGCGCCGGCCTGCTCGCTAGCGAGGTCGAGCCGTCCGTCAGCGGGCCGCCGCGCCGCTATTACCGCATCACCAAACCGGGGCGCGAGGTATTGCGCGAATGGGTCGCCGCATGGAACGCCACCCGCGATTCCGTCGATAACGTCTTGCAAGGAGGGGTGTAATGAACGCGCCACGCACCATCGTCGAATACCTTGAGCAACTGCGTGCCGCGCTGCGCGGTGCCGACCCGGCCCTGATCCAGGACGCGCTGTACGACGCCGAGGAACACCTGCGCGCCGAACTGACCGAACAGCCCGGCCGCGGTGAAGCCCAGATGCTGGAACAGGTGGTCGGCAGCTACGGCGCGCCGGACGAGGTGGCCGAGATCTACCGCGACCAGGAGATCAAGATCCAGCGCGCGCTGCGTCCGCCGCCGCCGCCGAAGCGTCGTTCGCTGGCCGGGCGTTTCTTCGGCGTCGCCGCCGATCCGCGCACTTACGGCGCGCTGTTCTACATGCTGCTGTCGCTGGCCACCGGCATCTTCTACTTCACCTGGGCGGTGACCGGGTTGTCGCTGTCGGTGGGGTTGTCGGTGCTGATCATCGGCCTGCCGTTCATCGTGCTGTTCTTCGGCAGCGTGCGCGTGCTGTCGCTGGTGGAAGGACGCATCGTGGAGGCGATGCTGGGCATGCGCATGCCGCGCCGGCCGGTGTACCCGACCCAGGACATGAGCCTGATGAAGCGCATCGGCAGCATGTTCACCGACGTGCACACCTGGACGACGCTTTGCTACATGTGGCTGATGCTGCCGCTGGGCATCGTGTACTTCACGCTTGCCGTGAGCTTGCTCAGCGTGTCGGTGGCCCTCATCGGCGCGCCGCTGGCGATGCTGTTCCGCAACGATTGGCTGCCCGGGCTGTACGTGAACCACCAGGTCGTCGTGGACTGGGGTTTCGGTGCGCATGCGCCGGGTTGGGGCGACGCGATCGCGATGTGCGCGATCGGCATCGTGCTGCTGTTCGCCACCCTGCACCTAGCGCGCGGCTTGGGCCGCCTGCACGGGCATGTCGCCAAGCACATGCTGGTGCCGCGCGCGGCGGATTGAGGGTCGCCCGGTTACCATGCAGTCTTTGCCGGACCGACTGCCGATGTCCAAGACCTACGACCGCGCCTATTTCGACAAGTGGTACCGCAACCCGCGGCATGCGGTGGGGTCGCCGGCGGAGCTGCGGCGCAAGGTGGCGATGGTGGTGGCGCAGGCCGAGTACTACCTCGGCCGGCCGGTGCGCAACGTGCTCGACGTGGGTTGCGGCGAGGCGACCTGGCGCGCACCGCTGCGCGCGTTGCGGCCGGACATCGCGTATCGCGGGCTGGATGCCAGCGAGTACGTGGTGGCGCGCTACGGGCGCAGCCGCAACATCGGCCTAGCCCGCTTCGGCCAGCTGGAACAGCTGCGCTTCGACACCCGCTTCGACCTGATCGTGTGCACTGACGTGCTGCATTACCTGAAGCCGGCGGAGATCCGCGCCGGGTTGCAGGGCATCGGCGAAATGCTCGAAGGCGTGGTGTTCCTGGAGGTGTTCACCAGCCGTGACGACGTGGCCGGCGACCACCACGGTTTCGTCTCGCGCGCGCCGGCCTGGTACCTGCGCGAGTTCGGCAAGGTGGGCTTGTTGCCGTGCGGCTCGCATTGCTACCTGGGACCGCGGCTGGAACGCCACATCGCGGCGCTGGAACGCGCGCAGCTGCCGGCCTGACCGGGTTCAGTCGGCCACGGTCTTGTGCTTGTAACGGCACAGGTCGCGGATCACGCAGTGCGGACAATCCGGCTTGCGCGCCTTGCACACGTAGCGACCGTGCAGGATCAGCCAGTGGTGGGCGTCGTGCTTGAACTCGGCGGGGATCACCTTCTCCAGTTTGTCCTCGACCGCGCGCACGTCCTTGCCCGGCGCGAGTCCCGTGCGGTTGGCGACGCGGAAGATGTGCGTGTCGACCGCGATGGTCGGCTCGCCGAATGCGGTGTTGAGCATCACGTTGGCGGTCTTGCGGCCCACGCCGGGCAGCGCTTCCAGCGCCTCGCGCGTGCGTGGCACTTCGCCGCCGTGTTTCTCGATCAGCAGCCGGCACAGTGCGATGACGTTCTTCGCCTTCGCGTTGAACAGGCCGATCGTGCTGATGTAGCGCTTCAGGCCGTCCTCGCCGAGGTCGAGGATCGCCTGCGGCGTGTTCGCCACGGGGTAGAGTTTTTTCGTGGCCTTGTTCACACCCACGTCGGTGGCCTGTGCCGACAGCACTACGGCGACCAGCAGCTCGAACGGCGTGCTGTAGACGAGTTCGGTGGTGGGGTGCGGGTCGAGTTCGCGCAGGCGCGAGAACAGTTCGATCACGTCGGCACGCTTCACGGTTTCGGTTCCTGCTGTTTCGCCTTGGCGCGGGCCAGCGCGGCCAGTACGGGATTGATCGGCCCGGCCGCGGCATCCACCGCGGCCTTGCGTTCGGCCAGCTCGGCCTCGCGTTCGTCGCGTTGGCGTTGCAGGCGTGCCTCGCGGCGCTGGAAGTGCGCGCGCGCCGCGTCGGCGTGCGCCGCGTCGATCTGCGCGGGCGGCATCGGTTCGAGCACGATGCAATCGACCGGGCAGGCCGGCACGCACAGCTCGCAGCCGGTGCAGTCGTCGGCGAGCACGGTGTGCATCAGCTTCGACGCGCCCACGATCGCGTCGACCGGGCAGGCCTGGATGCATTTGGTGCAGCCGATGCAGTCGGCCTCGACGATGCGCGCCAGCATGCGCGGCTTTTCCACACCATGGTCGGGATCCAGCGGCAGCACCGGTCGCTGCAGCAGCGCGGCGAGCTTTTCGATACCGGCCGCGCCGCCGGGCGGGCACTGGTTGATTTCGGCATCGCCGCGCGCGATCGCCTCCGCATACGGCCGGCAACCGTGATAGCCGCACTGCTCGCATTGCGTCTGCGGCAGCACGGCGTCGATGCGGTCGGCCAGAACGGTGACGGGATCACTCATGCATGAATGCCGGGCGGGCGATAATCGGCGCTCATTGTCCCGCAATTGATCATCGCCTGTTGGAGTACTGCCATGAAATCGTCGTTTCTCGCCGCGTTGTTTCTGGCTGCCGTGCTCGGTGCCGGCGGCTCGATCCTGGTGGCCCATGCCGGCCCGGCGCAGGCCGGTCCGGTGCAGGCCGGGACGGCCGGTGTTTCCGGCGACACGGTAACCGTGTTCGTCGACGCCACGCTCGGCTTCCGCAAGAAGCACATGGCGAACCAGCTCACCAAGTCGCACGCCGAGTACGCGGCACGCGGCTACCGTTACGTGGACATGGCGCCGTACAACGAGAACGGCGACCTGGTCGGTTTCTTCGTGACGTATACGCGGCAGTAGCTCGTAGGGCGGGCAGTGCCCGCCCTACCTGAGCGCGTCAGCGCACGGTGGCGCCGGGCTGCGCGCCCTGGTCGGCGTCGAGCAGGAACAGGTCGCTGCCGCCGTCGCCGGCCGACAGGATCATGCCTTCGGACAAGCCGAAGCGCATCTTGCGCGGGGCCAGGTTGGCGATGAACACCACGTTGCGGCCCACCAGTTTCTCCGGCTCGGCATAGGCCGCGCGGATGCCGGAGAAGATCTGCCGCGTGCCCAGCGCGCCGGCGTCCAGTTCGAAGCGCAGCAGCTTGTCCGAACCGTCCACGAATTCGCAGGCGGTGACCTTGCCGATGCGCAGGTCGAGCCGGGCGAAGTCGTCGATGGAGATGGTGGCGGCCGTGGCCGGGGCCGGGTCGGCGATCGCGGCGGCGGGCCTGGGGGAGTCGTTCATGGCTTTCTTCTTTTTCGGGGCAGCGGGAGCTTCGGCCGGGCCGCCGAGCGAATCCTTCGAGGCCTCGACCATGGCCTCGATGCGCTTGGGATCGATGCGGCCGAGCAGCGGCTCGAAGGCATGGATGGCGTGGTTGCGCAGCGTGGCGCGGGCATCGTCGAAGTCGGCGATCGGCGCGGCCAGGAACTGTTCGGCGGCAGCCACGGTGATCGGCAGGATCGGCTTGAGCATGCCGGCCAGCAGGCGGAACGCGGTCAGCGCGAACGAGCACACCTGGTGCAGTTCGTCGCGGCGGCTTTCGTCCTTGGCCATGCTCCATGGCGCCTTGGCGGCGATGTGGCCGTTGACCAGGTCGGCTATCAGCACGAAGCGGCGGGTGACTTCGGCGAAGTCGCCGCTCTCGTACAGCGCGGCAATGCCGTCGTAGTGCTCCAGCAGGGTGTTCCACAGCGCGGTTTCCTCGGCGCTGAACTGCGGCGCCAGGCGGCCGCCGAAATACTTGTGCACGAAGCCGGCGGTGCGGCTGGCGATGTTCACCCACTTGCCGACCAGGTGCGAATTGACGCGCTCCTCGAACGCCTTGAGGTCGAGATCCACGTCGACCGGCGCGTCGCTGAGCATGCTGGCGAAGTAGTAGCGCAGGAATCCCGGATGCAGGCCGGCGTCCAGGTAGGTGCGCGCCTGGATGAAGGTTCCACGCGACTTGGACATCTTCGCGCCGTTCACCGTGAGGTAGCCGTTGACGTGCAGCGCGGTCGGCGTGCGGAAGCCGGCGCCGTGCAGCATCGCCGGCCAGAACAAGCCGTGGAAGTTGATGATGTCCTTGCCGATGAAGTGGTGCATTTCGGCGCTGCTGTCGGGAGCGAGGAAATCGTCGAACTTCAGCCGGGTGCGGTCGCACAGCGCCTTGAAGCTGGCCAGGTAGCCGACCGGTGCGTCCAGCCACACGTAGAAGAACTTGCCGGGCGCGTCGGGAATCGGGAAGCCGAAGTAGGGCGCGTCGCGCGAGATGTCCCAGTCCTTCAGGCCGCCGTCCAGCCACTCGCGCAGCTTCGCCGCCACGCCGCTGTTCGCCACCGGCTTGCCATGGGTGAGCTTGCCGGCGAACCAGTCGCGCAACAGTCCCTCGAACTTGCCCAGTTCGAAGAAGTAGTGCTCCGAGTCGCGCAGCACCGGCGTGGCGCCGGACATCACCGAGTACGGGTTGATCAGGTCGGTCGGTGCGTAGGTGGCGCCGCAGTGCTCGCAGTTGTCGCCGTACTGATCCGGCGTGCCGCAGTTCGGGCAGACGCCCTTGATGTAGCGGTCCGGCAGGAACATCTGCTTTTCCGGATCGAACAGCTGCTGGATGCTGCGCCTGGCGATGTAGCCGGCGTCGCGCAGGCGCGTGTAGATCAGCGTCGACAGCTCGCGGTTCTCGTCCGAATGGGTGGTGTGGTACTGGTCGAACGCCACGCCGAACGCGGCGAAATCCGCCTCGTGGCCCTCGCGGATGCCGGCGATGAAGGCCTCGGGCGTCATGCCGGCCTTCTCCGCAGCCAGCATGATCGGCGTGCCGTGCGCGTCGTCGGCGCAGACGTAGACCACCTTGTTGCCGCTCATCCGCTGCGCGCGCACCCAGATGTCGGCCTGGATGTAGCCCAGCAGATGGCCCATGTGCAGCGGGCCATTGGCATAGGGCAGGGCGTTGGTGACGAGCAGGCGACGACTCATGGGGCGTATTCCGGTAAGGACTGCGCATTATGCCATGCCCGTTTGCCGGGCCCGCCGGTGGGCGGGCTTCCGGCTGGGGCCGCGAGACGGATGCGGACGTCGTGCGGCCTGCTTCGTGACGCGCGGCGGCGCTTTCGTCGATCGCATATTCAGGCCGATTGATATACGTTTTCACGCAGCTAATTCTGTGGAATCGACGTGCCGACGAGCAGCTCCGCTCTGCTGGCGGGTGAGCGGAACGGACTTTCATCGGCCGTGCGTGCCACCCGCCTGATCTTCCTGGTTTCAGGCATCGGCATGGCCGCCTGGGCACCGATGGTGCCGTACGCAAAGGCGCGGCTCGGCCTCGACGAAGCTTCGCTCGGCCTGTTGCTGCTGGCCTTCGGCGGTGGCTCGATGGTGTCGATGCCGCTGGTCGGCTTTCTCACCCACCGCTTCGGCAGCCGCCGCGTGATCGGCGTCGGCGGACTGATGCTGTGCCTGGCGCTGCCGCTTTTGGCGATCGCGCCCAGCACGGCGACGCTGGCACTCGGCCTGCTCTACTTCGGCGTGGCGCTGGGTGCGGTGGACGTGGCGATGAACGCGCATGCGGTGGAGGTGGAGCGCCGGGACGGCCGCCCGTTGATGTCCGGCTTCCACGGCCTGTTCAGCGTCGGCGGATTGGGCGGGGCGGCAGGCATGAGCCTGCTGCTGGCGCTGGGCATGTCGCTGACCGTCGCGGCCGTCGCCATTTCCGCGCTGCTGGCCGTCGTGGTGGCGACGCAGTGGCCGCGCCTGATCGACGAGGTCGACGACGCCGGCGAGCGCGCGGCGGCGTTCGGCATGCCACGCGGCATCGTGCTGGTGCTGGGCCTTTTGTGTTTCATCAGCTTCCTGGCCGAGGGCTCGATGCTGGACTGGAGCGCGGTCTTCCTGCGCGACTTCCGCGGCTTTTCGGCGGCCTCCGCAGGTATCGGCTATGCCGCGTTTTCGGTGGCGATGGCGCTGGGCCGACTCACCGGCGACCGCACCATCGCGCGCTTCGGCCCGGTGCTGACCGTGCGCATCGGCGCTTGTATCGCGGCGACGGGTTTCCTGCTGGCGTCGCTGCTGGCGTGGCCACCGGCGGCCTTGGTCGGCTTCGTGCTGGTGGGACTGGGCGCCGCCAACATCGTGCCGGTGATGTTCGGCGCGGCCGGTCGTCTGCCCGGCGCTTCGCCCGGCATGTCGATCGCCACGGTAACCACCCTGGGTTACGCCGGTCTGCTCAGCGGCCCCGCGCTGATCGGTTTCCTGGCCCAGGCCAGCAGCCTGCCGGTGGCGCTGGCGGCGGTGGCCGGCCTGTTGCTGCTGACGGCCGCTTCGGCCGGGCTGGCAAAGGTGTGAGCGCGCCGATGTGTCGCATCGTTTTTCGCGGCAGGCGGGGCGCCGCACCAGGCATGGAAACGCCCCGGACCGGCGGGCGGTGCGGGGCGTTCGGTCAGACGCAGTGAAGGCGGGTCAGTTCTGCCGTTCCCAGATCTGCGAGCGGCCGAGCAGGGCGAAGCCGATGTAGCCGTGCACGTCGAGCTTCTGGCCGCCGTCCTTGAGGGAGAGCTTTACCTTGTAGACCTTGCCGTTCTTCGGATCGAGGATCTTGCCGCCGTCCCACACGTCGTCGTTCTTGCTGACGCCCCACATGATGGTCATGCCCACGATCGGCTGGTTCTTGCGTTCGCCATCGCACTTGGCGCAGACCGGGTGCTCGCCGTCGCGGGCCACGTCTTCCGGCGAGCGGTTCAGCAGCTCCACGATCTTCGCCTGGTACTCGCCGTTGTGCTCGGTGATCTCGACGATCGACTTCGGCTGGTGGGTGGCGTCGTCGATGGTCTTCCAGGTGCCGGCCGGCGTGTCGTTGGCGGCCAGCGCGGTGCCGGCGGCCAGCAGCAGGCCGGCGGCGAAGGCGAGGCGGAAAGCATGCTTCATGGATGGTCCTCCCGTACGAAAGCGTATGGATGCGAGACTGGCGAGGTTCCGCGGGAGCGTCAAGCTGCATTGCGCCATGCCTGTCGCTGACCCAGGTCAGCGGGGCCGCGACGGTGGGCTGGCATAATGGACGCCCCACAAACACCCGAGCCGACATGACACAGGCGAACGAAGCCCTGGTCCGCCAGATCCTTGGCGACCTCATCGACACCCATACCGGTGCGCCGCTGGCCGAAGCCGTGCGCGCGGTCGGCGTGGACGGCGCGAAGGTGTCGGTGGACCTGCAACTGGGCTATCCGGCCGCCGGTGCGATCGACGTGCTGGTTGCACGCGCGCGCGAAGCGTTGCAGGCCGATCCGGCGATCGAGTCGGCCGCCGTGTCGATCACCAGCCGCATCCACGTGCACAAGGTGCAGGGCACATTGGGGCCGCTGCCGAACGTGAAGAACATCATCGTGGTGGCGTCCGGCAAGGGCGGCGTGGGCAAGTCCACGGTGTCGGCGAACCTGGCGCTGGCGCTGCAGGCCGAAGGCGCGAAGGTCGGCGTGATGGACGCCGACATCTACGGTCCCAGCCAGCCGACCATGCTGGGCGTGCACGGCAAGCCGGCCTCGCCGGACGGCAAGAGCATCATCCCGATGCAGGCGCACGGCATGCCGGTGATGTCGATCGGCTTCCTGGTGGAAGAGGACACGCCGATGATCTGGCGCGGCCCGATGGTCACCCAGGCGATGATGCAGTTGCTTACCGACACGCGCTGGGAACAGCTCGACTACCTGATCGTCGACCTGCCGCCGGGCACCGGCGACATCCAGCTCACGCTGTCGCAGAAGGTGCCGGTGGCCGGCGCGGTGATCGTCACCACGCCGCAGGACATCGCCCTGCTGGATGCGCGCAAGGCGCTGAAGATGTTCGAGAAGGTCGAGGTGCCGGTGCTGGGCGTGGTGGAGAACATGGCCACGCATGTCTGCTCGAATTGCGGCCACGAGGAGCACATCTTCGGCGAAGGCGGCGGCGAGCGGATGTCGACGCAATACGGCGTGCCGTACCTGGGGTCGTTGCCGCTGGACATCCGCATCCGCGAGCAGGCCGACAGCGGCAACCCCACGGTGGCAGCGATGCCCGATTCCGACCTCGCCATGCGTTATCGCGAGATCGCCCGCAACGCGGCTGGCCGGCTGTCGCGCCAGCCGCGCAACAAGTCGCTGGGGCTGGGCAAGATCGTGGTGCAAGGCGCGCCCACGGCATGACGGCGCCGGCGCAGCGCGTGCTGTGCCTGTCCGGCAGCCTGCGCCGGACATCGTCGAATACGGCGGCGCTGCAGGCGGCGAGGCAACTTGCGCCGTCGACGATCGACCTCGAACTGTACGAGGGACTCGGCGCCTTGCCGCTGTTCAATCCCGACGATGAGATGGCGGCCGTGCCCGCGTCGGTATCGGCCCTGCGCGAAGCCGTCGGTCGCGCGGATGCCTTGCTGATCGCCTGTCCCGAGTATGCGCATGGCGTGCCCGGCGCGTTCAAGAACCTGCTCGACTGGCTGGTCGGCAGCCTGGAATTTCCGGGCAAGCCGGTGCTGCTGCTGAACACGGCCGCGCGCGGTTCGTACCATGCGCAGGAAGCGCTGGCCGAGATCCTGGTCACCATGTCCGCGCAGTTGCTGGCACCGCAGCCCGTGCTGGTGGCATTGCCCGGCGCCGGTTGCAGCGCGGCGCAGGTGCTGGTCAGTGCAGAACGTTGTGCGGAATTGCAGGCTGCATTGGATGTTCTGGTCGAGGCTTTGCCCGTGGCGTGAAGCCGCCCGGCTGGCGCGGCAGCGTCCCGACCATGTATTTTTGCCGCTTTGCGCCTGGCCCGACCGGGCCGTCCCGCTACCGACCGGAGTCCGTGTGAGCATCAAACCCGACAAGTGGATTCGTCGCATGGCCGAGAGCCACGGCATGATCGAGCCGTTCGAGCCCGGCCAGGTCAAGCTGCGCGAAGGCAACAAGCTGATTTCCTACGGAACCTCCAGCTACGGTTATGACGTGCGTTGCGCGCGCGAGTTCAAGATCTTCACCAACATCAACTCCACCATCGTCGACCCGAAGGCGTTCGACCCGACCAGCTTCGTCGACGTGGAGGCGGACGTATGCATCATCCCGCCGAACTCGTTCGCGCTGGCGCGCACGGTCGAGTACTTCCGCATACCGCGCAAGGTGCTGACGATCTGCCTGGGCAAGAGCACCTACGCGCGCTGCGGCATCATCGTCAACGTGACGCCGCTGGAGCCGGAATGGGAAGGCCACGTGACGCTGGAGTTCTCCAACACCACGCCGCTGCCCGCAAAAATCTACGCCAACGAAGGTGTGGCGCAGATGCTGTTCCTCGAATCCGATGAGGAATGCGAAACCAGCTACAAGGACCGCGGCGGCAAGTACCAGGGCCAGCAGGGCGTGACTTTGCCGCGCACCTGATAGGCCCCCTGAACGGGTGGCATCCAGGGCTGCTCACGATCGCGGCCGGGCGCTACACTCTGCCGAGCGCACCACATGTTTTCCAGGAGACACAGATGATCCGTTTATCGACCCTGCTGACCCGCACAGCCGCGGCCGCCATGCTGGGCAGCCTGCTGGTGCTGGCCGGCTGTCATCGCGGCAGCACCAAGGACGAAGTCAGCGCCGCCCAGGCGCAAGGCCAGTTCGACACCGTCATCAAGGCCTACAAGAGTGGCCAGTTCCTGGTGGATGGTGCCGTGCTGTCCGCTCTGGATACCGGCAGCCATTTCGCCTATCTGAAAGACCAGGGCAAGCTGCCGAAGACCGTGTTGCTGGAGCGCAGCGATGACTCGAAGGTGCGCAAGCAGCATCTGCAGTACATGGCGCGCATGCAGCTCGACTATGGATTCACCGTGTACTACGACGATGACGGCACGCTGAAGAAGATCAACCCGGTAGCCACCAAGGCCCGCAGGCTGGAAGACTATCGCGCACCAGTGCAGATGAACGACGAGCAGAGAGGCAAGTCGGCGGCCGACAGCACTTACGGCGATCCGACCCAGCAGCAGCACTGACGGCTGGGCGGTATGCATCGAAGGGCTCGCGAAGAAATTCGCGGGTCCTTTACGTGTCCGGCGTATCCGGGGTGGCCAGTTGTTGTTGCAGCGTTGCGATCAGCAGCCTCGCCTGCGCATCGCCACGGGCCACGGCTTGGCCATTCCCCCACACCGGCCCCGGCCATGCCGCATCGCCTTCGACCCGCGCGACCACATGCACATGCAGCTGGCGCACGATATTGCCCAGTGCGCCGAGGTTGAGTTTGTCGCAGGGGGCGACGGCGCGCAGGGCGGCGGCGGCGCGATTCACCTCCTGCCACAGCATGGTCTGTTCGTCGTCGCGCAGGTCGGCGATCTCGACCAGGCCGGCGCGACGCGGCACCAGAATCAGCCACGGATAGCGCGCGTCGTTCATCAGCAATACGTCGCACAGCGGCAGCGACGCGACCGGGCGGGTATCCGCCGCGAGTCGGGGATCGAGCGCGAAACCTGCCTCGCTCATGCGCCGGCCAGGTGATGGTCGAAGAAGGCCAGCGTGCGCTGCAGCGCCAGCTTCGCGCTGGCCTCATGGTAGGGGGCGCTGCCGTCGCGGTTGAAGGCGTGGTCGGCCGGATAAGTGAAAACATCCATCTGCGGCAGCGCCTCGCGATGCTTCGCCACCGTCTCGGGCGGAATGCTGTGGTCCTTCTCGCCAAAGTGGAACATCACCGGCGCCTGTGGCGTCTCGTGCAGGAACGGCAGGTTGCGCGCGCCGTAGTAGCTCACCGAGGGCAGGCCCAGGCGCAGCGCGGCGAGCAGGGCCACGGTGCCGCCCCAGCAATAGCCGACGCTGCCGATCTTTCCGGCCGACGCGATCGATTCGGCCGCGCTGGCGACGTCCTCGAGGGCGCGCTCCAGCCCCAGCTCGGCGATCAGCTGCTTGCCCTTGTTGGCGCCGACCTGGTCGTAACCCAGTTCCACGCCGCTTTCCAGGTGATCGAAGAACGCGGGCGCGATCGCGGTATAGCCGTATTCGGCGAAGCGGTCGGCCACGTGGCGGATGTGCGCGGTGACGCCGAAGATTTCCTGGATCACCACGATGCCGCCTTTCGGCTTGCCCTGCGGCTGGGCGAGGTAGCCGCCGATGCACTGGGTGCGGGTGGTGGGAATGTTGATGTGCTGGCCCATGGCTGGCTCCGGCGAGGGGATCTCGTGAAGTCTAGCCGTGCCGGCGCCCGGCCCGCACTGCCGTATAATCGGCGGTTACTTCGCATGTTCCCGGCAGCGCCATCCATGTCCCAGACCGCACACAAGATCGGCTTTGTCAGCCTTGGCTGCCCCAAGGCGCTGGTCGATTCCGAGCGTATCCTCACCCAGCTCAAGGTCGAGGGCTACGAGATCGTGCCCAGCTACGGCGCGGCCGACGCCGTCGTGGTGAACACCTGCGGTTTCATCGATGCCGCGGTGCAGGAGTCGCTGGACTCGATCGGCACCGCCCTGCACGAGAACGGCAAGGTGATCGTCACCGGCTGCCTGGGCAAGCGCGAGGCGCTGATCCGCGAGGCCTATCCCGACGTGCTGTCGATCAGCGGCCCGCAGGACTACGCCAGCGTGATGAGCGCGGTGCACGCCGCGCTGCCGCCCAAGCGCAACAAGTTCATCGACATCGTGCCGGACACCGGCGTCAAGCTGACCCCGAAGCACTACGCCTACCTGAAGATTTCCGAAGGCTGCAACCACCGCTGCAGCTTCTGCATCATCCCGTCGATGCGCGGCAACCTGGCGTCGCGCCCGGTCGACGAAGTGCTGCTGGAAGCCGAGCGGCTGGTCAAGGGCGGCGTGAAGGAGCTGCTGGTGATCTCGCAGGACACCAGCGCCTACGGCGTCGACCTGAAATATGCCGAGCGCGAGTGGCGCGGCAGGTCGTACCGCACGCGCATGACCGAGTTATGCGAAGGCCTGTCCGAACTCGGCGTATGGACGCGGCTGCACTATGTCTACCCGTACCCGCACGTGGACGAGGTGATGCCGCTGATGGCCCAGACCCATAACGGCATGCCAAAGCTTCTGCCGTACCTCGACATACCGTTCCAGCACGCCAGCCCGCGCATCCTCAAGCTGATGAAGCGGCCGGGCAACATCGACAAGACGCTGGAGCGTATCCAGAACTGGCGCGCTCAGGTACCGGACCTGACCATCCGCAGCACCTTCATCGTCGGCTTCCCCGGTGAGACCGAGGCGGAGTTCGAGGAACTGCTCGACTTCCTGCGCGAGGCCGAGCTCGATCGCGTGGGCGCCTTCGCCTATTCGCCGGTGGACGGTGCGAAGGCGAACGAACTGCCTGACCCGGTCCCCGAGGAATTGAAGGAAGACCGCCTGGAGCAGTTCATGGCGGTGCAGGCGGGAATTTCCGCGGCGAAACTGCAGCGCAAGATCGGCCGCACGATCAAGGTGCTGGTCGACGAGGCCGGTGCCGATGGCGCAGTGGCGCGTTCGGCCGCCGATGCGCCGGAGATCGACGGCAGCGTGCTGATCGCCGACGGCCAGTCGCTGAAGCCGGGCCAGTTCGTCGAGGTGGTGGTCGAGTCCGCCAGCGAGCACGACCTTACCGCGCGGCTGGCACATCCCGGGCTGAAGATCATTTGAGAGTGCGGCCATGGATGGCCGCTTCTGGCGTCGATGCGAAGCGTGGAGTGCATGCCATGATGATCTGCGGGTCGCCGCGCTCATGGACGAGCGCATGAAATACGTCGCGCCGGCCCGCGGCACGGTCGACCCGACGGTGTTCGGCCGGCCGCCGCTGGCGGCGTGGCGCGAGTACGCCGACCTGCTTGAAGGTGCGGCGTGGCCGTCGATCGACGAGCTCAACCGTCGCCTGCCCGCAGGCATGACTCAGCGCTTCGTGGCGCAGACGCCGGCCCTGCTGGCCGATGGCCGGCACTACGAGCAACGCATTGCCGAATGCGGCCAGATCGCCACCCGCGCAGGCAACTGGCACGACCTGCTGAATGCGCTGGCGTGGCTGCGCCACCCGGCGTTGAAGCAGGCGCTGAACCGGCGCCAGATGGCCGAGATCGCCCACATGGGGCCGAAGCTGCGTTCGCGCGCGCAGTATGCGCTAACCCACTTCGACGAGGCCGGCGTGATCGTCGGCCTGAGCGACTCCGCGCTGCTGGCGCTGTGGGATGCGCACGACTGGCATGGATTGTTCTGGCGCCGACGGCAGGCGTGGCTGGACGGCTCGATCCGGCTGGAACTGTTTGGCCATGCCCTGCTGGAGCTGGCGCTGAATCCAGGCAAGCTGCTGGTGGGCAAGGCGCTGGTGTTCCAGACGGATGGCGACGCCGACCTGCCGGCACGTTGTGCCGCCGCGATCGACGCGGGCCGCGTGCTGCTCGATCCACTGGAACTGCGGCCGCTGCCGTTGTCGGGCATTCCGGACTGGCATCCCGACAACGCCGACGAGGCCTTCCATCGCACTGCCGTCTGCTACCAGCCGCGCCGCGCCGGACGTGAATACCCGCCGCCATCCCCGGCTTCCTGAGCGGACAGGCCAGAACTTGCCCCGACTGGCGATCACGACTATATACGTGACATCGGCGCGAATCGGGGGAACGGACATTGAGCATCGCAGGGTTCCGGTGGCGCCATGGACGTCGCAATCGTTGCCTGGCGGTGATTGTTGTGGGGTTGTCGGCGGCGCTGCTGTGCGCAGGCAGCGCGGTGGCGGGAAGCAAGGAGGCCGACCAGGCGACGCCGATCCGCTTCGGCATCCTGCCGATCGGCAGTGCGGCCGAATCGCTGGAGCAGTGGCGCCCGCTGCTGGACGACCTGCAAAAACGACTGGGGCGCCCGGTGACCACGGTATCGGTAGGCAGCTACGCCAGCCTTTCCAGTGCGATCGGCGCGCAGCGGGTGGACATCGCCTTCCTCTCCGGCGGGCTGGCGGTCGAGGCGGTGACGCACCAGCACATGCAGGTATTCGCCCAGTTCGTGCGCAGCGATGGCGCCAGGGGCAACGTCGCCATGCTGGTGGTGCGCGGCGATAGTCCCATCCGCAACCTCGACGACCTGCTGGCCACGCCAGGCAGCGGTTGGCGTTACGCCCGCAGCGAACATCTGTCGGTCACCGGATACATCGCGCCGGAGGCCTATGTGTTTGCGCCGCACGGCCTCAACTCCGACACGTTCTTCAACAGCGTGCGAGTGGGCGACCATCAAAGCAACCTGCTGGCGGTGGTCAACCGCGAGGCGGACGTGGCCAGCAGCAACAATCCGGACATGGACCTGTTCCGCCGCAACTTCCCGCGCGAAGCGGAGCAACTCCGGGTGATCTGGCGCTCGCCCTTGATTCCTTCCGGGGTGCTGGTGATCCGCGACGGCATGTCCCGGTCGCTGCGCCGGAAGCTGACCGCGTTCCTGCTCGGCTACGGCAAGGCCCGCGGCGAAGACGGCGCGCGCGAACAGGCGAAAATGGCCCGCGTCCCCGACCTCGGCGGATTCGCGCCGGAGGACAATCGCGTACTGGAGCCCTTCGTGGACATGCAGTACACCCTGCTGCGGCAGCAGGCCGAGCACAGCCAGTGGGTCACGCCGCAGGCGCGACAGGCCCGGCTGGCGCAAATCGAGCAGGACCGCCGGCACGCCCTGCAGCTGCTGTCAGCGCATTAGCAGGTGTCGCCGAGTACGGACATGTGCCGGACTCGGCGCGTTGGAAAAGGGCAGGATTGCCGTTTTCGACAACCTGTTAATCCGCCTCGTAGTCCACCGCGAGCACCGCGAATTCCGCCGGCCCGCCCGGCAGTTCGGCAGTGAACTCGTCATCGACGCGCCGTTTCAGCACCGCCCGCGCCAGCGGCGAGTCGATGCTGATCCAGCCGCGTTTCGCGTCGGTCTCGTCCGGGCCGACGATGCGGTAGCGGTGGATCTCGCCGGTGTCGACGTTCTCCAGTTCGATGCGGGCGCCGAAGAACACCCTGCTGCGGTCGCCTGGCGCGCCCTCGGCCACCTTCAGCGATGGAATCCGCTTGCTGAGGTAACGCGCGCGCCGGTCGATTTCGCCGAGCTGCTTCTTGCGGTAGGTGTACTCGGCGTTCTCCGAGCGATCCCCTTCGGCCGCCGCCGCGGCGAGCGCCTTCACCACCTCCGGACGCAGCACGTGCCAGAGGTGGTCGAGCTCGGCCTTCAGCCGCTCGAAACCCTCGCGGGTGATGATCGCGGTGGAACCGGGCGCCGGCGGACGCCAGCGGCTCATGCGGGGTTGGCCAGCTGTCGCCGTTGCGCGTCGATCTCGGCACGCAGCGGATGGTCGGGCCAGGCAGCCGCGAGCCGATCCAGCAATGCCGTCGCCTCGCCGTGCTGGTCGGCGTGCGCGGCGAGCTGGCGCGCGGCCAGCAGGCCGTAGTGCGGCGCCTGCGGATCGCGCGGCCAGTGCGCGAGATAGCCGCGGCACAGCTGGATCGCGAGCCGGCTCATGCCCAGCCGTGCGGCCAGGTCGGCCAGCTCGCCACAGGTGCGCGGGTCGTCCGGAGCGAACCCGCTGTCGATGCCGCCGCATTCCTGCAGCACGCCGAGGGCCCGGCGCGGTTCGCCCTGGGCGATCAGCGCGGCGATCCAGATCTGGCCGTGCACCAGCAGGTCGCCGCGCAAACCTTGCCGGTGCAGCAGCTCGCGATACAGCTGGTGCACGGACGTCGGTGCGGTGCGATCCTGCAGGCGGGCAGCCAGTTGCCGAAGCGCCGCCACCGGGTCGTCGATGGCAAGCCGGCGCGCCTCGTCGAGCAGGCGGCTGTCGGCATCCTGGTGGGAGGCTGCGACGAGTTTCTCGGCCTCCAGCTCGATGCCGAAGCGTTCGTGGCGCTGGTGGATCATCGCGCCCATCAGATGGAAGGCAAGCACGATCAGGTAGGTATAGGCGAAGGCAAACAGCGGCAACGCCAGCAGCCGGGGCAGCAGCGCGGTGCTGATCGAGGCAAGCACGATCAGCACGCCCAGCAGCAGGTTGATCGCCACCGGAACCAGATAGGCCGCGCCGAAGCTGCCGATCACGCGCTTCCAGTTGAACGGGTTGAGTGCCAGCGCAAGGTTGCCGTGGAACGCCAGTGACATGTCGATCGCCGGCAGCGCCAGGGCGGACACGATCAACACCGGCCACAGCAGCCGTGGGAAGAACACGATGGCGACGACGCAGAGCGCGACCACCAGCAGATGGATCGCGGTCAGCCCCCAGCCACTGGCATCGTTGCCATCGCTGCCGACATCGGGCGGATCGGCGTAGCCATGGGCCGTATGCAGCAGGCAGTCGGCGGCGTAGCGCCAGGTGGCGGCCCACACCAGCGCACTGGCCAGGGCACCGATGTACGAGGGCAACAAGCCGACGTAGTGCAGCAAGGCGATGACCACGCAGGTGGGCAGCGCCGCGCCACGCAACGGATAACCGAAGCCTGTTCTCAGGCGTTCCCCAAACGGCGTGTCGGCAGCGACGGTTTCAACGCGAGGCATGCCGTCGCGCTCTCAGCGCTTGCCGCCGAAGATGCCGCCCAGCACGCCGCGCAGGATCTGCCGGCCGAGCTGGCTGCCCGCCGTGCGTACCATCTGCTTGCCCATCGTCTCGATCATGCCCTGGCGCCGCTTGGTGCCGAACAGCGCGTCGTGCACGGCGCCGCCCCAGCCTGCCTCGGCATCCTTGGCGGGGGCGTCGGCGGCAACGGTGGCCGCATCGGCCGCCTTGTCGCTGGCGCGTTTGGCCAGCATCTCGGCGGCCGATTCGCGGTTGACGGTGGTGTCGTACTTGCCGCCCACCGGCGAGCGCTGGCGGATGGTGGAGCGCTCGGCGTCGGTGATCGCGCCGATGCGGCAGCACGGCGTGGTCACCAGGACCTGTTCCACCGGCGTCGGCACGCCGCCGTTGGCCAGGGTGGAAGCCAGTGCCTCGCCCACGGCAAGCTTGGTGATCGCCTCGGTGACGTCGAGCTTCGGGTTCGCCACGAAGGTTTCCGCCGCCGCCTTGACCGCCTTCTGGTCGCGCGGGGTGAACGCGCGCAGCGCGTGCTGGATGCGGTTGCCGAGCTGGCCCAGGATCACGCCCGGCACGTCGTCCGGGTTCTGCGAACAGAAATACACGCCGACGCCCTTGGAGCGGATCAGCCGCACCACCTGTTCGACCCGCTGCTGCAGCGCGGGCGAAGCGTCGTCGAACAGCAGGTGCGCCTCGTCGAAGAAGAACACCATCTTCGGCTGGTCGAGGTCGCCCACTTCGGGCAACTGCTCGAACAGCTCGGACAGCAGCCACAGCAGGAAGGTGGAGTACAGCCGCGGCTTCATGATCAGCTGGTCGGCGGCGAGCACGTTGATGATGCCGCGCCCGCTCATGTCCTGGCGCATCAGGTCGGCCAGTTCCAGCGCAGGCTCGCCGAAGAACTGGTCGGCGCCGTCGCCTTCGAGTTTCAGGATCGCGCGCTGGATCGCCGCGATGCTTTGCGTGCTGATCAGTCCGTACTGGGCCGAGATGGCCTTGGCGTTGTCGGCGGCGTAGGCGAGCAGCGCGCGCAGATCGGCCAGGTCGAGCAGCAGCCAGCCCTGGTCGTCGGCGGCCTTGAACACCACCTCCAGCACGCCTTCCTGGGTGTCGTTCAATTCCAGCACGCGGCCGAGCAGGGTGGGGCCCATCTCGCTGATGGTGGCGCGCACCGGATGGCCGAGCTTGCCGTAGATGTCCCAGAACACCACCGGGTTGGCCTGTGCTTTCCAGTCGGCGAGCTTGAGCTTGGCCAGGCGCGCCTTGAGCTTGTCGCCCGGCTCGCCCGCGGCCATCGCGAGGCCCGCCAGGTCGCCCTTGGCGTCGGCCAGGAAGCACGGCACGCCCAGCCGCGAGAAACCTTCGGCCAGCACCATCAGCGAAACGGATTTGCCGGTGCCGGTGGCGCCGGCGATCATCCCGTGGCGGTTGCCGTAATGCGGGTCGAGGTTGACGCTGGTGCTGTCGTTGCGGCCGATCAGGATCTCAGTCATGGCGTTCCGTCCGTTGCTGGTTGGGCGATTGTAGCCAAGACGGCGAGGCTGTCGTGGCGTGACCTGGCGCGTTGAGTCGAAGCCCTGCGCCCGCTATGGTGGACGTTTTCCGCGGGTGAAGTTTGTGATGTCGTCGTGCTCGGTGATTCGTTCCATGCGCCTGGTGCCGTTTGCCGTGGCGGCCAGCCTGCTCGGTGCCTGCGCCAGCACCGGCGGCGGCAAAACCCCGACCCCGGTGGATGCGCTGTACAGCCAGCTCGACCTGGCCAGCAAGGGTTACGAGACCGCCCTGCAGCAGTCGCGCGAAGGCGACCAGCAGGCTTCGCGGCTGACCCTGACCCAATCGCTGGACCGCCTGAAGGAAGCCTCGGCGCGTTGCGGCACGACGCCAGGCTGTGACCCGCAGCGGTTCTTCTCGGTGTTCGATCACCTGTTGCGCCTGAAGGACGGCGACTTCGGCGACGGGCAGGACCTGGACAGCGATGTCGACCTGTCGCAGGCGGCGCTTGCCGCCGGCAACGCCGGCGCGGCCAGCCTGCCGCAAGCGCAGCGCAGCGTCACCTTGCTGCATGGGCAGAAGCTGTCGCAGCTGATCGCGATGAACGGCCCGGTGAAGGCGGCGCTGGAGATGTGGCTGACCCAGTGGCGTCCGCAGCTGATGGACGCCTGGGTCAATTACCAGTACCTGCGCTACCAGATGTGGCCGGCGTACGAGAAGGCAGACCTGCCCGAGGCGTTGCTGTTCGGCATCATGGCGAAGGAATCCGGCGGCAAGGTGCACGCCGTTTCGCGCTCGGGCGCGTCCGGGCCGCTGCAGTTCATGTACGCCACCGGGATGCGCTTCGGCCTGGGCAGTGACAACGGTTTCGACCTGCGCTTCGATCCCGCGGCATCGGCGCGGGCGAACGCCGAGTACATCAACGAGCAGTTGCGGATCTTCAACGACAACCTCGAACTCACGCTCGGTGCCTACAACGGCGGTGAAGGGCGCATGCGCCGCACGGTCGGCGACGACACCTCGGTGAGCTTCTACGATCCACGCATCTACGACCAGTTGTCGCAGGAAACCCGTGACTACGTGCCGGCGGTACTTGCCGCGGCGTGGCTGTTCCAGCATCCGGACAGTTACAACCTGCGTTTCCCCAAGATCGACGGTGCGCCCGGCACGGTCACCCTGCAGCGGCCGGCCTCGCTGTCGGAGCTGACCGTGTGCCTGGGTTCGGCCGGCGGCATGAGGGATGGCTGGTTCCGTACCCTGCGCAACCTCAATCCGCGGCTGGACCCGCAGGTGACCCAGCCGGCAGGCGCGCAGCTGCAGTTGCCGAAGCTGCTGGAGCAGGCCTACGCCGCGCGCTGTGTCGATGGCCCGTGGCCGATTCTCGCCGGCGACCTGCATCGCGCGGTGGTGCCGGTGGTGCAGGCGCCGGTGGCGCCTCCGCCTGCGGTGAGGGGAACCAGCCGTTACAAGGTGCGCCGCGGCGATACGCTGATCAGCATCGTGCGCAAGCTGCACTGCTCCAGCGTGCAGGAAATTGCCGAGATGAACGGGTTGAAGCACCACCACATCAGCATCGGGCAGACGTTGAAATTGCCGGTCTGCCGCTGAGCGGCCATGGCGGTCGCCGGGCTTCAGGCGACCGCGCTTTCCTGCACCCAGCTGTTGGCAGTGCCGCCTCCGCCGTGCACTTCCTTCAATTCGCGCAGCAGTTGCATCAGCTGGCGGTGCTGCGGCTGCAGGCTGGCGTGCGGGGAGTTCTTGGTTTCGTGGTAGGCCACGGCCAGCCATAGCGCGATGCCACGCAGCGCCACTTCGGCGTTGTTCGAGCAGGCGCGCTCGTAGCCCGCTTCGGTGCCCTGGCCCCAGGGCAGGTAACGCGCTTCCGGCGCGGTGCCGTACAGGTGCGGGAAATCGCTGCGCGAGGCTTGTCCGATCTCGCGCAGGGTCAGCGTGCTCAGGCGTTCGCGGTTGCGCTTGGGCAAGGCCCGCACGCTGCGTTCGATGTCGCGGAATTGGCGGCCAAGCTGGCGCGCGCGCATCATCACAAGGAGTGGCGTCAGTATTTGCATGAGATCCCCTCGGCGCTGGAATTCGACGGCGCGCAAGACGCGCGGCGAAGCCACGAGCGTAGCGAAGCCACCCGCCGAATAGCGCCTAGGGCGTCACAAAATGACCTGCCGCGTCAGTTTTTGGGGCGTGGGAATACGGGTGCTCAGCCGCGCCCGAGTCGCTGGCCCACCTGCACGGCCTGCTGCGGCTGCAGGGCGTCCAGCTCGGCCGCGTCCTCGGGCAGCAGCAGGATCACGGTGGAGCCCATGTTGAAGCGCGCCATCTCGGCGAAGCGTTCCAGCATGATGTTCTGGCCGGCGAACGACTTGCGCCGGATCGACGACGCGTACGGCGGGATCACCAGGCCGTCCCACACCGTGGCCACCGACGACACCAGGATCGCGCCCACCATCACCACCACGAACGGGCCGTGCTCGCCCTCGAAGTGGCAGGCCAGCCGTTCGTTGCGCGCGAACAGCCGCGGGATCGCCTCGACCGCGAACGGCGCCACGCTGAAGATGCGCCCGGGCACGTGCACGGTTTCCTTCAGCGTGCCTTTCAGCGGCATGTGCACGCGATGGTAGTCGCGCGGCGACAGGTACACGGTGACGAAGCGGCCGTTGCGGTACGGCGCGGCCGCGGCCTCGTCGCCGCCGAGCAGTTCGGCGGCGGTGTATTCCTGCCCCTTCGCCTGGAAGATGCGCCCGTCGACGATCGTACCGGCCTGGCTGATGCGGCCGTCGGCCGGCGAGAGCAGGGCGGCCGGGTCGGCATCGGCCTGGCGCGCGTTGGGCTTCAGCTTGCGCGTGAAGAACGCATTGAAGTGCTGGTAAGCCAGCGGATCGGTCTGCGCCGCCTCGGCCATGTTGACGTCGTAGTTGCGGACGATGGTGGCGATCAGCCAGTTCTTCCACGGCGCGAAGGTCCAGCGCGTGGCCCAGTAAACCACCCGCGACAGCGCGCGGTGCGGCAGGATGTACTGCAGGAATACGTTGAAAGTCATCCGCCCAGTATACGGGGTGGACGCCGCTTCAGGCCTTATAATGGCCGGCCAATCCGCCGCACCCCTGGATCGCCGTGACCGCCGAGCTCGCCACCATCATCGACTTCATCCGTTATGGCGCCAGCCGCTTCTCGGCGGCCGGGCTCACTTTCGGGCACAGCCACGACAACCCGATCGACGAGGCCACCCACCTGGTGCTGGCCAGCCTGCATCTGCCGCCGGACATCCCGCCGGCGTACGGCGCGGGCCGGCTCACCACGACCGAGCGCGAGAGCGTGCTGGCGCTGATCGAGCGCCGCGTCAGCGAGCGCCTGCCGGTGGCCTATCTGGTCGGCGAAACCTGGTTCGCCGGGCTGAAGTTCAAGAGCGACCGCCGCGCGCTGGTGCCGCGCTCGCCGATCGCCGAACTGATCGAGTCGGGCTTCGCGCCGTGGCTGGACGAGCGCCGCATCGAGCGCGCGCTGGACCTGTGCACCGGCTCGGGCTGCATCGGCATCGCGATGGCCGAGTACAACCCCGAGTGGCAGGTCGACATCGTCGACGTCAGTAGCGAGGCGTTGTCGCTGGCGCGCGAGAACATCGCGTTCCAGCACGTCGAGGGCCGCGTCGAGGCGATCCAGTCCGACCTGTTCGCGGGCGTGGCCGGGCGCAAGTACGACCTGATCGTCTCCAACCCGCCGTACGTCACCGAGGACGAATACGCCGCGCTGCCCGGCGAGTACGCGCACGAGCCGAAGCTCGGCCTCACCTCCGGTGTGGACGGCCTGGACCTGTGCCTGCGCATGCTGGACGAGGCGGCCGGCCATCTCACCGACGACGGCCTGCTGATCGTCGAGGTGGGCGAGAGCGAGCACGCGCTGGCCGCGCTGCTGCCGGAAGTGCCGTTCGTGTGGATCGAGTTCAAGGTCGGCCCGATGGGCGTGTTCGCACTGGAGCGGCGCGACCTGGTCGAGCACGCGGCGGCGATCCACGCGGCGGCCGCCGCGCGCCGTCCGGGCTGAGCGATGGAACTGGTCACGGCGCGATTGCGGATCGACGCATTGCGACTTGACGATGCCGCGGCGCTGTTTGCCTGTCGCGCCGATCCTGCGGTGGCCCGCTACCAGGGCTGGCGCCCGGCCAACGTCGCCGCCGCGCGCGAGTTCATCGCTGCGCAGCCGCCGGAACCCGTGCATGGCTGGTTCCAGCGCGCGATCCGCCTGCGCGAGGACGGTCGTCTGGTCGGCGACCTCGGCGTGAACCTGCCAGAGGATGCCGAGGCATCGGTCGAGTTCGGCATCAGCATCGCACCGGCCGGGCAGGGCCGTGGTTATGCCGGCGAGGCGGTGCGCGCCGTGTTCGACCAGGTGTTCGGCCCGTTGGGCCGGCATCGCGTCCACGCCTCGGTCGACCCGCGCAACCTGGCCTGCATGGCGCTGCTGCGCGGGCTCGGCATGCGCCAGGAGGCGCATCACCGCGAGAGTCTGTGGCTGTATGGCGAGTGGGTCGACGACGTGATCTTCGCCCTGCTGGCGCGCGAATGGCAGGCAACCGAACGCCATCGCGGGTAAGCTGCCCCGATCAACTAATGGACGTCCAAACCCCGTGTCCAGCAACTCCTTCGGCAAACTGTTCACCGTCACCACCTTCGGCGAAAGCCATGGCCCGGCGATCGGCTGCGTGATCGACGGCTGCCCGCCGGGGCTGGCCATCGCGCCGGAAGAATTCCGCAGCGACCTCGATCGCCGTGCCACCGGCCGCAGCCGCTATACCTCGCAGCGGCACGAGGCCGACGAGGTGGAGATCCTCTCCGGCGTGTACGAGGGCAAGACCACCGGCACGCCGATCGCGCTGCTGATCCGCAACACCGACCAGCGCAGCAAGGACTACGGCGACATCGCGCAAAGCTTCCGTCCCGGCCACGCCGACTACACCTACTGGCAGAAATACGGCATCCGCGATCCGCGCGGCGGCGGGCGTTCCTCGGCGCGCGAGACCACCGTGCGCGTGGCGGCCGCGGTGGTCGCCAAGAAGTGGCTGGCCGAGCACTACGGCGTGCGCGTGCGCGGCTACCTGGCGCAGATCGGCGACGTCGTGCCGGACGCGTTCGACTGGGACGCAGTGGAGCAGAACCCGTTCTTCTGGCCCGATGCGGCCCAGGTGCCGGCGCTGGAGAGCTACATCAACGCGCTGCGCAAGTCCGGCGATTCGGTCGGCGCGCGCGTCAACGTGGTCGCCGACGGCGTGCCGCCGGGCTGGGGCGAGCCGATCTACGGCAAGCTCGACGGCGACCTGGCCGGTGCGCTGATGTCGATCAATGCGGTCAAGGGCGTGGAGATCGGCGACGGTTTCGCCGCCGTGGCCCAGCGCGGCAGCGGGCATCGCGACGAGATGAGCATGGACGGCTTTGCGTCCAATCACGCCGGCGGCATTCTCGGCGGTATCAGCAGCGGCCAGCCGGTGGTCGCCTCGATCGCGTTGAAGCCGACTTCCAGCATCCTGATCCCCGGCCACAGCGTGAACCTGGCCGGCGAGCCGGTCGAGGTGGTGACCAAGGGCCGCCACGATCCCTGCGTCGGCATCCGCGCCACCCCGATCGCCGAGGCGATGGTCGCGCTGGTACTGATCGATCACGCGCTGCGCCATCGCGCCCAGTGCGGCGACGTGGGTGCGGTGGCGCCGCGCATTCCGTGATGAACCGACTGTCGCAACCGGAACCGTGCCGATGACTGACAAGCCCCGCGTATGGGTCTCGCGCCCCACTTTCCCGGGCATCGTCGCCCGGCTCGAACCGCATTTCGAGGTGACGGTCGAGCCGGAGGAACGCAAGTTCAGTTCGTCCGAACTGGCGGCCAGGCTGGCGACGCAGGACGCCGCGATCGTGGGCCTGAAGGACCGCATCGGCGCGGCGGAAATCGCCCACGCGACACGGCTGCGCATCGTCGCCAATCTCGGCGTCGGCTACGACAATCTCGATCTGGACTCGCTCAGCGCCGCCGGCATCGCCGCCTCCAACACCGCCGACGTGCTCAACGAAAGCGTGGCCGACTACGCCTGGGCGCTGCTGCTCGGCTCCGCGCGGCGCATGAATGCGGCCGAGCGCTGGTTGCGTGCCGGGCACTGGAAGGCCACCGAGTTCAAGGCCTGGCTGGGCACCGACGTGCGCGGCCGCACCCTGGGCATCCTCGGCATGGGCCGGATCGGCCAGGCGATCGCGCATCGGGCGGTCGGCTTCGGCATGCCGGTGCTGTACCACAACCGTTCGCCGCTGCCGGAGGCGACCGAGCGGGCCTGCCACGCGCGCTTCGTCGACAAGGCGCAATTGCTGCGCGAATCCGATTTCCTGGTGCTGGTGCTGCCGCTGACGCCGCAGACCCGGCACGCCATCGGCGCGCCCGAACTGGCGCTGATGAAGCCGACCGCGGTGCTGGTGAACGTGGCCCGCGGCGGCATCGTGGACGACAAGGCGTTGACGGCCGCCCTGCGCGAGCGGCGGCTGGCGGCGGCCGGGCTGGACGTGTTCGAAGGCGAGCCGGCGCTGCATCCGGGCCTGCTCGAACTGGACAACGTCGTGCTCAGCCCGCATATCGCCAGCGCCAGCACCGAAACGCGCCGTGCGATGACCGCCCTGGCCGTGGACAATGTGCTGGCGCTGTTCGGCCATGGTCCGCATGCCGGGCGGCCGCCCACGATCCTCAATCCCAACGTGCTGGCCTGACGGCCGGCACGACCTTCCCACCCTGAGCGAAGAACACCACCCATGAGTCAGAAGAGCAGCTACAAGGTCGCCATGGTCGGCGCTACCGGCGCGGTCGGCGAGACCGTGCTGGCGATCCTCGCCGAGCGCGAGTTCCCGATCAGCGAGCTGGTGCCGCTGGCCAGCGAGCGTTCGGCCGGCGGCAAGGTCAAGTTCGCCGGCAAGGACATCACCGTGCAACTGCTGGACACCTACGACTTCGCCGGCGTCGACATCGCGTTCTTCTCGGCCGGCGGCTCGGTCAGCCGCGAGCACGCGCCGCGCGCGGCGGCGGCCGGCGCGGTGGTGATCGACAACACCTCGGAGTTCCGCTACCAGGACGACATCCCGCTGGTGATCAGCGAGGTCAACCCGCACGCGATCGCGCAATACACCAGCCGCGGCATCATCGCCAACCCGAACTGCTCGACCATGCAGATGCTGGTGGCGCTGGCGCCGATCCACCGCGCGGTGCAGATCGAGCGGATCAACGTGGCCACCTACCAGTCGGTATCCGGTGCCGGCCGCAGCGGCATGGAGGAGCTGGGCCGGGAGACCGCGGCCTTGCTGAACTTCCAAAGCGTGGAGCCGGGCAAGAAATTCCCGGCCCAGATCGCGTTCAATGTGATCCCGCAGATCGACGATTTCCAGCCGAACGGCTACACCAAGGAGGAAATGAAGCTGGTGTGGGAGACCCGCAAGATCCTGGAAGACGAGTCGATCCAGGTGAACCCGACCGCGGTACGCGTGCCGGTGTTCTATGGCCATTCCGAGGCAGTGCATATCGAGACCAGCGACAAGATCACCGCCGAACAGGCCCGCGAACTGCTGCGGCAGGCACCGGGCGTGGTGTTGGTGGACGAGCGCAAGCCGGGCGGCTACCCGACCCCGGTGGGCGAGGCGGCCGGCAACGACGCGGTGTTCGTGGGGCGCATCCGCGAGGACATCTCGCACGAGCGCGGGCTGGACCTGTGGATCGTCTCGGACAATATCCGCAAGGGCGCGGCGCTGAATGCGGTACAGATCGCCGAATTGTTGATCGAGGATTATCTCTAAGATGCGTTTTATGCAACTCGTTGTCACTGTTGGATTTATGATTGTCTCGACGGCCTGGGCCAGTGATCAGGCGAAGTCGCCCTCGACGGCGCCGGCAGCCGCCCAGCGGCAGCTGGTCAGCCGCCAGGCCGAGGTGAAACGGCTGGAACAGGATCTCGACCGGCAGGAATCGGACAGCAAGCGGGCCAGTGAGCGTCTGCAGCAGCAGGACCAGGCCATCGCCGAGCTGCAAAAGCAGCTGCATGAACTGCAGGCCAGGCCGGCCTCGGACTCGCGTTAGAAAGCGTGGCTACGGTGAGAACACACCGTAGCAATGTACTGCAAGTATTCGCCGCAGCTATTGTTGATTGGCCTGCATATAACTAAAGTGGCACCTCGTTTGGGGCCGGGGTCGCCATTGCGGCAACGCCATAAATAAATTAAGAGTTGCGCCAGGATCGTTCGGGGGAACACGCAATGAATCGTTCGTTGAAATTGTCGATGCTGATCGCGCTGGCACTGGGCGGCAGCCAGGCCATGGCCATGGATCTTGGCCAGATCCAGGTCAAGTCGGCGCTGGGACAGCCGCTGCTGGCCGAGATTCCCCTGCATCCCGACAGCCCGGCGGAGTTGCAGGGACTCACCGTCCAACTGGCCTCCAGCGAGGAATTTGCTCGCGCCGGCATCGTCGGTGGGCGCACCACGATCCCGCTGCATTTCAGCGTGGCGAATGCCGGTGCCGGTCATCCGGTCATCCGCATTACCAGCAGTGCGCCGGTGGATGATCCCTTCCTCGACCTCCTGATCGAAGTGAACGGCAAGGCCGGCAAGAGCGTGCGCGAGTACGCCATCCTGCTCGATCCGCCGAATGCGCCGGCGGCAACGGCCGTTGCGGCTGCGCCGGCGCCGAGCCAACCTCAGCCAGTGCAGCGCACGAAGGCTCCGGCCGCGGCGCCGGTGGCTGCCCGGCCCAAGCCGGCGGCACCTGCGCCCGCGCCAGCTCCGAAACCGGCGGCGCCGATGGTCAGCAACGGCCAGTACGGCCCGGTCGAGCGCGGCCAGACGCTGTCGGGCATCGCGCGCAGCGTGGCGCCGGCCGGCGTCGATGTGCAACAGGTGATGCTGGCGCTGAAACAGGCCAATCCGGACGCGTTCTACCGCGACAACATCAACGCGCTGAAGAGCGGCGCGGTGCTGCGCGTGCCGACGCCGGCCGAGGCGCAGGCCATGACGATCGCTGCTGCCGTCGCCGAGGTGCGCCGGCAGAACAGCGACTGGCGTGCCGGCGTGCCGGGCAAGCCCACGGTCGTGGCCGATGCCGCGACCCGTGCCTCCCGTTCCAGTGCGCCGGTCAATGCGCCGGACAACGGGGACCGGCTGGCGCTGGTGCCGGCGAAGGAGGGCAGCAGCACGGGAAGCCGGGGCGGCGGTGCGGGCGACAAGGCCAGCGCCAGCCTGCGCCAGGACCTCCTGCGTACCCAGGAAAGCCTGGCCAGCCTGCAGCAGCAGAGCACCGACCTGAAGACCCGCCTGAAGGATCTGGCGGACATCAACAACAAGAACGAGCGCCTGTTGTCGCTGAAGGACAACGAGATCGCCGAACTGCAGGCCAAGCTTGCGGCCGCGCGCAAGGCTGCCGGCATGCCGCCGGCTGCGGCCAGCACGGCGAAGGCTGTCGCGGCGGTCACGCCAGCGGAAGCCAACCTGGAAACCGCTACCGCCAGCACTGCCGCCACCGCGGTTGCGGCGCCGGTCGCCGCAGGTTCGACCGCGGCGGCAGGCACCACGCCGACCGGCGCGTCCAGCGTGGCCAACACACCGGCCACTGGTGCGTCCGTGGTCACCACGCCGATCGCGACGCCGGCACCGGTCAAGCCGGTGGAGAAGCCCGCCAATCAACCGGCTGCTGCAGAGCAGCCGTGGTACATGCAGACCTGGGCCTGGGGAGCCGGGGCCGGCGCGATCGTGCTGCTGATCCTGCTGGCGATACTGGGCCGTCGGCGCAAGCCGGGTGCCGCCGCTTCGAAGTCCGCGCCATCGCTGGCGGACCGTTTCGGTTCGACGTCCGCCGCCGACCAGGACCTTCTCGGCGACGATGTCGACCAGGACGAGTTGCTCGACCAGCTGGCCGAGCACCCGGACGACATCGGACTGCATCTGGAACTGGTCACCCTGTACTACTCGCGTCGCGACGTCGAGCATTTCGAGGCGGCGGCCGAGGCGATGCACGCCCATATCACCGACCCGCAGCAGGATGAGTGGCAGGACGTGCTGCACATGGGCGAGGACCTGGTGCCCGGGCATCCGCTGTTCGACCATCACGCCGAGCCGGTGGCGCGTGACGATGCGGCAGCGCGCGGCGAGTTCAACATCGACGACTATGCCGACGAGAGCGATGCGCCCACGGTCGTCTCCTCGATGCCGCCGTTGCCCTCGAACGGGCCGAAGAAGGTCAGCGAGTACAACTTCAATTTCGATCTGACCCAGGCCGCAGCCGAAGCGGCGTCCCGTCCGGCGCCGGCATCGGACGACGCCACCGTGGTCGCGCCACTGGCGACGGATCGGCCGGCCCCTGCCGAGCCGGCCGCAAGCTGGCATTTCGACGAAGCGGACAGCACCCACCAGGCAGCCGACGAGGGCAACGACCTGGGCGAATTCAACGACGATCCGGTGGACACCAAGCTCGACCTGGCCCGTGCCTATATCGACATGGGCGACGCCGAAGGCGCCCGCGCCATGCTCGGCGAGGTGGCCAAGGAAGGCAGCCAGATGCAGAGGGACGTCGCCAAGCGTCTGCTCGACAGCCTGCACTGAGGCGTCAGGTACCACCCGCGGGATGAATCGGGCCGGCTTCTGCCGGCCCGATGCCGTTGTGGCCTGCTAATCTTTCTTCTTCTTTCCGCGGATTCCTGCACGACCCCATGCGCATTGCTCTCGGCATCGAATACGACGGCACCGATTTCAACGGCTGGCAGCGCCTGAAGACGGACGTCAGCGTGCAGGGGGTGCTGGAGCAGGCCTTGTCGAAAGTCGCCGACCATCCCGTCGAGGTCAGCTGCGCGGGGCGCACCGACGCCGGCGTGCATGGGCGCTGCCAGGTCGTGCACTTCGATACCGAGGCGCGCCGCGACATGCGCGGCTGGGTGTTGGGTACCTGTTCCAACCTGCCGGCCAGCGTGGCGGTGCTGTGGGCGCAGCCGGTGCTGGACAGTTTCCACGCGCGTTACGCGGCACGCAGCCGGCGTTACCGCTATCACATCCTCAACCGGCCGGTGCGTGCGGCGCTGGACGCGCGCTACGTCACCTGGGAGCGCCTGCCGCTGGACGCGCAGCGCATGCATGCCGCCGCCCAGGCCTTGCTCGGCGAGCACGATTTCAGCGCGTTCCGCGCCTTGTCCTGCCAGGCCGCGCACCCGCGCCGCAGCGTGCTGGCGGTGAGCGTACGGCGCGAGGGCGAACAGTTGTTCGTCGACATCGAGGCGAACGCGTTCCTGCACCACATGGTGCGCAATATCGTCGGCTCGCTGCTGCTGATCGGGCGCGGCGAGCAGCCGGTGGAATGGCTGGCCGACCTGCTGGCCGGCCGCGACCGCCAGGTGGCCGGGCCGACGGCGTTGGCTTCGGGGTTGACCTTCGTCGGTCCGCGTTACGAGGCGCATTGGGGCCTGCCGCCGGAAGTCTGCCTGATGGGAGCCGGCCAGTGACCCGCATCAAGTGCTGCGGCATGACCCGGATCGGGGATGCGCTGCTCGCCGTACGCCTCGGCGCCGACGCGATCGGGCTGGTGTTCAGCGCGCGCAGCAAGCGACAGGTGACGCTGGCGCAGGCGCGCGGGATCGTCGTGGCGTTGCCGCCGTTCGTCGCCACCGTCGCGCTGTTCATGGACGACGAAGCGAGCCTGGTACGGCAGGTGCTCGATGAAGTGCGACCCATGTTGCTGCAGTTCCATGGCGACGAGAGCGACGGCTGGTGCGCACAGTTTGGCCATCCGTTCCTGAAAGCCATCGCGATGGGAGAGGGTGCGGCGGCATTGCCGCGCCTGCGCGACTATCCGCATGCCACCGGCTTGTTGCTGGACGGCCACGCTGCCGGCGAAGCCGGCGGCAGCGGCAAAGCCTTCGACTGGTCGTTGCTGCCGGGCGGGCTCGCGCAGCCGCTGATCCTGGCCGGCGGCCTGCACGCAGGCAACGTGGGCGATGCCGTGCGCACGGCGCGCCCGTGGGCGGTGGACGTGGCCAGCGGCGTGGAGTCGGCGCCGGGGATCAAGGATCCGGCGCGACTGAAAGCCTTCATCCGTGCGGTGCGCACGGTCGACGCGGAGTGAGCGACATGCCCACGGCGATCGAGGAACATCGCGATACCGGCCAACCGAACGCACTCGCCGACCTGGTCGGCCGCGAGCGCCCGCTGGTCATCCGCGACCTGTGTCGCGACTGGCCGATGGTGGCCTGGGCGCGGCAGTCGGACACCGCGTTTGCCCAGCGGTTGGCCGCGCTGGACAACGGCAGCGAGGTCGATGCGCTGCTGATGCCGCTGGATGAGGGCGGGGTGATCGGTTACAACGCGGCGTTCGACGGCTTCAACTATGCGCATCACCGCGTCTCGATCACGCAGGGCCTGCAGCGGCTGGCGCAGTACAGCCGCCAGCCGGATGCGCCGGGCCTGGCGATGCAGAGCGCGCTGATCTCCGCCTGCCTGCCGGGGTTGCTGGACGATCACGCGCTGCCGTTTCTCGACCGCGGCATCCAGCCGCGCATCTGGATCGGCAACCAGGTCACCACGCCGGCGCATTTCGACGAATACCACAACGTCGCCTGCGTGGTGTGCGGCGCTCGGCGCTTCACCCTGTTCGCCCCGGAGCAGGCGCGCAACCTGTACGTCGGGCCGCTGGATTTCGCGCCCACCGGCGCGGCAATCGGCATCGCCCGGCTCGATCGCCCGGACGACCCGCGCTATCCCCGCCTGAAGCTGGCGCTGGCCGAGGCGCAGGCGGCGGATCTGCATCCCGGCGACGCGATCTACATCCCGCCGATGTGGTGGCATCACGTCGAGTCGCTGCAGCGGATCAACGCGCTGGTGAACTACTGGTGGAAACCCGTGCCTGCCAGCGGCTATGCACCAGACACCGCGTTGGGCTGCCTGATGCATTGCATCCTCACCTTCCGCTCGCTGCCGCCCGCGGAGCGGGCCGCGTGGAAGGCGTTGCTGGACCATTACGTGTTCGACGACGAGGATCCCGCCGCGCATATCCCCGCCGACCGGCGTGGGATACTCGGCCCGCTCACGCCCGGGCAACTGGCCGAATTGCGCGAAACCATCCGGCGCTATCTGTGACCCCTTCGGGCGGGCTTGCCGCTAAGATGGCCGCTTGCCGCAGTGCGGCATGCTACCGAGTGAGGACATGAGCAAGATCGTGGATTACAACGCCTACCCCGACGCGCACGGCCGCTTCGGCAACTACGGTGGCAGCTACGTCGCCGAGACCCTGATGGCGCCGCTGGCCGAACTGACCGAAGCCTACCTGCGCCTGCGCGACGATCCGGCGTTCATCGCCGAACTCGACCGCGACCTCAAGCACTACGTCGGCCGGCCCAGTCCGATCTACCACGCCGAGCGCCTGTCGCAGCATGTCGGTGGCGCGCGCATCCTGTTCAAGCGCGAGGATCTGAACCACACCGGCGCGCACAAGATCAACAACACGGTCGGCCAGGCCCTGGTCGCGCGCAGCATGGGCAAGACCCGCATCATCGCCGAGACCGGCGCCGGCCAGCACGGCGTGGCCAGCGCCACGGTGGCGGCGCGGCTGGGCCTGAAGTGCGTGGTCTACATGGGCGCGGTCGACATCGAGCGGCAGAAGATCAATGTCTACCGCATGAAGCTGCTCGGCGCCGAGGTGGTGCCAGTCACGTCCGGCTCGAAGACGCTGAAGGATGCGTTGAACGAGGCGATGCGCGACTGGGTCACCAACGTCGCCGACACCTTCTACATCATCGGCACCGTGGCCGGTCCGCATCCGTATCCGCTGATGGTGCGCGACTTCAATGCGGTCGTGGGGCGCGAGGCGCGCGCGCAGATGCTGGAGCAGTACGGTCGCCTACCGAACGTGCTGACCGCCTGCGTCGGCGGCGGTTCCAACGCGATCGGCCTGTTCCATGCCTTCCTCAATGATGCCGACGTGCGCATCGTCGGCGCCGAGGCGGCGGGCCTGGGTCTGGCCACGGGTCATCACGCCGCGTCGCTGGCGGCCGGCCGGCCCGGCGTGCTGCACGGCAACCGCACCTACGTGCTGTGCGACGACAACGGCCAGATCACCGAGACGCACTCGGTCTCGGCCGGCCTCGACTATCCCGGCGTCGGCCCCGAGCACGCGTTCCTGAAGGACGCCGGCCGCGCCGACTATGTTGGCGTCACCGACGACGAGGCGCTGGAGGCGTTCCATCTGCTCGCGCGCACCGAAGGCATCCTGGCCGCACTGGAATCCAGCCATGCGGTAGCGCAGGCGATCAGGCTGGCGCGCGAATATCCGAAGGACGGCATCGTGCTGTGCAACCTGTCCGGTCGCGGCGACAAGGACGTGCACACGATCGCGGCGCGCGAAGGAGTCAAGGTATGAGCCGCATCGACCGCCGCTTCGCCACACTGAAAGCTGCCGGCCGCACCGGCCTGATTCCGTTCGTCACCGCCGGCGATCCGTCGCCGCAGCACATGGTGGCGCTGATGCACGCGCTGGCCGACGCCGGTGCCGACCTGATCGAACTGGGCGTGCCGTTTTCCGACCCGATGGCGGACGGCCCGGTGATCCAGCACGCCAGCGAGCGGGCGATCGCGAAAGGCGTGGGCCTGGCCGACGTGTTGGGCTGGGTCGCTGCGTTCCGACAGCGCGATGCGGACACGCCGATCGTGCTGATGGGTTATCTGAACCCGGTCGAGATCCACGGTTACGCGCGTTTCGCGCAGGAGGCCGTGCAGGCCGGCGTCGACGGCGTGCTGCTGGTCGATTGCCCGCTGGAGGAGTCCGCCGTATTGCAGCCGTTGCGCGACGCCGGACTGCAGCAGATCCTGCTCGCCGCGCCGACCACCGAACCCTCGCGTATGGCGCAGTTGTGCGGTTCGGCCGAGGGTTTCCTGTACTATGTCTCGTTTGCCGGCATCACCGGTGCGGCACACTTGAGCACCGGCGACATCGCGGCACGCGTGGCCGATATCCGGGCCCATGCGAAGGCGCCGGTGGCGGTGGGTTTCGGCATCCGCGATGCGGCGAGCGCGCAGGCGATCGCCGGTTTCGCCGATGCGGTGGTGATCGGCAGCGCGCTGGTCGAGCGGCTGGCCGGGGCGACGGATGCCGCGGAAATCGTCTCGCGCGCGCAAGCGTTCCTGGCGCCGATCCGCACCGCGCTCGATACGCATTGAGGATGCGCACCGCCTGATCGCGGCGCGCTCACGAACAGTCAGGGTGATGCAATGAATTGGCTGCAGAAAATCATGAACCCGCGCACCCGCCCGCAGGCATCGGGTGCCGGCAAGGGCTCGGTGCCCGAAGGCGTGTGGGAGAAGTGCGGCGGTTGCGGCACCGTGCTGTACAAGCCGGAGCTGGAGCGCAACCTGATGGTCTGCCCCAAGTGCGGCCATCACCACTACATCAGCGCGCGTGCGCGGCTGGGCGCGTTGCTGGATGAAGGTTCCGCGCAGGAACTGTGGGCCAGCCTCGAGCCGACCGATCCGCTGAAGTTCCGCGACTCCAAGAAGTATCGCGACCGTATCACCGCCACCCAGAAGAAGGTCGGCGAGAAGGACGCGATGGTCGCGATGAGCGGCAGGCTCAAGGGCCGCCCGCTGATGGCGACGGCGTTCGAGTTCGCCTACATGGGCGGCTCGATGGGTTCGGTGGTCGGCGAGAAGTTCGCGCGTGCCGCCGAGCGCGCGCTGGCCGACAAGAGCGCGCTGGTGTGTTTCTCCGCCACCGGCGGCGCGCGCATGCAGGAAGCGCTGTTCTCGCTGATGCAGATGGCCAAGACCTCGGCCGCGCTGGCGCGCCTGCGCGACGCCGGCGTGCCGTACATCAGCGTGCTGACCAACCCGACCACCGGCGGCGTTTCGGCCAGCCTGGCAATGCTCGGCGACATCAACATCGGCGAGCCGAAGGCGCTGATCGGTTTCGCCGGCCCGCGCGTGATCGAGCAGACCGTGCGCGAGACCTTGCCGGAAGGCTTCCAGCGTTCGGAGTTCCTGCTCGACCATGGCGCGATCGACCTGATCGTCGACCGCCGCGAGATGCGCGACAAGCTGGCCGACCTGCTCGGCATCCTGATGAAGGCGCCGCGCGCCGCTTGATCGGTCATGCTTGCTGCAGCGATGCGATGCCGCCTTCGGGCGGCATCGTCGTTTGCGCGATCGGGTTTTCCACAGCCGCTGTGGAGGTGCCGCGGTAAAGCCTGTGGACAAGCGATGTTCGCCACTTGTCCATCAAGCACTTGCTACGCGTTGCCGAGATGTTGCGCAGGCGGGGGGAGTTCTCCACAGCGATTGTGGAGTGTGTGCGGTAAAGCCTGTGGACAAGTGCGCTATCTGTCTGAGTGCAAAGGCACTGCCGACGGCGTGCACATATTCTGTGCAGCGCAATGCTCAACCGAGCGACGACAGCAACCACAGCGACGCGCTGCCCAGACCGCCGCCGATGACGATCGCGGCCAGCACGTCGCTGGGATAGTGCAGGCCGAGGATCACCCGCGAGACCGCGACCAGCGCAGTGAAACCCAGCAGCAGCGGCGCCAGCGACGGATACCAGGCCAGCGCCACGACGCTGAAACCCACCGCCTGCAGGGTATGCCCGGACGGAAAACTGAACTCGTCCAGCGGTGGCACGTGCGCGATCACGCCGGGGCAGGCGCGGTAGGGACGCGGGCGGCGCGTCCAGCGCTTCAGCAGGCGATACAGCAGCAAAGCGGCGAGCCCGGTCACCGCCATGTGCGCGGCTGCGGCGATGCCGCGCTGACCGCCGAGTACGGCCAGCGCGACCATCAGTGCATACCAGAACACCCCGTCGCCGAGCCGGCTGACCATGCCGAAGAGCAGGCCGACCAGGCGTCGGGCGCCCCAGTGGTTGGCGATCACGCAGACGCGTCGGTCCAGGGCGAAACGCGGCCCGGGAAGAAGCTCAGACGTGGGCAGCGATGGTGGCGTGCTCATGCAGGTTCTCCTCGGCCATCTCGCGCAGCAGGGTTTCGAAATCGCGGATCACCGCGTCCGGCGAAAGCCCGGCCATGCCGGCATGGCCGGCGCGGCCCATGTGCCGGATCAACGCCGGATTGCCGGCCAGTCTTGCCGCCGCCTCGATGAATGCCTGTGCGTTGCCCGATGCGATGCAGTAGCCGTTGACGCCATCGACGAGATGCTCGCGCGCGGCGCCTTCGGCGTACGCCACCACCGGCAGGCCGGCGGCCAGCGCCTCGATGATCACGTTGCCGAAGGTCTCGCTGAGGCTGGGGAACGGGAACAGGTCCGCGCTGGCGTAGTGCCGTGCCAGCGCCTCGCCGCGTTGCACGCCGGCGAAGATGAAATCCGGATGCGCCGCCTGCAGCGCGTCGCGGGCCGGGCCATCGCCGACCCATACGTAACGCGCCTGTGGCGCCTGCTGGCGGATCGCGCGAAAGGCCTGTACCGCCAGTTCGAGATTCTTCTCCGGCGCGATGCGCCCGACGTACAGCACCACCGGCGTGGCGGCGTCCACGCCCCAGCTGGCGCGCAAGGCTTCATCGCGCCGGTTCGGGTGGAACAACTGCGTGTCCACTGCGCGGCGCAACAGGCAGGCGTTGGTGATACCCATGGCGTGCAGCTCCCGTGCGAGTGCGTTGGTCGGCACCAGCGTGGCGGCGGCACGCTGGTGGAAGCGGCGCAGGTAGCCGCGCACCAGCGGCGTAAGCAAGCCCAGACCGTAGTGGCGGGCATAGCTGTCGAAGCGGGTATGGAAGCCGCTGCTGAGCGGGATGCCCAGCCGCCTGGCGGCACGCATGGCCGACCAGCCGAGCGGTCCTTCGGTGGCGACGTAGACCGCGTCGGGGCGCTGCTTCGACCAATGCTGGCGCAGCGTGCGGCCGGCCGGCAGGCCGAAGCGCAGGCCCGGGTAACGGGGCAGGGCGCCGCCGCGCAGTTCGAGCGCGTCGATGCCGGCTTCATCGCCATATGGCTGCGGCTGGCGCGGGCGGATCAGGTCGATGCTGTGGCCCCGCGCGGCGAGTCCGGCGGCGAGGCTGTGCACGGTCAGCGCGACGCCGTTGATTTCCGGTGGATAGGTTTCGCTGACGATGCCGATGCGCATGACGATACCCGTGCTGGCTGGACACAGTTTCGCCGGCCAGCGTTGCGGCGACATGGCGGGCGCATGACGCCGTGGTGACGTGCGGATGCCTTGAAGGCGCCGCAGCACTTACACTGGGCCATCCTTCCCCGCTGGAGACCGACGATGAAACGCATCCTGCTCGCACTTGCCCTGACCGGACTGACCAGCGCCGCGATGGCCGCCGACGCTGGCCTGCCGGTCACCCCGGCACCCGGCGGCGCCGCGGTCTACATCATCTCGCCCGCCAACGGTGCCACCGTGGGGCAGGACGTCACCGTGCGCTTCGGTCTCAAGGGCATGGGCGTGGCGCCGGCCGGGGTGGCCAAGGAGCACACCGGCCACCATCACCTGCTGGTCGACGTGAAAGAACTGCCCGCTGCCGGTCAGCCGATCCCGAACGACGCCAACCACATCCACTTCGGTGGCGGCCAGACCGAGACCACGCTGAAGCTGAAGCCCGGCACGCATACCTTGCAACTGGAGCTGGGCGACCAGAACCACGTACCGTTTGATCCGGCGGTGGTGTCGAAGAAGATCACCATCCACGTCAAGTGAGTTTCGCGCTGCGCCGGCTGGCTTCCGACGCTCAGCGTCCGAAATAGATCGCGACGCCGAGGTTGGTCTGCCAGTCGGGCACCGCGCCGTCCAGCCGACGATCGAAGCCGGCGTCGAGTTGCACGCGTGGGGTGATCAGCCAGCCCAGTCCGGCACCGGCAACCGTGCCGCTGCCCTGGCCCGGCGTGCGCAACCGTGCGGTTTCGACATACAGCACCAGCGTGCTGCTCGGCATGTAGTTGTCGCTGACTGCCACGGTGGTGCTGTCCGTGCCGTCACTGCGCACATTCTGCAGATACAGGCCCAACGAATTGCGCTCGCTTGCCTGCAGGTTGAACTGGGCACCGAGCAGGTATTGGCGCCGGTCGCCACGGAATGCCTTCGCGCCATCGGTGAATTCCACGCTGCCCAGCAGGCCCCAGCTGACGGCCTGGCTCGAGGAGGGCAGTGCCAGTTTCAGCCCGAGTATCGTGTCGCCATGTCCGTGGCTGTGGTCGTCACTGTCGGCGCCGCTCTGCCGCAGCGAGTTCCACGGCGAGCTGCCCAGCTGCAGTTCCAGCGGGCCGCCGATGCCGATGCGCAGCAGGCTGTCGGCGCTGTACTGCGAACGGGTGATGCCATTCTGCCGACTGCGGCTCCAGTCCGGCAGCCCCTGTTCGATGGTGATGTCGCCAGTGCCGAGTACGACGGGCGTGAAACCATAGCCGGGGCGGTCGTAGCCCGGATTGCCGGCCAGGGCGGGCAGGGCAAGGCTCGACGTGAGCATGGCGAGTACGGCCATGCGCATGCGCCGGTGTGCATGCTGGCTGCGGCAACGGCTTGTGTCCCGGTATCGGCTAAAATCCATCACTTCGCTCCGCATCCATCGAGTTCCCATGACCGTCCGCACCCGATTCGCCCCCAGCCCCACCGGTTTCCTGCACATTGGCGGGGCGCGTACTGCACTGTACTGCTGGCTGGAATCGCGTCGGCGCGGCGGCGAATTCATCCTGCGCATCGAGGATACCGATCGCGAGCGTTCCACCGACGCGGCGGTGCAGGCGATCCTCGACGCGATGCACTGGCTCGACCTCGACGCCGACGAGGGCCCGTTCTACCAGACCCAGCGGCTTGCGCGGTACAAGCAGGTCGCCGACGAACTGGTCGCTGCCGGCAAGGCGTACTACGCCTACGAGAGCAAGGAAGAGATCGAAGCGATGCGCGAGGCCGCGATGGCGAAGGGCGAGAAGCCGCGCTACAACGGCCATTACCGCGACCGCAACGAGCCCGGCTTTCATGAAGCCCGTCGTGAAGATCCCAATCGCGTGATCCGCTTTCGCAACCCGAGCGAAGGCTCGGTGGTGTTCGAGGACAAGGTGAAGGGCCGCATCGAATGGGCCAACAGCGAACTGGACGATCTGGTGATCTTCCGCTCCGACGGCTGGCCCACCTACAACTTCGCCGTGGTGGTCGACGACATCGACATGGGCATCACCGAGGTGATCCGCGGCGACGACCACGTCAACAACACGCCGCGGCAGATCAACATCTATCACGCGCTGGGCGCCAAGGTGCCGGAGTTCGCGCACCTGCCGATGATCCTGGACAAGGAAGGCAAGAAGCTGTCCAAGCGCACCAACTCGGTCAGCGTGATGGAGTACCGCGCCGACGGCTTCCTGCCGCACGCGATCCTCAACTACCTGGTGCGGCTGGGCTGGTCGCACGGCGACCAGGAGATCTTCTCGCGCGAGGAGATGATCGCGCTGTTCGACATCGCCGACGTCAACAAGGCCGCTTCGCGCTTCGACACCGAGAAGCTGGCCTGGCTCAATCAGCACTACCTGAAGACGGATGATCCGCAGTCGCTGGCCGCCGAATTCGAGTGGCACCTTCAGCGCGCCGGCATCGACGCTTCGCACGGCCCGGCGCCGGTCGACGTGATCGTGGCGCTGCGCGACCGCGTGCACACGCTGAAGGAAATGGCCGAGCGCGCGAAGATCTGGTACGCGCCGATCGCCGAATGGGACGACAAGGCGGTCACCAAGCATCTGAAGAACGACAGTGCGGTTGCCGTGCTCGATGCGGCCAAATCGCTGCTGGCCGGGTGCGAATGGATGCCGGAGCCGATCCACCAGGTGATCGAGCAGGTTGCCGCAAAGCTTGAGCTGGGCATGGGCAAGATCGCGCAGCCGCTGCGGGTGGCGATGACCGGCACCCAGGTCTCGCCGTCGATCGAGTACACGATCTACCTGGCAGGCCGCGACGAAGCGCTCAAGCGCATCGACGCCGCGATCGCCCTCGCGCGGGGATGAGTTTCTCGCCATGCCAATGACACGCTGAGCCCGCCATGGACGAACTGCTGGCCAGGGCTACCCGTGGCGTCGATCCCGATGCGCCGGGAGCGTTCTGGCATATCTTCTTCAACCTGTTGAATATGCTGCCGTGGGCAGCCATGTTCTGGTGGAGCCTGCTGTTCGTCGCGGTGGGCGCGCTGCTCGGCTGGTGGCGCGGCCGCCTGCTCGAAGGCATCGTGTGGGCGTGGGTGCTGGGGCCGATCGGCTGGATCGTGATCCTGGCCAGGCCCCGCCCCGCGCCGCGCCCGCAGCCGCCGCCACTGCGGCGCTGAGCCTTGCCTGGAGTGATGCGGTTGCGAGTGTATGATCCGTCTTGAGGTGAAACGCGTGAGCCACGAAGTCGTCCACAACCCGCACGCGCACCATCCGCATCATCATCATGAGGATGCGAAGGGGTTCGTGCGCGCGGTGGAGCATGCCAGCGAGGAGCGCGGCTTGCGCCTGACCCCGCTGCGCAAGGAAGTGCTCGAGCTGGTCGCGACTGCGCACAAGCCGGTCAAGGCCTACGATCTGCTCGACCAGCTGCGCGAGAAGCACGGCAACGCCGCGCCGCCCACGGTCTATCGCGCGCTCGACTTTCTGCTCGAGAACGGCTTCATCCACAAGCTGGAATCGATCAACGCGTTCGTCTCCTGCCACCACCCGGCCGAGGCGCACCAGGTGCCGTTCCTGATCTGCGACATCTGCTCCAGTGCCCAGGAAGTCTGCGATGAACGGGTCGCCGAGCTGATCGAGGCACAGGCGAAGGCGTTCGGCTTCCGTCCACAGGCACAGACGCTGGAAGTCCACGGCACCTGCCGGCATTGCCGCAAAGCCTGAATCCACCGGTCGTCGGGTATGGCGCTTTGTAATGTTATAATGTAACATATGACTCACCGGGTACTGAGCCGCCACGTCTGGCGGTGCCGGGGCAGGTCGATGGATTCCGAACAGTCGAACAAATCCCGCTGGTGGCATGTGGCCGATCGCGTTGGCGCGATGGCTTCCTTCCTGTGCGCGATCCACTGCGCGCTGCTGCCCTTCGTGCTTGCGCTGCTGCCGTTGCTGGGTCTGGAATTCCTGGCAGACCATCGCTTCGAGCGCGTTTTCGTGCTGTGCGCCTGCGTGCTGGCCTCGTTCGTCCTGGTCCGCGGCTATCGCCGGCACCAGCGCCCGTTGCCGTTGCGGCTGGCGGTGCCGGGGCTGGCCTTGCTGCTGCTCGGCGTCATCTATCTCGATGGTTCCTCGCCGATCCTGCACAGCGTGCTGGTGACCTGCGGCGGCCTGCTGCTGGCCGGCGCGCATTTCGTCAACCTGCGGCTGGACAGCCACGGCGATGGCGCCCACGTGCACGGCCCGCAGTGCGCGCACTGAGCGGCACTGAACAACGTGGTGATTGTGTAACGGCGGCGGCCGTTCCTAGCATGCACGCATGAACACGGCCCACGTCCACCAGCACGATCACGCGCATCACGAACATGCGCACGGCCACGCCGTTGCGTCCGGAGGGCGCAGTCGCAAGCTGCTGTTTGCGTTCATCTTGACCACCGTGATGATGGTGGTCGAAGTGGTTGGCGGCGCGTGGTCCGGCTCGCTGGCCTTGCTGGCTGACGCCGGACACATGATGGTCGATGCGCTGGCCCTGCTGCTGGCGGTGGTCGGCGCATGGATGGCGACCAGGCCGGCCGATGCGCGGCGCAGTTACGGCTATGGCCGGGCAGAAGTGCTGGCGGGTTTCGTCAATGCACTCGGCCAGTTCGTGCTGGTCGGCTGGATCGCCTACGAAGCCGTCGTGCGGCTGCTGCATCCCGGGGAAATCCTGTCCGGGATGATGCTGGCCGTGGCCGTCGCGGGGTTGCTGGTGAACGTGCTGGTGCTGCGCACCTTGCACGGGCATGCGCACGACGACGTCAACCTGGCCGGCGCCAGTCTGCATGTGCTGGGCGACCTGCTCGGCTCACTGGCGGCGGTGCTGGCGGCGCTGGCGATCCGCTGGTTCGGCTGGCTGTGGGCCGATCCGGTGCTGTCGCTGCTGGTCTCGCTGCTGATCCTGAACAGCGCATGGCGGTTGCTGCGGATGTCCGCGCACATCTTGCTGGAAGGCGTGCCCGACGGCATGGACAGCGCGCTGGTGGAAGCGTCGCTGCGCACGGCCGATCCCGGCATCCGCGACATTCACCACCTGCACGTGTGGCAACTGGCGTCGGGTTCGCGCATGGCCACCGTGCATGCCGAGCTGGATGAGCATGCCGACGGCGCGCGGGCCTTGCAGGCGATCAAGCGGATGTTGCTGGAGCGTTTCGGGATCCAGCATGTGACCGTGCAGATCGACCCCGGCAAGTGCCTCGATGCCAGCGGAGACTGCGCCGGACACGGTCAACCCTGACTATCCCGTACGGCTCCGACACTGCTATGATGGCAGGCCGTTCATCCAATAAATCAAGGAGTTCCCCATGGGTAAGGGCGATCGCAAGACCCGTCGCGGCAAGACCTATCGCGGCAGCTACGGCAATACCCGTGCGCACGGCGTGCTGCCGGCCGTGGTGGGCGCCAAGCCCACCGTGACCAAGCCGGCCGCCGCCAAGAAGGCCGCGCCGAAGAAGAAGTCGGCCTGAGCCGACTCCGGCCTGCACTGGCTCACAGGACCCCCGCCTCGGCGGGGGTCTTTAGTTTTTGGAAGGGGCGGCTGTCGAAGCCGCCCCTGGCGTTTCGGGCAACCACTGCTGAACCCGGGTTGACGCCGGCGAAGGACGGGTTTGCCGCGGTGCCGCATGCCGTGTATGATGCGCACCACTGTGTTAATGCGTTAGTACATTATGAAACGTCGATCACTCGATCCGGAAACCCCCGTCGAATCCGCCGAGCAGAGCCTTTACGAGGCGCTGCTCTCGTTGAAGAACAGCGAGGAGATGGGCGCTTTCCTGAGCGACCTGTGCACGCCGGCCGAGCTCGAGGTGCTGGTGGACCGCTGGCGGGTGGTCCCGTACCTGCTGGAAGGCGTGTCGTACCGCGAGATCCACGAGCGCACCGCAGTCAGCATCACCACGATCGGACGGGTGGCGCGTTACCTCAACCAGGGCAGCGGCGGCTACCTGGCAGCCGCGGCCCGTGCGGCGCGGCGGCAGTCGCAGGCAGCCAAAAAGGCGAAGGCATGAAAACGCGCGATCGCTTGCGCATTGCGATGCAGAAGTCCGGCCGGCTGACCGAGCCGGCGCTGGAACTGCTGACCCGTTGCGGGCTCACCTTCCGGCAGAGCCGCGACAAGCTGTTCTGTTTCGGCGAGGGCGAGCCGGTCGACCTGCTGCTGGTGCGCGACGACGATATTCCCGGCCTGATCGCGCAGGGCGTGTGCGACCTCGGCATCGTCGGGCGCAACGTACTGAGCGAGTTCCAGCTCACCACGGGACGCGACGCCGAACCGCTCAGCGAACTGCGCCCGCTCGGCTTCGGGCGCTGCCGGCTGTCGATCGCGGTGCCGCAGGAGCTGGACTACCGCGAGCCGGCGCAACTGGAAGGCCGGCGCATCGCCACGTCGTATCCGGGCCTGCTGGGTGAATGGCTGCGCACGCAGGGAATCGCTGCCGGCGTGGTGACCCTGGCCGGTTCGGTCGAGATTGCGCCGAAGCTGGGCACCGCCGACGCGATCTGCGATCTGGTGCAGAGCGGCGGCACCCTGGTGGCGAACCAGTTGCGCGAAACCGAAGTGCTGCTGCAGAGCGAGGCGGTGCTGGCGGGACCGCTGACCCTGCCGGTGGACGAGCGCGGCGACATGCTGGAACTGCTGCTGAAGCGGCTGGACGGAGTGATCCAGGTGCGCGAGTCGCGCCTGCTGCTGCTGCAGACCTCGCGCCATACGCTGGAAGCCGTCACCCGCCTGCTGCCCGGCGGTCCGCAGCCGACCCTGCTGCCGGTGGCCGGCCAACCGGACCAGTTGATGCTGCAGGCGCTGTGCGCCGGCGAGATGAGCTGGCGGCAACTGGAAGAAATCAAGAAGGCCGGCGCGCGCGAGATGTTCGTGCTGCCGGTGGAGAAGATGCTTGCATGAAGAGCTGGTTGGCATGAAACGTCTGGACTGGAACGTACTGGATGAAACGGCACGTCGGGATGCGCTGGCGCGGCCCGCGCAGTTGCGCGCGGACGAACTGCGCCGCGGTGTCGAGCGGATCGTTGCCGCCGTGCGCGAACGCGGCGACGCGGCGCTGCGTGAACTCAGCGCGACATACGACCGCTGCACATTGGACGCGATCGCGGTGGACGAGGCCGAATTCGCTGCGGCCGAAGCCTTTCTCGATCCGGACCTGAAGGCGGCGATCCGCGAAGCAGCCGCACGCATCGAGCTGTTCCATCGCGCGGCGGCACCGCAACCGGTGGCGGTGGATACCGCACCCGGCGTGCGGGTGGAGCGCGTGTTGCGTCCGATCAGCCGGGTCGGCCTGTACGTGCCGGCCGGCAGTGCGCCGCTGCCGTCGACCGCCCTGATGCTGGGCGTGCCGGCGCATATCGCCGGTTGCCGCGAAGTGGTGCTGTGCTCGCCGGCGCGCGCCGATGGGCGTTGCGACGAGGCGGTGCTGTATGCCGCGCGCCTCACCGGCGTGCACCAGGTGTTCAAGCTGGGCGGTGCGCAGGCGATCGCCGCGATGGCCTACGGCACCGCCAGCGTGCCGAAGTGCGACAAGCTGTTCGGCCCCGGCAACGCCTGGGTCACCGAGGCGAAGCTGCAGGTGTCGTCCGACCCGGACGGCGCCGCGATCGACATGCCCGCCGGCCCGTCGGAAGTGCTGGTGATTGCCGATGCCGAGGCGAATCCCGTGTTCGTCGCCGCGGATCTGCTGTCGCAGGCCGAGCACGGGCCGGATTCGCAGGTGATCCTGCTGAGTCCGTCCGCCGAGTTGCTGGACCAGGCGGCGGCCGAGGTCGAACGCCAGTGCGCCGCATTGCCGCGTGGCGCGATCGCCCGCCAGGCGCTGGCGCAGAGCCGGTTGATCGCGGTCGACTCGCTGGCGCAAGCGGTCGAAGTCAGCAACCGCTACGCGCCCGAGCACCTGATCCTGCAAGTGGCTGCGCCGCGCGCCTTGCTCGACGGCATCGACAGCGCGGGCTCGATCTTCCTCGGTCAGTGGACGCCCGAATCGGTAGGCGACTACTGCAGCGGCAGCAACCATGTGCTGCCGACCTACGGCTACGCGCGCAGCTACAGCGGCGTGTCGGTGGCCAGTTACCAGAAGCAGATCAGCGTGCAGGAAGTCAGCGAAGAAGGCCTGCGCAACATCGGTCCCTGCACGGCGATGCTGGCGGCGGCCGAACAACTCGAGGCGCACCGCCGCGCGGTGACCTTGCGATTGGCCACATTGGAGGCACTGTCATGAGCGTGCTCGATCTGGCGCGGCCGGAAATCCGCGCGATGCAGCCGTATTCCTCGGCGCGGATGGAGGCCAGCGGCGGTGAGGTATTCCTCAACGCGAACGAGTCGGCGTGGGTCCCGGTGGGCGACGACGGCCTCGGCTGCAACCGCTATCCCGAGCCGCAGCCCGCGGCGCTGGTCGAGGCGCTCGCGGCACTCTACGGCGTGCGGCGCGAACAGTTGCTGGTCGGCCGCGGCAGCGACGAGGCGATCGACCTGCTGGTGCGCGCGTTTTGCCGCGCCGGCCGCGACGCCATCCTGATCCAGCCGCCGACGTTCGGTATGTACGCGGTGTGCGCGCGGGTGCAGGACGCGGGCATCGTCGAGGTGCCGCTGGCGGCGGATTTCACCCTGGACGTGGACGCCGTGCTGGCAGCACTGACCCCGGCGGTGAAGCTGGTCTTCATCTGCACGCCGAACAATCCCACCGGCCAGCCGGTACCGCGCGCCGCGGTCGAGCGGCTGGCGCAGGCACTGAGCGGTCGCGCCTTGCTGGTGGTGGACGAGGCCTATGTCGAGTTCAGCGACGCAGGCAGCGTGGCGGACCTGATCGATCGCTACGACAATCTCGCCGTGCTGCGCACCTTGTCCAAGGCCTGGGCGCTGGCCGGTGCACGCGTCGGCAGCTTGCTGGCGAATGCCGAGGTGATCGCGCTGCTGCGCCGGATCATGGCGCCGTACCCGCTGCCGCTGCCGTGTGTGGACGCCGCGTTGCTGGCGTTGTCCGGCTGGGGCCGGGCGAATGCACGAGGGCATGTCGGCATCGTGCGCGAGCAGCGCGCGCGGATGCAGGCAGCGCTGCGCCGGTTGCCCGGTGTGCGCGAGGTATTGCCGTCGCAGGCGAATTTCCTGGCCGTGCGCTTCGACGATGCCGGTGCCGTCTACCAGTGCCTGCTCGCGGCCGGCATCGTGGTGCGCGACGTGCGCCGTTACCCGAACCTCGGCGATGCACTGCGCATCACCATCGGCACGCCAGCGGAGAATGACCGGGTGCTGGCCGTACTGGCTGCGGCTCGAAGTGTTGCCGGGAAAGCGGCTTTTCCGAGGAGTCCGACCATGGACGGCCGGAGTTCCGCCGAGGGATCGGCATGAACAAGCGCAAGATCCTCTTCGTCGACCGCGACGGCTGCCTGATCGAGGAGCCGGCCGATGAGCAGATCGACAGCTACGAGAAGCTGGCCCTGCTGCCGGGCGTGATCGCCGCGTTGCAGCGCTTCGTCGCCGCCGGCTATGAGCTGGTGATGGTGACCAACCAGGACGGCCTGGGCACCGACCGTTTCCCGGAGCCGCATTTCACCGGACCGCACGAACTGCTGCTGCGCATCCTCGCCTCGCAGGGCATCCGCTTCCGCGAAGTGCTGATCGACCGCAGCTTCCCGCACGAAGGCCGCGACACGCGCAAGCCCGGCGTCGGCATGCTGCGCCACTACCTGGCCGACGACGGCTGGAGCCGCGCGGCGTCGGCGATGGCCGGCGATCGCGAAACCGACCTGCAGTTCGCCGCGAACATGGGCGTGCGCGGCTTCCGCGTCGGCCCGCAGGGCGTGGCTTGGGAGGAACTGGCGCACCAGCTGCTCGACGCGCCGCGCGTCGCCACGGTGGTGCGCAACACCAAGGAAACCCGGATCACGGTCAGCGTGGACCTGGACAAGGTGGCCGAGCCGCAGGCGCACACCGGCCTCGGCTTCTTCGACCACATGCTGGAGCAGATCGGCAAGCACGGCGGCTTCGCGCTGAAGCTCGACTGCGACGGCGACACCCACATCGACGAACACCACACCATCGAGGACTGCGCGCTGGCGCTGGGCAGCGCCTTGAAGCAGGCGCTCGGCGACAAGCGCGGCATCGGCCGCTACGGCTTCACCCTGCCGATGGACGAGGCGCAGGCCAGCGCGGCACTGGACTTGTCCGGCCGGCCGTACTTCGTGTTCGAGGGCAGCTTCCCGCGCGAGCGCGTGGGCGAGGTGCCGACCGAACTGGTGCCGCATTTCTTCCGTTCGCTGTGCGAGAGCCTGGGCGCGAACCTGCAGCTGGTGGTGCGCGGCGACAACGCGCACCACATGGTCGAGGCCTGCTTCAAGGTGGTGGCGCGTACGCTGCGCCAGGCGATCCGCCGCGAGGGCAGCGAGCTGCCCAGCACGAAGGGCGCGCTGTGATGAGCGTGGTCCTGGTCGACGCCGGCGGCACCAATATCGGTTCGGTGCGTTACGCGCTGCAACGGTTGGGCGTGGATGCCGCGCTGACCGCGGACGCGGCGACGATCCGCGCCGCCGACAAGGTGATCCTGCCCGGCGTGGGCGCCGCCGGTCCCGGCATGGCACGGCTGCGCGAGCTGGGCCTGGTCGAGCTGTTGCGTTCGCTGAAGCAGCCCGTACTCGGCGTCTGCCTGGGCATGCAGCTGTTGTGCGCGCATTCGGAGGAGGGCGATACCGAATGCCTCGGCCTGATTCCGGCGCCGGTGCGCCGCTTCGCCGAAGCTCCCGGCTTGCGCGTGCCGCACATGGGCTGGAACCGCTTGAGCGCGAAGCAGGCGCATCCCTTGCTGGCCGGGCTGGGCGGCGATGAGCAGGCGTACTTCGTGCACAGCTATGCAGTGCCGGTGAGCGACTGGACCCTCGCCACCAGCGACTTCGGCGCGGCATTTTCCGCCGTGATCGCGCGCGACAACTACTACGGCATGCAATTCCATCCCGAGCGCTCCGCCGCCGTCGGCGCGAAGCTCCTCAAGAACTTCCTCGAACTATGAGCTTCGACGTGATTCCCGCGATCGACCTGCGCGGTGGCCAGGTGGTGCGCCTGAAGCAAGGCGACTATGCGCAGCAGACCACGTATGCGGCCGATCCGCGTGAACTGGCGCGGCGTTACGCCGACGCCGGCGCACGCCGGCTGCACCTGGTCGATCTGGATGGTGCGCGTTCGGGTCGGCTCGACAATCTCGCCGTGATCGGAACGATTGCTGCGGACGGCATGCAGGTCCAGGCCGGTGGCGGGGTGCGCGACGAGAATGATCTTGAGCGATTGTTCGACGCCGGCGTGGATCGCGTGGTGCTGGGCAGCGTGGCGATCCGCGATCCCGAACTCGTCGCCGGCTGGCTGGGCAAATACGGTGCCGAACGGTTGACCCTCGCGCTCGACACGCGTTGCATCGATGGCCGCTGGACCCTGCCCAGCGCCGGCTGGACCGAAACCGAGGCGCGTACGCTGGACGAGCTGGCGCCGTGGTATGCCGCGCGCGGCGCGCGCCACCTGCTGTGCACCGACATCGACCGCGACGGCATGCTGGCCGGTTTCAACCTCGATCTTTATCGTCACCTTGCCGACAGCGTGCCGCAGCTGGCGGTGCAAGCTTCCGGCGGCGTGCGCACGCTGGACGATATCCGCGCCGCGCGTGAGGCAGGTGCGCAGGGCGTGATCCTCGGCCGTGCGCTGCTGGAAGGGCGCTTCACCGTCGGGGAGGCCTTGGCATGCTGAGCCGCCGCATCATTCCCTGCCTCGACGTGCGCGACGGCCAGGTGGTCAAGGGCGTGCGCTTCCGCGACCACGTGGTGATGGGTGAGATCGTGGACCTGGCCCTGCGCTACCGCGACGAGGGCGCCGACGAACTGGTGTTCTACGACATCACGGCGAGCCCGGAAGGACGCAGCGTGGATCGTGGCTGGGTCGAGAAGGTCGCCCGCGCGATCGACATTCCCTTCTGCGTGGCCGGCGGCATCCGCTCGGTCGACGAGGCGCGCGCGGTACTGCACGCGGGCGCGGACAAGATCTCGGTGAACTCGCCGGCGCTGGAGCGGCCCCGGTTGATCGACGAGCTGGCTGCCGCGTTCGGCGTGCAATGCGTGGTGGTCGGCATCGACTCGCTGCGCGATGCCGACGGCGAATGGCGCGTGCGCCAGTACACCGGCGACCCTGCGAAGACGCGGGCGCTGCCGCGCCGCACGCTGGACTGGATGGTCGAGGCGCAACGGCGCGGCGCCGGCGAGATCGTGCTGAACTGCATGGGCAGCGACGGCGTACGCGGCGGCTACGATTTGGAACAGCTGGCGGCGGCGCGTGCGGTCTGCCATGTGCCACTGATCGCCTCGGGCGGTGCCGGTGCGCCGGAACATTTCCGCGACGCCTTCATCGAGGCCGACGTGGATGGTGCGCTGGCGGCCAGCGTGTTCCATTCGGGCGCCATTGCGATCCCGCAACTCAAGCACTATCTGCGCGGCCAGGGTGTGGCCGTTCGCCTCTAATCCTCTGGAGCCCGCCATGGCCACCGAATCCGTCATCGATGTCAGCCGCCTCGACTGGGCCAAGGGCGACGGCCTGCTGCCGGCGATCGTGCAGCACTGGCTCAGCGGCGAAGTGCTGATGCTCGGCTACATGAATGCCGAGGCGCTGGCGCAGACCCAGGCCGGCGGCCAGGTGACGTTCTTCAGCCGCAGCAAGCAGCGGCTGTGGACCAAGGGCGAGAGCTCCGGCCACGTGCTGGCGCTGAAGTCGATCCGCGTCGACTGCGACGCCGACACCTTGCTGGTCCAGGCCGAGCCGCATGGCCCGACCTGTCACCTCGGCACGTCCAGTTGCTTCGGCGAAACCGTGCGGCCGCCGCTGGGCTTCCTCGCCGAACTCGACGCGCTGGTCGCGCAGCGCCATGCCGAGCGGCCGGCGGGCAGCTATACCACCAAGCTGTTCGAAGGCGGCATGCGCCGGATCGCGCAGAAAGTCGGCGAGGAAGGTGTCGAGACGGCGTTGGCCGCCGTCGTGCAGGACGATGCCGAACTGCTGGGCGAAGCGGCGGACCTGGTCTTCCATCTCACCGTGGCGCTGCGCGCGCGCGGACTCGGCTTGGCCGATGTCGCCCGCGTGCTGGCCGACAGGCACGCGGGACGCGGCTGAGTCGATTTACCGTGGAGTGGCGACGGAGGCGCTGCCGGCCGGTGTCGCGGGTTTGAATGGCAGCTTCGGTCCCGGTGTGATCCCTTTGCGCCACGAGGCGAGCTGCCCCGCGATGCCGCTGCCGATGTCGATCTGCGGTTCCGACGGCGTCAGCTTGTCCTTCTGCTCCCACTGGCTGATCTCGCCGCTGGCCTGCTTGAACGCTTCGATGAAATCGGGAGTGCGGTTCAGCGCATCGACCAGCCAGGCCTTGCCGAAGTAGGTGATGTCCGAGTCGCTGCCGCAGCCGAACGAGCTGCGGTCGCTGCGGGCGGCGGTGAGCACCAGGGTGCCGGGGCCGCGCAGCGGCGGCACGAAGCCGCCCGAATAGCAGGCGTTGACCACGACCACCTTCCACTTGAACGGGTGCATGGACAGGATGCCTGCCAGGTCGCTGGCGCCGAGCTGGTCCAGCGGCAGCGGGTCCATGTCGACCAGCAGGCTGTGATCCTCGCTGCCGTGGCTGGTGAGGTACAGCAGCAGGATGTCCTGGTCCGGCTGCATCACCTTGCCCAGGCCTTCGAGCGCGGTTTCCAGGTTGCTCCAGCTGGCCAACGGGCGGGTGGCCAAGCTGGCCGGGTTGTTCTCCAGCACCAGGCTGTGGGTGGTGGCGCCGAAGCGCTGCGCGAACAGCCGCGCGGCGTATTCGGCTTCATTGCGGAATACGTCCTCGCTGCCGTCGCCGGCGAAGACGAGCAGGTACAGGTTGGGTTTGCCAGGTACGCGCGGGCCGAGCTCCGCCAGCGCGTCGCGCATCATCCGCGGCTGCGCGTACAGCACCTGTTCCGGCGTCGGAGCCCGGCTGGGCCAGTTGTCGACCTCGGCGTCGCTGTCCAGTGCGGTGTCCGGCTCCACATCGACGGACGCAGCGGGCGCGGGATGACCGATGGTCGAACGCATCATTGGGTGGCCAGGCCACCACATCGCCAGCAGCACTCCGGCGGCGAACGCAAGCAGGACGGTCAGGACGCTACGCATGGCGGGATTCGCGCGGCAGGTTCAGGGCGTGATCGCGTCGAAATCGCGATAGACCGGGTGGCGCGGTGATTCGGGCAGGGCCTGCGGCTCGCGGACCAGCCAGCCGGTATGGAAACCGGCTGCCCGTGCGGCGTCGAGCTCCTCCACGATATCGGACAGGAACAGCAGGTGCCGTGGCTGTTCCTCGATCGCCTCGGCGATGCGCCGGTAGGATTCGGATTCGCGCTTCGGGCCGGTTTCGGTATCGAAGTAGCCGGCGAACAGCGCGCTCAGGTCGCCCGCTTCGCTGTGGTGGAAGAACAGCTTCTGCGCCGGCACCGAGCCGGAGGAGTAGACGTACAGCCGCAGCCCGTCGGCGCGCCAGTCGCGCAGTCGCGCGGCCACTTCCGGATAGATGTGGGCGCGGTAGTCGCCGGCCTCGTAGCCGTCCTTCCAGATCATTCCCTGCAGCGCCTTCAGCGCGGTGGATTTGCGATCCTGGTCGATCCACTGCAGCAGCAGTTCGATGATGTCCTGGCGGCGGGCCTCCACCAGCCCGGCTTCGATGGCCGCCTCATGCAGCCAGTGTTGCACTTCGGGCTTGTTGCCGTGGGTTTCGACGAAGGCTGGCAGGCGCTTGCGCGCGTACGGAAACAGCACGTCGCGGACGAAGTCGATCGAGCTGGTGGTGCCCTCGATATCGGTGACGATGGCGCGGATTTCGATCATGGCGACGGTGGCGTAGGTGGGTGGGCCAGCATAGACGAATGGCGCGTCGGCGGCCGTTATCAGCCCGGCGTAGCCTGGTGCGGCTGCATCCGCGGGAACTGCTGCGCGATGTCGTCGCCGGTGAAGTTGGCCACCCAGCCTTCCTTGTTGGTGAACAGCCGGATCGCCACGAAGTAGGGCGCCTCGCTCATGTCGAACCAGTGGCGGGTGCCGTCCGGCACGCCGATCAGGTCGCCCTGTTCGCACAGCACGTCGTACACCTTGCCGCCGATGTGCAGGGTGAACTGGCCGGCGCCGGCGACGAAGAAGCGCACTTCGTCCTCGCTGTGGGTGTGCTCGCTGAGGAACTTCTGGCGCAACATGGCACGGTCGGGATGATCGGGGGCGAGGCTGATCACATCGACGGACTGGTAACCCTTCTCGCCCATCAGCCGGTCGATGTCGCCGCGATAGGCCGCGATCACCTCGTCCTGGCTGGCGCCCGGCGCGATCGGCTGGCTGGCGTCCCACCGTTCGAAGCGGACGCCGACCTTGCCCAGCTCGGCGGCAATCGCGGCGTGCTCGTCGATCGCTGCCAGCGGCGATTGCGGTCGGGTTTCGTCGAAGATGCGCAGTCGGCTCATGATGCCCTCAGCTTTTTCAGGTCAAGTTCGCAGCCGAGCAGGAACTCCAGCGCCTCCAGATGGCGCCGGGTCTCGGCCATGTCGCGGCCCCAGGTGTAGATGCCGTGGCCGTCGATCAGGTAGGCGTGCAGCGGCTTGCCTGCGTCCAGCCAGGCGTTGACCCGGGCCACCAGTTCGGGCATGTGCTGGGTGTTCGGGAACACCGGGATCTCCAGCACGCTTTCATGGGTGTGGTAGCCGGTGATCGCCTTCTGCAGTTCCCAGCCCTGCAGGCGCACGGCGCCCTCGGCAGCGAACAGCCGCGACGCCACGCTTTGCGTGCGCGAGTGGGTGTGCAGCACCACGTTCATCTCCGGACAGCGCCGGTAGACCTGGGTGTGCAGCGCCGTCTCGGCACTGGGGCGGGCATCGGTGCCGACGGCATTCCCGTCCAGGTCGATCAGCATGATGTCGTCGCGGCCGAGCCTGCCCTTGTGCCGGCCGGAGATGGTGATCGCCGCGTGATCCGCATCGACCCGCATCGAGAAATTGCTGCTGGTCGCCGGCGTCCAGCCAAGCGTGGACAGCTCGCGCGCGGCGTCGGCAACGGCGTCGGCGCGCTGCTCGAACAAGCTGGCGGGGATCGTGGCTGGAAGGGTCTGGCTCATGCGGTTTGGACGTCCAAATGAGCGCCGACTATACCATGCGCCAGGTCGCCACCCGGTTGGAATGAGAGCCATTCTCGCAAGTCAGGAAAAATTGGGATGGTGGGCGTAACATCGGCACGAATCCGGCGCAGAGTGTGCTGGATAGATCCCGACGGAGGCTTGCCCATGTCGAAAGAACAAGATATCGAATCGCGTCGCCGATTCCTCAAGGTGGCTGCCGGCACGACGGCGGCAGCCGTGGTGTTCGGTGGCTTGCCGCGCTTTGCGCGTGCGGCGGACCTGCCGCCGGTGAGCGAGTCGGACCCGACCGCGAAGGCATTGGGCTACGTGGAAGATGCCAGCAAGACCACCAACGCCAAGTACAAGGCCGGTGACGATTGCGCGAACTGCCAGTTCTACAGCGGCGGCGCCACCGGTCGCGGGCCGTGTCAGCTGTTCCCCGGCAAGTCGGTGAACGCGAAAGGCTGGTGCGTGTCGCACACGCCGAAGAAGGCCTGATCGCCTCCCGATCACATCGGGAATTCCGCCATGCAAAAGGCCGGCTGATCGCCGGCCTTTTTGTTTTCCCTGATGGAGCGCGAGGCGGAAAGGGGTCGCGCGGACAAAAGTGCGGCCCGGACACATCAGGCTGAGGAGCTTACCCACCTGACGCGCCGAGCCGCGATCCGGGGCCCACTGCCAAGTGATCAACCCGCGGACTGAGGATGATACTCCCGAGTTCGGCGAAAGGGCGACCGGTCCCTCGATTTCTCTTGAAAAGTTCTCGTTAAATCATGCAAAAACAATAACTTGCCATTGAATTCGTAAGATTTATGAAGAACTGTGCCGTTTCGTGCGGATAGAAGAAATTTACTTTATTTCGGCGAAATTTGGAGATTTTTACAGATATTTGCCGAAATTGATGAATCAGGGCTTCGGCGTGTCGGCCATGGCGCGGCGCAGATGGCTGTGCCGGTTGCCGTAACCAAAATAGATCACCAGGCCGAGGATGGTCCAGACGATCATCAGCGACCAGTTGTACCAGGCCATCGTGGACAGCAGGGCGAGGCAGCTGAGGATGCCGAGCGTGCAGATCACCGGTGCGAACGGCACGCGGAAGGTGCGCGGCAGCTCCGGCCGGGTATGCCGCAGGATCCACACGCCGGCACAAACCGCCATGAACGCGATCAGTGTGCCCATCGACACCAGGTCGCCCAGCACGTCCAGCGGGAAGATCGCCGCGAGCAGGGCGATGCCGGCACCGGTGATCAGCGTATTCAGGTGCGGCGTGCGGTAGCGCGGATGGATCCGCGTGAACACCTTGGGCAGCATGCCGTCACGACCCATGATCATGAAGATGCGCGGCTGCGCGATGATCATCACCAGCACCACCGACGACAGCCCCAGCAGCGCGCCGATCTCCACCAGCCAGCGCAGCCATTCCAGTTGCGGGTGCCCGTGCAGGGCGGTCACCACCGGCTCGTCGGTGCCGAGCAGGGTGTAGGAACTGAGGCCGGTCATCACCGCGGCCATCGCGATGTACAGCACGGTGCAGATCGCCAGCGAGGCGAGGATACCGATCGGCAGGTCGCGCTGCGGGTTGCGTGATTCCTGCGCCGCCACCGAAGTCGCCTCGAAGCCGATGTAGGCGAAGAACACCATCGCCGCACCGCGCAGTACGCCGCCCCAGCCATATTTGTAGTGACCCTGCGACTCGGGCACGAACGGAGTCCAGTTGGAAGGGTCGACATAGCGCCAGCCGACCACGATCACCAGGGTGATCAGGCCGACCTTGAGCGCCACCATCGCGGCGTTCGCCAGGCTCGACTCGCGGATGCCCACGTAGCAGATCCAGGTCAGCAGCAGGATGAGCACCACCGCCGGCAGGTTGAGCAGTGCGCCGGTGGCGACCAGGTGATGGTCGGCTGTGAATGCCAACGGCGCACTGGTCAGCGCTGCAGGGATGCTCAGATCCATCTGGAAGAGCGTGCCGACGTGCTCCAGCAGGCTGAGGAAATAACCGGTCCAGCTCACCGCCACCGCCGAGGCGGACACGCCGTATTCCAGCACCAGGTTCCAGCCGATGAACCACGCCATCAGTTCGCCGAGCGTTGCATAGGCGTAGGAATAGGCGCTGCCGGAAACCGGTATAAGCGTGGCGAATTCGGCGTAGCACAGCGCGGTGAACGTGCTGCAGATCGCCGCCAGGATGAAGGAAAGGATCACCGCCGGGCCGGCATGGTCGGCCGCTGCCTGGCCGGTGATCACGAAGATGCCGCCGCCGATCACCGCCCCGATGCCGAGTGCAGTCAGACCCCACGGTCCGAGTGTGCGGCGCAGGGTGGGGCCGTGGGTGTCGTCGGGTTCGTTGAAATCGGTCTTGCGGGCGAGCAACTGCTTGAGCATGGGAGGTCGTCTTCGAAAGCGGGGCGTCCGGTTCTATCCGGTTGGCATTACAAACGCGGCAGCCGGCGCTGTGGGCGCCGGCTGCCGGTGGTTTGTCAGTGGGCGTTCTGGCGCAACTTGCTGTTGCGATAGCCGTAGAAGACGTAGATCAGGAAGCCGATCGCGATCCAGCCAAGCATCAGCGGCCAGCGCTCCTTGAAAGCCTGCCAGAACAGGAACAGGCAGGCAGCGGCACCCAACGGGCAGACGATCCACGGCAGCGGCACGCGGAACGCGCGTGGCAGATCCGGTCGCGTGCGACGCAGCACCAGCACGCCGATGCAGACGGTGGCGAAGGCCAGCAAGGTACCCATCGAGACCAGGTCGCCGAGCACGTCCACCGGGAACAGGCCGGCCAGGATGCAGGCGATCACGCCCACCAGGATGGTGCCGATATAGGGCGTGCGGTGTTTCGGATGCACGCGCCCCAGTGCCGGCGGCAGCAGGCCGTCGCGCGACATCGAATAGAAGATGCGCGGCTGGCCCATCAGCATCACCAGCACCACCGAGCTCAAGCCCGCGAGGGCGGCGAACACCACCAGGATCTTCAGCGTGCCCAGGAGGTAGCTGGACGCGCTGCCGGCGGCGACGGTGCCGAGCACATAGTTGATCGCGGTAGCGACCGGCTCAGGCGTATTGAGCATGCGGAACGGGGTCGTGCCGGTCATGACCGCGGCCATCGCCACGTACAGCACGGTGCAGATCAGCAGCGAGCCAAGAATGCCGATCGGCATGTCGCGCTGCGGGTTCTTGGCTTCACCGGCTGCGGTGGAGACCGCGTCGAAACCGATATAGGCAAAGAACACCAGGGTGGCGCCGCGGTAGACGCCGCTCCAGCCGAACTTCGAGCCGCCTTCGTTGGCCGGAATGAATGGATGCCACAGGTCGGCGTTGATGTAGTTGAACATCACCACCAGAAACAGCAGGATTACGCTCACCTTGATGGCCACGATGATCGCGTTGACCGCCGCCGACTGCGTGATGCCGAGATAGCAAAGCCAGCTGATCGCGGCGACGATCAGAACGGCCGGCATGTTGACCAGGGCGCCGGTGAACACCAGCTTGTGGCCTCCTGTGGCGAAGGTGAGCGGGGCCGAGGAGAGTGCCGTCGGCAAGTTGAAATTCAGCCCCGTCATCGAACTGAGCATGCGCAGCATTTCGCCGAAGTAGCCCGACCAGGCCACCGCCACGGTCGACGCAGCGAACAGGTATTCGAGTACCAGCGCCCAGCCGACGAACCAGGCGACCACTTCACCCAGGGTGGCGTAAGAATAAGAATAGGCGCTGCCGGAAACCGGCAGCATGGCGGCGAATTCCGCGTAGCACATGCCGGCCAGGCCACAGGCGACGGCGGCAATCAGGAAGCTGAGGATCAAGGCGGGGCCGGCGAATTGTGCAGCCGCCGTGCCGGTGATGGCGAAGATGCCGGCGCCGATCACCGCACCGATGCCAAGCATCACCAGGTGGCGTGCGGTCAGTGCCCGCTTCAGCGTGACCTCGCCGGTCGAGTTGCCTTCGACGGGTTCGCCGGCGTCCACATGAGGCATCGCCTCGATGGCGTGAGTGGCAAATAGACCTTTTATCATCAAGCTCCCCTCAAGTGATTTTTGCCCGCTTCCGCTCTGCGGCGGATAGGCGTTACGGGCAGGCAATGGCGGGCCAACATAGCCCAGCAATAGATGATGTACAAGCTTCGTTCATGTTGCGGCGAAACATGCCGCGATGCGTTTCAGCCTACTCAACGGATGTCCATGCAACAGCCAGCCATCATCATGATCGATGCAATCCGGCGCTACCGTGACCAATGGCAGGGGGAGGCAGCGACGGCCGCGCAGTTCGAGACCTTCCTGCATACGCACGCGGATGCATTCGAGCGCAGCAATACGACTGGCCATTTCACCGGTTCGTGCTGGCTGGTGAGCGCGGAAGGGACACGCGTACTGTTGATGCATCACCGCAAACTGGATCGCTGGCTGCAACCGGGCGGCCATGCCGATGGCGACCCCGATCTGGCGCGCGTGGCGTTGCGCGAGGCACAGGAGGAAACCGGCGTCGCCGGCCTGCGCGTCGAGGGCGGCATCTTCGATATCGACCGGCATCGTATTCCTGCGCGCGCCGATGAGCCGGAACATTGGCATTACGACGTGCGCTACGTGGTTCGCGCGGGGACGGAAGATCGCTTCGCGGTGAATGCCGAATCGCGCGCGCTGGCGTGGCGAGCGGTGACGGATGTGGCCGCCGACGCCAGCCTCGATGCTTCGCTGCGGCGGATGGCGCACAAGTGGCTGGGCCGTTCACCGGCTCCGTAGGCTGGCGATGCCGGCCATGGTTTCCTAGGCGTACTTCGCAGGCGCCGGGTTGAGGTGGCCGCAGGCGTCGCAGGTGCGCGCTTCGCGCGAGCCGTAGAAGCGCTCGAACACCGGCGGAAAATCACGCTCGATGCTGTCGAGCACGAAGTACTCCTCGTACAGCTTGTGGTTGCAGTGCTCGCAGAACCACAGCAGGCCGTCCTTCTCGCCGGCGACGCGGCGGCGCTCGATCACCAGGCCGATGGAGCCGGCGGCGCGGTTCGGCGAATGCGGTACGCGTGGCGGTAGGTAGAAGATCTCTCCGGCGCGCAGCGGGATGTCGCGTGCCGCGCCGTCGACCTGCACTTTCAACGTGATCTCGCCCTCAATCTGGTAGAAGAACTCGGGGCCTTCGTCGTAGTGATAGTCGGTGCGCGCGTTCGGGCCGCCCACGATCATGATGATGAAGTCGCCGTCGACGATGCACTTGTTGCCCACCGGCGGCTTCAGCAGGTGACGGTGCTCGTCGATCCAGCGCTCGAGGTTGATGGGCGGCAGCAAGGCCATGGCGGTGGTTCCTGGAAAAGTAACGGGTACCTTAGCGCCGGCGTGGCCGCAAAAAAAGCCGCGGCGGCTCAGACCTCCAGCGTCGCCAGGTCGCCCTTTTCTTCCAGCCAGGACTTGCGGTCGCCGGCGCGTTTCTTGGCCAGCAGCATGTCCATCAGCTTGGCGGTGCCGTCGTCGTCGCCGACGGTGAGCTGCACCAGGCGACGCGTGTCCGGGTGGATCGTCGACTCGCGCAGCTGTGGCGGGTTCATCTCGCCCAGGCCCTTGAAGCGGGTGGTGCTGACCGCACCCTTCATCTTCTCGCGCTCGATCCGCTGCAGCATCGCCTGCTTCTCGCTCTCGTCCAGGCAATAAAACACCTGCTTGCCCACGTCGACGCGGAACAGCGGCGGCATCGCCACGAACACGTGGCCCTCGCTGACCAGCCGCGGGAAATGCCGCAGGAACAGCGCCGACAGCAGGGTGGCGATGTGCAGGCCGTCGGAGTCGGCGTCGGCCAGGATGATCACCTTGCCGTAGCGCAGGCCGGACAGGTCGTCCTTGCCCGGGTCGCAACCGATCGCCACCGCCAGGTTGTGCACTTCCTCCGAGGCCAGCACCGAGGTCGACTCGACTTCCCAGGTGTTGAGGATCTTGCCGCGCAGCGGCAGGATCGCCTGGAACTCCTTGTCGCGCGCCTGCTTGGCGCTGCCGCCGGCGGAGTCGCCCTCGACCAGGAACAGTTCGGTACGGCTGAGGTCGGTGGCGGTGCAGTCGGCCAGTTTGCCGGGCAACTGCGGACCCTGAGTGATCTTCTTTCGGATGATCTGCTTGGCTGCCTTCAGGCGTGCGCTGGCGCGTTCGATCGCCAGCTGGGCGATGCGCTCGCCCATCTCGACATGCTGGTTGAGCCACAGGCTGAAGGCGTCGTGGATGACGTTTTCGACCATGCCGGCGGTTTGCCGCGAGGACAGCCGCTCCTTGGTCTGGCCGGCGAACTGCGGATCCTGCAACCGCGCCGACAGCACGAACGACAGCCGTTCCCACACGTCTTCCGGCGCCAGCTTCACGCCGCGCGGCAGCAGGTTGCGGATGTCGCAGAACTCGCGGATCGCGGTGGTCAGGCCGGTGCGCAGGCCGTTGACGTGGGTGCCACCCTGCGCGGTGGGGATCAGGTTGACGTAGCTCTCCTGCACCAGCTCGCCTTCCGGCAACCAGGCCAGCGCCACCTCCAGGCCTTCCACGTCGCGTGCCATGTGGTGCACGAACAGTTCGTTCGGCAGCGCCTCGATGCCGTCCAGTTCGCCGCGCAGGTAATCGCGCAAGCCGTCCTCGTAATGCCATTCGACGACTTCGCCGCTGGCGACATCGGTGAGCTTGACGTTGAGGCCGGCGCACAGCACCGCCTTGGCGCGCAGCAGGTGCTTGAGCTTGCCCAGCGAGATCTTCGGCGAGTCGAAATACTTCGCCTCCGGCCAGAAGCGCAACGTGGTGCCGCTGCGCTTCTTCGGCACCGTGCCGATCACCTCCAGCGGGCTGACCTTGTCGCCGTGGGCGAACACCATCTGATACTCGGAACCATCGCGCCGGATCGTCACTTCCACGCGATCCGAAAGCGCATTGACCACCGATACGCCGACACCGTGCAGGCCGCCGGAGAAGTTGTAGTTCTTGCCGCTGAACTTGCCGCCCGCATGCAGCCGGGTCATGATCAATTCGACGCCGGACACGCCTTCCTCCGGGTGGATGTCCACCGGCATGCCGCGGCCGTCGTCGCTCACTTCCACCGAGCCGTCGTCGTGCAGCACCACCTCGATGGTCTTCGCGTGGCCGGCCAGCGCCTCGTCCACCGAGTTGTCCACCACCTCCTGCACCAAGTGGTTCGGGCGGGTGGTGTCGGTATACATGCCGGGGCGGCGTTTGACCGGATCCAGGCCGGAGAGGACTTCGATATCGGCGGCGTTGTAACGACTGCTCATGCGTGTTTTCGATCCAGACAAGACGGCAAAGCATGGGGCGCGCGGGCGGGCAGGGTCAAGCCGATCAGCGATAACCCTGCGCCTGCAGCGAGAACAGGTGGGCATAGTGGCCGCCCAGCGCCATCAGCTGTTCGTGACTGCCGTGTTCGACGGTGCGGCCGTCCTGGATCACGATGATCTGGTCGGCCATGCGCACGGTGGAGAAGCGGTGCGAGATCAGGATCGCGATGCGGTTGCCGGCCAGTTCGCGGAAGTGTTCGAAGATGGTGGCCTCGGCAGCGGCATCCATCGCGGCGGTGGGTTCGTCCAGCACCAGGATGTCGGCGCGCGAACGCATGAAGGCGCGCGCCAGCGCGATCTTCTGCCATTGCCCGCCGGACAGCTCGCGGCCGTCGCGGAACCACTTGCCGAGCTGGGTCTCGAAGCCGGCCGGCAGGCTGTCGATGAAGTCGCTGGCCATGCCCTTGTCGCTGGCCTCGCGCCATCGTGCTTCGTCCTCGAAATGGCTGACGTCGCCGGCGCCCACGTTCTCGCCCACGCGCATCTGGTAGCGCGCGAAGTCCTGGAAAATCACGCCGATGCGCTGCAGCAGGGTACTTTCGTCCCAGTCGCGCAGGTCGGTGCCGTCGAGCAGGATGCGGCCGCTGTCGGGCGAGTACAGCCGGGTCAGCAGCTTGATCAGGGTGGTCTTGCCGGAGCCGTTCTGGCCGACCAGGGCCAGCGATTCGCCGGGACGGATGTGCAGGTCGATGTCGTGCAGCGCCGGCTCGCTGGCGCCGGGGTAGGTGAAGCCGACGTGCTCGAAGCGGATGCCGTCATCCGGTTTGGCGCCGCGTTGCGCGACACCCAGCGAAGGCGACACCGGGGTTTCCAGGTATTCGTACAGGGTCGACAGGTACAGGTTGTCCTCGTACATGCCGCCGATCGCCGACAACATCGCCGACACCGCCGCCTGGCCCTGGCGGAACAGCATCAGGTACATCGTCATCTGGCCCAGCGTGATGCGCGCGACCACCGTGCTGGCGGCGATCCACGCGTACGCGCCGTACAGGGTGAGCGTGCCGAGCAGGCCCAGGCCGAAGCCCCAGCTCTCGCGGCGCACGGTGAGGTCGCGGTCGTCGCCGTAGAGCTTGTCGAAGATGTCGCGGTAGCGGCCCAGCAGCAGCGGGCCGAGGCCGAACAGCTTCACTTCCTTGGCATGGTCCTCGCGCGCCAGCACGGTCTCCAGGTACAGCTGCATGCGCGTTTCCGGCGAGCGCCAGCGGAACAGCCGGAACGCGTCACCGGAGAATTTCGTCTCGGCGAAGAATGACGGCAGCCCGGCCAGCAGCAGCACCGCCACCGCCCATGGCGAGAACTGGAACAGCAGGCTGCCGTAGCTGACCAGCGAGATCGCGTTCTGGCCCAGCCCGAACGTGCGCGTCACCAGCGACAGCGGCCGGCTCGACGCCTCGCGGCGGGCGCGGGTGAGCTTGTCGTAGAACTCCGAATCCTCGAAGTGCGCCAGCTGCAGAGTCAGCGCCTTCTCCAGGATCATCACGTTGACGCGCTGACCCAGTTGCGCACGCAGCAGCGACTGGCACATCGACAGTCCGCGCTGCGCGCCGGCCAGCGCCGCCACCAGCAGGCCTTCCAGCGCCACCCATTCGAATACCGTGCGCAACGGGGCATGGCCGCTGGCGGTCCACGACCGGCTGGCGTTCACCACCGCGTCGACGATGTGCGCACCGACGTAGGCCACGCCGGCCGGCAACAGGCCGGCGACCAGGGTCAGCAGCGCCAGTGCGATGGTCAGCGGCCGGCTGGTACTCCACACCAGTTCCAGCGCGCGCCCGCTGTAGCGGAACACGCCCAGGAAACTGCGCGTGAGTTCGGTCGATTCGGCGGGTCCGGGGGAATGGTGGGGCGGCACGTGGGATTCGTCAGGGCGTGGGCGCCGTTTGCGCGGAACTCCCGAGATGGGGGCCGTGCCGCTTCACGCAAGACGGGAGGCATGCCGCCTCGTGCAAGTCACGGCAGCTGAACTTCCACGACCCGTCGGTCCGGCTGATACAACGCCGGGAACAGTCGCTTCAGCTGCGCCACTTTCGGCGCATCGTTGAAGACGATGTACGGGTTGTTCGGGTGCAGGCGGAAGTAGTTCTGGTGGTACGCCTCGGCCGGGTAGAACGCCTTCAGCGGCACCACCTGGGTCACGATCGGTGCCGGGAAGGACTTCGCCGCGGTCAGTTGCGCGATGTAGCTGCCGGCGATCCGCTGCTGCTCGGTGTTGCCGTAGAAGATCACCGAGCGGTACTGCGTGCCGCTGTCCGGGCCTTGCCGGTTCAGCTCGGTGGGATCGAGCGCGACCGAGAAGAACACCTGCAGCAGCGTGCCGTAGCTGACCTCGGCCGGATCGAAGTGCACCTGCACCGATTCGGCGTGGCCGGTATCGCCCTCGCTGACTTCGTCGTAGTGCGCCGTGTCGGCGTCGCCGCCGGCGTAGCCGGCGATCACCTGGTGCACGCCCTTGACGTGCTCGAACACCGCCTCGATGCCCCAGAAGCAGCCGCCGGCCAGCACCGCGACCTGTTCGCCGTGGGCGGTGGTTTTCGGAGCATCGACGGTCGGCGCCGGGAGCGCGTCGCTGGCTGCGGACACCGGCTGGCACGCGCTCATGCCCAGCATCAGCAGGGCGGCCAGCGGCATGACATGGAGTGTGCTGCGACGGATCATGCTGCGCCTCGTCGGGATGGTCATCGGGTGGCCCGATACCTGTTCTTCGCCGGCCGTAGGTCATCGGTTACCTGTGCGGCGCCGGCTGGCCCGGTACCATGGCTGCCGGTCGATTTTCGTGGAGTACGGGATGCACGGTTCCATTGATCTGGATGCCTATCTGCGGCGCGTCGGCTGGCGTGCTGCCGTCGCTGCCGACCTGGCGACCCTGCGCGGGCTGGCCGTCGCGCATGTGGCCACGATCCCGTTCGAGAACCTCAATCCGCTGCTCGGCCTGCCGGTCGAGCTCGATCCGGCAGCACTGCAACAGAAGCTGGTGCACGACGGCCGTGGCGGCTACTGCTTCGAGCAGAACCTGCTGTTCGCCGAGGTGCTGCGGACGATCGGATTCGAGGTGTCAGGGCTGATCGCGCGCGTGCTGTGGCAGCACCCGGAAGATGCCGTCACCGCGCAGACCCACATGCTGCTGCGCGTCGAACTGGACGGTGAGAGCTGGCTGACGGACGTCGGTTTCGGCGGCCAGGTGCTCACCGGCGCGTTGCGGCTGCAGGCCGACGTCGAGCAACCGACCGGCCACGAGCCGTTCCGGCTGGTCGTGCGCGACGGCGACTGGCGCATGCAGTCGCTGGTGCGCGGACAATGGCTGTCGCTGTACCGGTTCGACCTGCGGCCCAGCCAGTTGATCGATTACGTGGTGGCCAACCACTACGTGTCCACGCATCCGGCGTCGCGCTTTCCAAGCAACCTGATCGCGGCGCGCACCACCGCCGACCGGCGCATGAGCCTGCTCAACCATGAGTACACCGTGCGCCGGCTCGGCCAGGAGCCCGAGCGGCACAGCTTGCGCGACAGCGCCGCGATACGGCGCGTGCTGGAAGAAGAATTCCTGCTGCGCCTGCCCGTGCACGCCGACCTTGACCGGCGACTGGACAGCCTGCCCGGTTAGGACTGCGGATCGGCCAGCACGTGGATTTCCACGTCATCGATGCCGACCACCTGGCCTGCGTGGATCTTGCAGGTCTTGCGCAGTTCCATGGCGCCGTCGACGCGCACCGCGCCGCTGGCCACGATCGCCTTGCCGGCGCCGCCGCTGTCGCACAGGCCGACCAGCTTCAACAGCATGTTGAGCTCGACGTAGTCGCCTTCCAGTTCAAAGTCGATGGTTTGCATGGTTTTCCAGGGTGAAGGGAGCGGCCCGCTTTCAGGCGGACGGATGATGGTCGTCGAACGCGCTGTCGGGCAGCGCCAGGAAGGCGAACCACGGCATGTCGTGGTCGCTGCCGAAGGTGGCCGCATCATCGAGGATGCCGAGCAGGATGTCGTAGTCCGCTGCGGCGGACTGGCGCAGTTCGTCGGCGTGCTCGAACAGCAGCACGTAGCCCCAGGCCGGCATCCAGCCGAGATCGCGCAGGCAGTCGGCCAGGGCGTCCCAGTTGTGGCCGAACGTGGCCGGCAGCTGCAGTGACACGGCGAGCCGGCGCAGCAGTGCGTCCTTGTCGTGGCAACCGGCGAGGTCGGTGCGGCAGACGCGCAGCTCGTCGCGTGTGGCGGCGCGCGCGAGCCGGTCGAGATCGTTGACGCCGACGAAGTACACCCCGCTCTGGGTGGGCTTGGTCAGGTCCAGATCGAAACCGTGCGGACTCATCGGCCTGCCTCGAAGCGGCGGAAGCTGCGGTAATGGTCGTCGGTGTAGTACCAGGCCACCGGCGGCGTGCCGCCGGTGATGATGCGCCGCGCACCGCGGTTGCGCGCGCCGGGCGTTTCCACCGTGTACTCGTGGTAGTAGCCGCGCGGCTGCTTCGGCAGCAAGCCCTCGTAGTTGCCGAACACGCTGCCGTCCTGGCTGTGCTCGAACGGGCCACCGCGGGCGATCCGATCCAGCGTGGCGTGCGCCTCCGCTGGCAGGAAGGCGGGAGCGTCGGTGCCGGCGGGGCGGTCCGGCGCGTGGGGCGATGCGCTGCTGTCCGCGCTCGCCACCGGGCCGGTGCTGGCCGACGGCGTGCTGGCGTGGCGGTTCCACAGCGTCACCGCGAGGACGATGAATGCCAGCAGGATCAGGGGTTTGAGTCGGCGCATGCGGTATGGATTGGCGGTGGATGCGCCGCGAGCTTAACAGGGCGGGGCGACGGGCCACGCGAGAGGCGTTGCCCGCGGGGTTTCGTGATCGCAGGAAATTGCGCACACTCCGGCGGACCCGTGGAGACGGCGCTGCGCGCCGCCCACCCGATCCTTAGGAGTATGGATGAGCACCACCCCCGACCACGCCGGCGGGCGCCTGCCGCGGCAGATTGCCTACATCATCGGCAACGAAGGCTGCGAGCGTTTCTCGTTCTACGGGATGCGCAACATCCTCACCCCGTTCCTGATCACCACCTTGCTGCTGTACCTGCCCGAGGGGCAGCGCACGCTGGCGGCGAAGGACGTGTTCCATACCTTCGTGATCGGCGTGTACTTCTTCCCGCTGCTGGGCGGCTGGCTGGCCGACCGCTTCTTCGGCAAGTACAACACCGTGCTGTGGATGAGCCTGGTGTACTGCCTCGGCCACGCCTGCCTGGCGATCTTCGAGCACAACCGCCTGGGCTTCTTCACCGGCCTGGGCCTGATCGCGCTGGGCGCGGGCGGCATCAAGCCGCTGGTGGCGTCGTTCATGGGCGACCAGTTCGACCGCTCGAACAAGCACCTGGCGAAGGTGGTGTTCGACGCGTTCTACTGGATCATCAACTTCGGCTCGTTCTTCGCCTCGCTGCTGATGCCGCTGTTCCTGCACCACTTCGGCGCGGCGGTGGCGTTCGGCATTCCCGGCGGCCTGATGTTCATCGCCACCGTGGTGTTCTGGCTGGGCCGCCGGCAGTACGTGATGCTGCCGCCGACGCCGCCGGACCCCAACGCGTTCTCGCGGGTGCTGCGCACGGCGCTGCTGACCCATCGGCCCGGGCAGGCGCGGCCCGGTTTGTGGATCGCGGTCGCCGGCGTGCTGGTGGCGCTGGGCGGCTTCGCCTTCGTCGGCACGCTGGGTTTCGTGATCGTCGCCTGCCTCGCCCTGGTGGCGCTGATCGGCGGTGTCGGCGGCGGCGCCTGGCTGCAGATGGAGCGCGCCCGCGGCCAGCACCCGGACGCGGCGGTGGACGGCGCGCGCAACGTGCTGCGCGTGCTGGTGATCTTCGCGCTGACCACGCCGTTCTTCTCGCTGTTCGACCAGAAGGCTTCGACCTGGGTGGTGCAGGGCCACGAGATGACCATGCCGTCGTGGTTTCATGCCGCGCAGATGCAGGCATTGAACCCGATGCTGGTGATGCTGCTGATCCCGTTCAACAACCTGGTGCTGTATCCGCTGCTGCGCCGCCTAGGCTACGAGCCCACCGCGCTGCGCCGGATGACCGCCGGCATCGCGTTCAGCGGCCTGGCCTGGATCGTAGTGGGCGGCTTGCAGGTGGTGATCGACGACGGCGACCCGCTGTCGATCGTGTGGCAGGTGCTGCCGTACGCGCTGCTGACCTTCGGCGAGGTACTGGTGTCGGCGACCGGGCTGGAGTTCGCCTACAGCCAGGCGCCGGCGTCGATGAAAGGCGTGGTGATGAGTTTCTGGAACCTCACCACGACCATCGGCAACCTGTGGGTACTGCTGGCCAACGCGGCGGTGCGCAACGGAACCGTCACGGGTTCCATTGCCAGCACGGGGCTCAGCGTCACCGCGTTCCAGATGTTCTTCTTCGCCGCGTTCGCGCTGCTCGCCGCACTGGCGTTCGGCCTGTACGCGCGGCGTTACCGCGAGGTGGACAACTACCGCTCCGGCTGATCAGGCCAACGCGTCCACGCGCGACTGCAGCGCCATCGCCGCGGCCGGGTTGCGGTGCTTGGCGGCGCTGATGAAGAACACGAACACGTCGCGCGGCGGGCCCGGCGGCTGCGGCGTGGCGACGTGCGGCAGCTCGGCGACGTCGCTGCCCGCTGCCCAGGTGCGCGCGTGGCCGGCCCAGCGATCCAGTTCGGCGGGTGCGTAGCCGGCGGGGTTGCCGTCCTCGCTGCGCATCAGCCGTGCGTAGCTGAAGTCGCCGGTGAGGTCGGCCAGCGAGGGATAGTCGGGCGAGTCGGTGAACACGGTGGGCACGCGCTGTGCGCTCGCCAGTTCCACGTAGCTTTCGCTCAGGAAGCTGGGGTGGCGCACTTCCAGCACGTGGCGCAGGGGCTGGCCGTCCAGTTCGCGCGGCAGCGTGTCGAGGAAGGCGGCGAGGTCGCCGGCGTCGAACGGCCGCGACGGCGGCAGCTGCCACAGGATCGGCCCCAGCCGGTCGCCCATTTCGGCCAGGCCACCGTGCACGAAGCCGCTGACGCCCTTGCCGGTATCGGCGAGCCGCTTGCCTTCGGTGATGTAGCGCGGCGCCTTCAATGAAAAGATGAAGCCGGCCGGCGTCTCGGCCGCCCACTTCGCGTAGGTCGCCGGCTTCTGCGCGCCGTAGAACGTGCCGTTGATCTCGATCGCGCGCAGCTGGCGGCTGGCGTATTCCAGTTCGCGCCGCTGCACCAGTTTCGCCGGGTAGAAATTGTCGCGCCACGGCGCGTAGTTCCAGCCGCCGATACCGACGCGGATACGTGGAGCGTCGTGGCTGGCGGGGGCGAACAGGTCGTTCATGGCGTGGCGTCTCTTGCCGGGGCACGCAGATGTTCGGCCATGCCGATGCACAGCACCAGCCATGCCGCGCCCGCGGCGTAGCCGGCCATCACGTCGCTGAAATAATGCACCTGCAGCAGGATGCGGCTGATCCCGACCACGCCGACCAACAGCACCGTGGCGGCGATCACCGCGCGGTGGAAACGCGGCGGCAGCAGGCGCAGCAGCACGTAGGCGAGCATGCCGTAGAACACGATGGAGCCGAACGCATGGCCGCTGGGGAAACTCCAGCCGCGTTCGACGATGAAGCCGTGGTCGTGCAACGGCCGTACCCGCTGGAACAGCGCCTTGAGACTGCCGTTGATCGGCAGGATGCCGAGCAGGGCCACTATCCAAAGGCCCGCCAGTTGCCAGTGCCGGCGAAGCAGCAGGAGCAGTGCCACCACGGCGGCCGCGGGCGCCACCCACCGCAGGTCGCCGAGATGCGTGACCACCGCGATGCCGCGCAGCGCCGGCAGCGACAACTGCGCGCGCAGGTTCTCGGCCAGGCCGGCGTCGAAGCGCACCAGCTCGCCAGCCTGCTGTCCGGCGATGGCGGAGGCGATGGCGAGGAACAGCAGGCCCAGCGCCAGCAGCAGGATCAGCCCGACCTGCCAGCGCAGCGCGGTCGATGCACGACCGTGGGCGAGTGCATGGCGCTGCCAGCGTGCGTTGTGCCGCCAGGCGAGGTCGCCGGCCAGCAGGGCCAGCAACAGCAGCAGCGCCCACAGCCGCAGGGCATGGGCGGCGATCCATTCCACCGTGGGGTCCATCGTGTTCCTCGGTTCGACGCGGCCGCGCTGCGCGGCACGATGGCACCATGATCGGGGTTGCCGTGCGCCGCGTCGAGCCGGGCGGCGCTGGTCATGACTTCCAGCGCTGGCCTTGCATCCGGTTTGCCGCGATAGTTGCGCGACTGTCACCCGCGGAGCCTTCGATGTCCCAGCGACCCCTCTCCCTGCGCCTGGCGCTCTGCTGCGCGCTGCTCGTTCCCGCCACCGCCGCGTGGGCGCAGGCCCCGGCCGCGCAGTCGCCGCCGCCGGTTTCGACTGGCGACATCGTGCGGCCGATGCTGCCGGCGCAGCTCGAGGATTTTTCTGCCTACGTCGACGGCGCGCGCAAGACCTTCGACGTGCCGGGTATCGCCGTGGCGATCGTCAAGGACGGCCACGTGGTGCTGGAGCAGGGTTTCGGCCTGCGCGAGATCGGCAAGGCGGCCCCGGTGGACGCGCGCACGCTGTTCGCGATCGCCTCCAACACCAAGGCGTTCACCGCCGCCGCGCTGCAGCAGCTGGCCGGTCAGGGCAAGCTGAAGATGGACGACCGCGTGATCGACCACCTGCCGTGGTTCCGCATGTCCGACCCGTATGTGACGCATGAGATGCGCATCCGCGACCTGCTGGCGCATCGCAGCGGCCTCAGCCTCGGTGCGGGCGACCTGCTGTACTGGCCGCCGACGTCGTACAGCACGAAGGAAGTGGTCGAGCGGCTGGCCCACGTGCCGATCAAGAACGGCTTCCGCAGCGGCTATGCCTACGACAACATCCTGTTCGCGGTGGCCACCCTGGTGATCGAGCAGGCGTCCGGCCAGAGCTACGCCGACTACGTGCGCGAGCACCTGTTCAAGCCGGTCGGCATGGACGAGTCGCTGGTCGACATGACCTATCTGAAGCCGGGCATGGACGTGGCCACCGGCCACGCCAAGGCCGACTTCAAGGACCTCAAGCCGGTGCCGCCGATGGCCTGGCTGAATGACCCGGGCGCCGGCGGCATCTATTCCAGCGTGCACGACATGGCGAAGTGGATGGCCGTACAACTGGCCGGCGGCGTCTTGCCGACGACCGGCGCCGACGGCAAGCCGGCGCGGCTGTTCTCCGAGGACAGCCAGCGCGAGATGTGGAGCGTGCTGACTCCGATCAAGGTCGGCAAGCCGCCGGTTCCCGAATTGGCGCCGCTGGTGCCGAATTTCTCCGGCTACGGCGAAAGCTGGTTCCTGTCCGACTACCTCGGCAGGAAGCTGGTCTGGCACACCGGCGGCTGGCCGGGCATGGTCTCGCGGGTGACCCTGGTGCCGGAGCTGAAGCTCGGCGTGGTGGTGCTGACCAACGCCGAATCCGGCGCCGCGTTCAACGCGGTGACCTACCGCGTGCTCGATGCGTACCTGAATCCCGACCACAAGACCGACTGGGTCGCCGCATACGACAAGGCGGTGAAGAAATCCGAGGCCAAGGCCGACGACAGCATGGCCAAGCATGAAGCGGCGCGCGACAAGCGCAGCAAGCCCTCGCTGGCGCTGGCGAAATATGCCGGCACCTACCGCGATCCGTGGTATGGCGACGTCATCGTCAGCCATGAGAACGGCAAACTGCGCCTGCGTTTCTCGAAGACCGCGCAGCTGGTCGGCACGATGACGCTGTGGCAGCACGACACCTTCACCGTGCGCTGGGACGATCGCACGCTCAACGCCGACGCCTTCATCACTTTCAGCCTGGACGTGGACGGCCATGTCAGCGAAGTGCGCATGCAGCCGATCTCGCCAATGACCGACTTCAGCTTCGACTTCCAGGACCTGCGCATGGTGCCGGTCGCGGACAAGCCGGATACCGACAAGCATTGAACAGGCGCCGGGGCCGATCGCGGCCCCGGCCTCTCCACCGCCGTGATATGGGGGAATCGACATGCGTGACATGCATCGTGCAGTAGCGATCGTGCTGGGCTGCGGCCTGTTCGCCGGCGTGGCATTGGCGCGCGCCGAGGCGCCGGTGGCGCACAGCCAGTTCCATGTCGAGATGGGCAGTACGCTGACCCAGCCGGCATCGGGCCGGCTGCTGCTGTTCGCCACTGACGCGAAGGCAGCCATCGCCGCGGCGAAGGACGGCAAGGTCGACGAGGTGGATGCGAATCCGTTCGGTGCCACCCAGGCCTCGGTGGCCGCGCGCGAAGTGAGTCGGCTGGCACCGGGGCAGGGCGTGGACATCGACGCCGATGCGCTGGCGTACCCGGCCGGCTGGTCGCAACTGCCGCCAGGCGACTACTTCGTGCAGGCCGTGCTCGACAGCAACCACGACTACAACTACGGCGGACGCGGTGCGGGCGATCTGGTCAGCGAGGTGGTGAAGATGCACCTGCCAGCCGCGACGCCGCCCAGCCTGAGCCTGGACCGCGTGCTGCCCGCGCGCGAGCCATGGGATCTGCCCATGCGCTATTTCAGCGAGGCCACCCGCAAGCACCTCGACGAGGCGCGCCGCGCCGCGCAGCCGCTCGACTTCGTCAGCCCGGCGCTCAGCGCGTTCTGGGGACGCCCCATCCACATGCGCGGCTGGGTGCTGTTGCCGCCGGGCTACGACCCCGGCGCGAAGCAGACCTGGCCGGTGGTGTATTCCACTCACGGCTACGGCGGCAGCGCGGCATCGCTCGCCGGCAGCGCCGCGATGGTCTATGGCGCGATGGCCGAGCATCAGATGCCGCCGATGATCTGGGTATTCCTCGACGAGTCCAGCCCCACCGGCACGCACGAATTCGCCGACTCGGTGAACAACGGCCCGTGGGGCCAGGCGCTGACCACCGAGCTGATCCCGCAGCTGGAGTCGCGTTACCACATGGACGCGCGACCGTCCGGCCGTTTCCTCACCGGCCATTCCTCCGGCGGCTGGGCCACGCTGTGGCTGCAGACACGCTATCCGAAGATCTTCGGCGGCACCTGGTCGACCTCGCCCGACCCCAGCGATTTCCACGATTTCACCGGCGTGGACCTGTACGCGCCGAACGCGAATGTCTACCGCCGGGCGGACGGTTCCGCCTACCCGCTGGTGCGCGACAAGGGCAAGGTGCAGGCCAGCTATGAGGCGTTCGCGAAGCTCGAGCGCGTGCTGGGCGAGTACGGCGGCCAGATGGCCTCGTTCGAGTGGGTGTTCTCGCCGCGCGGTGCGGATGGACGGCCGATGCCGATGTTCGATCGCGACACCGGCGCGGTCGACCCGGCGGTGGTTGCCTATTGGCGCGAGCACTACGACATCGCCCATCTCGTGCAGGCGAACTGGCCGCGGCTGAAGGCCGACCTGGACGGCAAGATCCATGTGGCCGTGGGCACCGCCGACACGTTCTATCTCGACGGCGCTGCGCACCGGCTCAAGGCGGTGCTGGATGGTCTGGGCGCGAAGTCGGACTTCCGCTTCCTGCCGGGCAAGACCCACTTCGACCTGTACGTGCAGGGCAAGGACCGTCAGGGGCTGCTCAAGCAGATGGCGTGGGAGATGTACGCGGTGGCGCGGCCGGATGCGAAGCTGAAGCGCGCCGCGGCGGCGCCGTAATCCGGCAAATGCGCAAGATCCGGACCGCGGGGCGGGGAGCATCCATGCAGACTGCTTCCCGTCCCCACGGAGACTTGCCATGAAAAACCGCACCCGCAACGACTACCTGCGCCGCATCGATCGCGTGATCGCCCTGCTGCAACAGGCGGTGGCGAACGATGCCGAACTGCCGGACCTGGCGGAACTGGGCCAGGCCGCGCAGCTTTCGCCGTTCCATTTCCATCGCGTGTATCGCGCGCTGACCGGCGAGACGATCGGCCGCACGGTGGCGCGGTTGCGCCTGCTGCGCGCCCTGCAGTTGCTGTCCGATCCGGCACGGGCGGTGACCGACGCCGCGCTGGCGGTCGGCTACGAAACGCCGCAGGCTTTCGCGCGGGCGTTTCGCCAGGCCTTCGGCGCCAGCCCGAGCGAACTGCGCGCGCAGCCTGCACGCCTGGCCGGTGAACTCGCGAGGCTCAGCCGGGCGCCAGTGGACGAGGCCATGCCGATGTCGCTACTGCAGGTCGACGTGGTCTCGCTGGAGCCGTTCGCGCTGGTGGCCACGCGCAACACGGGCGACTTCGCCGACCTCGCCGTGGCCTACGAGGCGCTGTTCGGCTGGGCTGCGCAGCACGGCCTGATCGAGTGCATTGCCGGCATCTACGGCGTGCCGCAGCAGGATCGCCGCGACACGCCGCCGGCCGAATGCGAGTTCGATTGCGCGCTGGCGTTCAGCGCTGAAGCCATTGCCGGCGACGGTACCGTGCCGCTCACCCTGGGCGGTGGCCTGTGGGCTCGCCTGCGCCACGTGGGGCCCTATGCCGGACTGGAGCCGGCGACCGACGCACTGCTGGCCGAATGGCTGCCGCACAGCGGCTATGCGTTGCGCGACGAGCCGTTGTTCCACCATTACCTCGACGATCCGGAGCAGACCCCGGAAGCGGTGTTGCGTACGGATGTCTACCTGCCGGTGTCGGCGTTGCCGTAGCCGGCCGGCGTCATTCGGGCTGCCATGGGTCGTAGCTGCCGAAGTACCACAGGTGGCCTTCCGGGTCGTGGCAGCTGTAGCCGGCGCCGCCGTAGTCCTTCTCGGCGTAATCGTCGACGATCAACGCGCCGGCGGCTTTCGCCTGCTGGTAGTGCGACTTGCAGTTGCCGACGATCACGCAGGCGCATTGCGTTTCGCGGCCGCCGATCTCGTCGGGCTGGGCGATGTGCCGGCCGAACTCGTTGTCGCGCACTTCGCCGAGCATGACCATGCCGTTGCCGAACGTGAGCTGGGCGTGTTCCACGCCGCCACTGTCGTTTTCGTAGACGGCCTGCTTCTCGAAACCGAACGCCTTGCACAGCCAGTCGATCGCGGCGTGGGCGTCGCGATAGCGCAGGCAGGGGATGATGGTGCTGCCGTGGGGATGGGGTGTCGGCATGACGGGACTCCGTTGGCGGAAACCGCACACAGGCTAGCGCGCCCACCGTCGCCTGTCTCGTCGGCAGCCGCCGCGGATGGTCGCCGCGGCGGCCGCCGCCTCAGCCGGTGTGCTCGTCTTCCTCGGGCAGCGGCGGCAACGTGCGCACCAGCATGCTTTGCGGGCTGGTCATCGGCAGCCGCTCGCTGCGCAGGCGTTCGAGGATCTCGAACAACAGCTCGCTCTTCACGCCGCCGACCTCGCGCGGGCTGCCGACGTAGGCGACGCAGTTGAAGGTCATCACGCCGGTGGCCACACTTTCCAGTTGCACGTACGGCCCCGGCGTGGACAGCGTGCCGTGATGCGCGCGCAGCACCCCCAGCACCAGCTCGCGCACCTTGCCGGCGTCGGTATCCAGCGGCATCGGCAGCTTGATCTGCACGCGGCCCTGCGCGTTGGCCAGGGTGACGTTGCGCACGTTCTGCGTGATCAGCTGCGAGTTCGGCACGATCACGGTGGAACGGTCCCACATCTGGATTTCGGTGGCGCGCACGTTGATGCGGCGGATGTCGCCCTCGACGTCGCTCGACAGGCTAACCCAGTCGCCCACCTTAACCGGCCGCTCGACCAGCAGGATCAGGCCGGAGATGAAGTTCTGCACGATCGCCTGCAGGCCGAAGCCGATGCCCACCGACAGCGCGCTGACGATCCACGCGATGCTCTTCAGGTCCACGTGCAGCGCGGCCAGCGTCAGCACGAACACCAGCATGCCGCCGAGGTAGCCGAGCAGGGTGGCGATGGAGTCCTGCATGCCAGGTTCCATCGTGGACTTCGGCAGCAGTTGCTCGCGCAGCCAGCGCTTGAGCGTGCGCAGCACGAACAGTCCCGCCGCCAGCACCAACGCGGCGCTGAAGATGCTGCCCGGGTTGATCGCCAGGTCGCCGAGCCTGAAGCTGCCGAGGGTTTGTTCGGCGCTGGCTAGCAGATCCTTCGGGCCGGCGCCGAACGGGGTCAGCACGGTAGCCAGCGCCAGCAGCACCAGCCCGACGCGGCAGACGGCGGTGAGCAGGATGGCGGTCTGCTCCAGTGTGTGCGGTGCCAGCTGGAAGGTGGCCTGCAGCCGCTGGCCGCTGCGCCCGCGCGGCAACAGCAAGGTGTCGATCAGGTCGGTGAGCAGGTGGATCAACAGGTACACCGTGACCACGATCACGCCGACCCACAGCATCTGCACGGCGACGAAGAACGCCATCGCGATGAAACCGGTGGCCACTCCCAGCCAGCTGACCGCCACGCCGAGCGTGGCGGCGGCGGTGAGCAGGCCGATCCATACCGGCCGGTGCTCCGGCTCGGCGCCGCTGGCGGCCAGTTCCCGGCGGGTGCGGCGCAGGCGCAGCAAAGCCAGGCCGATCAGGCCGCTGATGACCAGCGCGAACAGGCCGCGCGTGGCCACCGAAGCCGGCAGGCTGGTACCGATCGCCCGGCTGGTGCGGTCGAGCAGGCCGAACAGCAGCGCTGCCGCGGCCAGCAGCCACGGGAACAGGCGCAACCGCTGCGCCGCCAGATCCGACAGCGCCGGCAGGCGCCACGATGGCCGCGGTACCGACAGCAGCGCCCGGCCCAGCCCGGTCACGTAGGCGGCGAAGCACACCAGCCCGACCACGCTGGTGGCCAGCGCCGCGAGGTCATCTTCCAGGATGTCGTACCAGTTCAATCCCAGGTAGGCCAGCTGCGCCGCCAACCCGGTGGTGAGAACCGCGGTCAGCGCCACCGCAGCGGCCATCGCGCTGCGCCGCAAATGGCCGTCCGGCACATGGCGCGTGGCCAGCTGCAGCAGCAGCCGTTCCAGCACCCAGCGGCCACCGCCCAGCAGCAGCGCGGCGGCGATCAGGCACCACGCCAGGGGTTGCCAGTTCGGTGGCTGCCAGGCCTGTTCCATGGCGCCGGCGAAGCGCGAGCCGAGACGCTTGAGCCGCACGATGTCGTCCGGAAACGTCCGCACCGGATCGGCCCAGAACGTGCGGCTGAACGGCGTGGCCGTGCGCGAGGCCAGCCGTGCCTGGAACTCGTCGTTGCGCAGGCCGGAAATCTGCGCCGCCAGTTGTGCCGCGTTCTGGCCGAGCAGCTGCGCCTGCTTGATCTGCGCGTCCAGGTCGGCCTGCGCCTTGTCGAGTTTGCGGCGCTGCGCAGCGACTTCCGGCGCTTCCGCTGGCGTTCCCTTCGCCGGTGCCGGACCCAGCACGGCAAGCTGCGCCTGCAGGGCGGTCATCTGTGGCGCGAGGTTGGCGGCCAGCTGGCGCGCCTGGTCCTGCACGCCGAGCGCGGTGGTGCGCAAGTCGGCCAACGGCACGTCGGATTTCTTGTCCTGCAGCGCGGCCTTGACGGTGTCGAGCTGGCTGCCCAGCTGATCCAGAGTCTGCGCGGGTGTCGCCGCCGGCGCGACCGGCGACGGGTCGCCGTTCTGGGCAAGCGACGCGGTGCTGCCGAGAGTCAGCAGCAGGATCAGGAGGCAACGGGACAGGATAGGCATCCGCCCATGATCGGAGCGCCGCCGCAGGCGGTCAATCGCGCCGGCCTGATGAGTGCCCGCCTTCGCGGCTGGCGTTCAGATTACGAACGCCTTGCCGCCCGCAGTGCTGCGCGGCGTTCCAGGCTGGCCGGCGACCAGACCTGGTCGATGTCGTAGAACTCCTGCACGGCGGGAACGTCCGGCGGCAGCGTCACCCAGGGCTGTCTGGTCGAGGTGTAGATATGGACGTCCGGCGGCAACCGCCACGGTTCCTTCAGCGTGCCCACGCGCACGAAGGCCACCGCCTTGCCGCCGCCGGGGTAATGGCTCCACAGCGCCACATGACATTGTGCACAGCGCGCGATCTGCTGCCCCTTGCCGCTCTCCGACGGCGTGTTCACCATGATCGGCTCGCCTTGCAGCAGTTGCAGCCGGTCGGTCTCGATCATCGCGTTCAGGGCGAATGCGCTGCCGGTCTCGCGCTGGCACCAGCTGCAGTGGCAGCAGTGCACGATCAGCGGCGCGCTGGTCAGTCGGTAACGGATGGCACCGCAGGTGCAGGCGCCTTCGAAGGTTTCGGTGGTCATGCTGCTGATCCCGTGTGTCACGACGGAGAGGCCGCATCGTCACACCGCATCGTGCGGGCTTCAAGCACAATAGATGGCTCCCGCAGGTCCGGAATGCCCATGATCTTCCGCTGGTTCGAATCCCTCATCGACGCGTTCAAGGAGCCGGTCGACGGCATGCCGCCGGCGTCGGTGTGGCGCTTCTACGCGTTCTACCTGCGCCAGGTGTGGCCGGTGTTCGCGGTGGCGATCGCGGTGGGTTTCGTGGTGGCGATCGTCGAGGTATCGCTGTTCGGCTTCATCGGCAGCATCGTGGACATGGCCAAGGGTGCGCCGGCGGCGGACTTCTTCCAGCGGCACGGCAACGAGTTGCTGTGGATGGGTTTCGTCGCGCTGATCGTGCGGCCGCTGGCGATCGGCGCGCACGACCTGCTGGTGAACCAGGCGATCGTGCCCAGCCTGACCAATCGCATCCGCTGGCAGAACCATCGCTACGTGATCCGCCAGAGCCTGGGCTTTTTCCAGAACGACTACGCCGGGCGCATCGCCAACCGCATCATGCAGACCGGCGGCGCGCTGCGCGAGTCGGCGGTGCAGATCGTCGATGCGATCTGGTACGTCACCATCTACACCGGCAGCGCGGTCGTGCTGTTCGCGCAGGCGGATGTCTGGCTGGCTGCGCCGTTGGTCGCGTGGGTGTTCGCCTATGTCGGGTTGCTGGCGTTCTTCATCCCGCGCATCAAGCAGCGCTCGTGGCTGGCCTCGGAGGCGCGCTCGAAGCTGATGGGGCGCATCGTGGACGGCTACAGCAACGTGCTCACGCTGAAGCTGTTCGCGCATACGCGCCGCGAGGAAACCTACGTCGCCGACGCGATGGCGGAGCAGACCGACAAGCTGCGCCGGATGACCCGCGTCACCACCGCGCTGGACGCCAGCATTACCACGCTCAACGGCTTCCTGATCGTGGGCACCTCGGCGCTGGCGCTGTGGCTGTGGAGCGAGGGCCGGGTGACGGTGGGCGCGATCGCGCTGTCGACCGGGCTGGTGATCCGCATCAACAACATGTCCGGCTGGATCATGTGGGTGGTCAACGGCATCTTCGAGAACGTCGGCACGGTGCAGGACGGCATCACCACGATCTCGCGGCCGCGCGCGGTGCAGGACCGCGAGGGCGCGATGCCGCTGGAGGTGACCAACGGCGGCGTGCATTTCGAGCACATCCACTTCCACTACGGCAAGCAGGGCGGGGTGATCGCCGGGCTCGACCTCAGCGTGCGCGCGGGCGAGAAGATCGGCCTGGTCGGCCCGTCCGGCGCCGGCAAGTCCACCCTGGTCAACGTGCTGCTGCGGCTGTACGACCTCGAAGCCGGGCGCATCCTGATCGACGGCCAGGACATCGCCCACGTCACCCAGGAAAGCCTGCGCTCGCAAATTGGCGTCGTCACCCAGGACACCTCGCTGCTGCACCGTTCGATCCGCGACAACCTGCTGTACGGCCGCCCCGAGGCCAGCGAGGCGCAGGTCGCCGAGGCCGTGCGCAAGGCGCGCGCCGACGAGTTCATCCCGAACCTCAGCGACGGCGAAGGCCGTCGCGGCTACGACGCGCTGGTCGGCGAACGCGGCGTGAAACTCTCGGGCGGCCAGCGCCAGCGCATCGCGATCGCCCGCGTGCTGCTGAAGGACGCGCCGATCCTGGTGCTGGACGAAGCGACCTCGGCGCTCGACTCCGAAGCGGAAGCGGCGATCCAGGACAGCCTGGACATCCTGATGCAGGGCAAGACAGTGATCGCGATCGCGCATCGCCTGTCGACCATCGCGCGGATGGACCGGCTGGTGGTGCTGGACAAGGGGCAGATCGTCGAGACCGGCACGCATGCGCAGCTGATCGCGCACGAGGGCCTGTACGCGCGGCTGTGGAAACGGCAGACCGGCGGCTTCGTTGCGGCGGAGGATGCACCGGTTTAGTCAGCGGCGCAGGTACTGGAGCGTCGTTCCGTGGTGGGTATCGCGTGACCCGGCGGGCAGCCATGTCGGGTCATTTCAGCCCCGGTTCCGTGCATGGCCGTTCATCTTGCGCGCGCTGCAGCGCACTCCTGCCGTTGCCGGGCGCTGGCACGTCACTTGCTGAGATTGGGCACGGGCCGATCGGCGCCGGGCGGCAGGCAGGCCGCCGGGTTCCGCTGGCGTCGATCCCCGTCATCGTCCGGACAACCGGCAATCCAGCGCAGGAGGCTTTTCCTCATGGCCACGACCCGCAAGACCGCAAGCAGCGCGAGCAGAGGCTCGGCCAAACTGTTCACGCTCAAGCCGCACGACCACGCCGGCATCGCCAAGGCTCTCGGCATGGCGCGCAGCGATTATGAAGTGAAGTGGTGGTGGAAGTACGGGCAGCCGGCGATCGACCTGATCCAGGCACAGCTGGAGGTCAATACCAAGCAACTCGGCCCCGTGGTCAGCCAGCTGATGCGGCTGAACGGCCCCGCGATGCAGGTCACCGCGTATTGCTTCCCGTATGGCATCCCGGTGCCGGAGTGGTACCGGGTCGAAGTCGACATACGCAACGCCGGTCGCTGAGGCCGGTCAGTGCAATCCACGGCCGGGCGGAATCGTCCGGCCGCCGTCCTGTCTTGCTGCGAGAACGCCATGGGCCCGACCGGCGACGTCGTCAACGTCATCCAGATCCATCCCACGCTGCGCTGCAATCTGCGTTGCCGGCACTGCTACTCGGTCTCCGGGCCGGAACAGAAGGGCGAGTTGTCGGTGGAAGTGCTGGAGCGCTTCCTGGCCGACGCGGCCGATGAAGGCTACAACGCGATCGGCCTGTCCGGCGGCGAGCCGCTGACCTGGAAGCCGCTACCGCGATTGCTGGCGTCGGCGCGCGCGCTGGGCTTCGCCACCTCGGTCACCAGCAACGGCCTGCTGCTCAGCGCCAGTCGGCTGGCGCAGCTGGCGCCGCATCTGGGCCTGCTGGCGATCAGCCTGGATGGCGTGCCCGAAAGCCACAACCGCATGCGCAACCGCGCACATGCGTTCGAGCAGATGCGCGCGAAGCTCGACCTGGTGCGCGCGGCGGGCGTGCCGTTCGGTTTCATCTTCACGCTGACCCTGGACAACCTGCCCGAACTGGACTGGGTCACCGGCTTTGCCTGTGCCGAGGGCGCGCGCCTGCTGCAGATCCATCCGCTTGAACAGGTCGGCCGCGCCCGCGATTACGAACTGCAGCCGCCGGATGATTTGGAGTTGTCGTATGGCTTTCTCGAGGTGGCGCGGCTGCAGCGGCAGTATCAGGGTCGGCTGACGCTTCAGTACGACGTAGCCGATCGCCAGCTGATCGCCCGCGAACCTTGCCGCGCCTTTGCCGGCCCCGCGCCCGCGGCGGACGTGGCGGGCGGCAGCCCGCTCGCTGCACTGGTCTCGCCGCTGGTGGTGCAGGAGGATGGCTGGGTGGTGCCGGTCCAGCACGGCTTCGGCGCCGGTTACGCGATTGCCCATCTCGATCTCGGCCCATTCCGCGAGCAGGCAGCTCGCTGGAAACGCGAACGCTACCCGCGCTTCCTCGATCTTGCCGGACAGGTCTGGGCGGACATCAGCGAGGCTCCCGAACATCTGCCGTTCACCAACTGGTACGCCGCGATCACCACCGCCAGTGCACGGCGGCCGGTACGACCGCTGGGCACGCCGGTGCGGCTGACGGCGTAGGGCGCAACCACGTGGCCTGACTCGTCAGGGTCGGTGCAGATGGCGCCGCGCCTCAGCACGCTGCGCCGGCGCAGCAGCTTGGCTTGCCTGCGGCGGCCGTGGTTTTCGCGACGCCTTTCGCCGTCGCCGGCATGTCTTCCGTCACGCCGGCCGCGGCCGCCAGCGCACGTGCCGCCGCGGCGCCCTTGCGCTCGCTGTAGCGGTCGACCAGGTAGTCGCTGCGGCCGCGCACCATCAGGGTGAACTTGAACAGCTCTTCCATGACGTCCACCACGCGGTCGTAGAACGGCGACGGCTTCATCCGGCCGTCGTCGTTGAACTCCTGCCAGGCCTTGGCCACTGAAGACTGATTCGGGATGGTCACCATGCGCATCCAGCGGCCCAGCACGCGCAACGCGTTCACCACGTTGAACGACTGCGAGCCTCCGCTGACCTGCATCACGGCGAGCGTGCGCCCCTGCGTGGGCCGCACGCTGCCGTCTTCCAGCGGCAGCCAGTCGATCTGGTTCTTGAACACGCCGGTCACCGCGCCGTGCCGCTCGGGGCTGATCCAGACCTGGCCTTCGGACCACAGCGACAGCGCGCGCAGTTCCTGCACCTTGGGATGACTGGCCGGCACGCTGTCCAGAAGGGGCAGTTCGTGCGGGTCGAACACCCGCGTCTCGGCGCCGAACTGGCGCAGGATGCGCTCGGCTTCCAGCGCCAGCTTGCGGCTGAACGATTGCGGGCGCAGCGAGCCGTACAGGATCAGGATGCGCGGCGGGTGCCCGGCGTCGGCCGGCAAGGCCAGCTTGGCCAGGCTGGGGGTGTCCAGCACTTCGGTGGCGATATGGGGCAGATCCTGGATCGGCACGGCGCGGTTCCTGTTGCTTTGGTTTGATGATTCTATCATTATGGAAATATAGAAACCAATCCGGAGCCGCCGCCATGCACCCGTGCCGCGTCCTGTTCATCTGCACCGGCAACTCGGCCCGCAGCATCCTGTCCGAGGCCACTCTCAACCATCTGGGCAAGGGACGCTTCGAGGCATTCAGCGCCGGCAGCCAGCCGACCGGGCGCGTCAATCCCTATGCGATCGAGGAGCTCAAGGCCCTGGGCATCGCCACGGAGGGACTCAGCAGCAAGTCGTGGGACCGCTTCACCGGAGCGGGCGCGCCGCCGCTGGATATCGTGATCACGGTTTGCGACAACGCCGCGAACGAGACCTGCCCGGTGCTGTTCGGCGACTTCGTGAAAAGTCACTGGGGCCTGCCCGATCCGGCCGCGGCGCAGGGCGCGGGCGCCGCGATCGCGGCGTTCCGGCGTGCCCACACGCTGATCCTGTATCGCATCACGGCGCTGCTGAAGCTGCCGGTGGAAACGATGGGGCGCGACGAGCTGAAACAGGCGCTCGATCACATCGGCAGCATCACCGACGAAGAAGCCGACGCATGAGCCAGGCATCCGCAGAACTGACCGCTTGTGCGGTTTCCTCGGAGGGTGCCCGCATCGGCTTCTTCGAGCGTTGGCTCACCCTCTGGGTGCTGCTGTGCATCGTGGCCGGCACGCTGCTGGGCCACCTGCTTCCCGACAGTTTCGAGGCGCTGGGCGGCATGCAGGTGGCCCAGGTGAACCTGCCGGTCGCCGTGCTGATCTGGCTGATGATCATCCCGATGCTGCTGAAGATCGACTTCGGCGCACTCGGCGGCGTGCGCCGCCAGTGGAAGGGCATCGGCGTCACGCTCTTCATCAACTGGGCAGTGAAGCCGTTCTCGATGGCGCTGCTGGGATGGATCTTCATCCGCCACCTCTTCGCCGGCCAGCTGCCGGCCGCACAGCTCGACTCCTATATCGCCGGCCTGATCCTGCTGGCCGCCGCGCCGTGCACGGCGATGGTGTTCGTGTGGAGCAACCTGTGCAACGGCGAACCGGCATTCACGCTGAGCCAGGTCGCCTTGAACGACGCCATCATGGTGGTGGCGTTCGCGCCGATCGTGGCGCTGCTGCTGGGCATCTCCTCGATCACGGTGCCGTGGAACACGCTGCTGCTGTCGGTGCTGCTGTACATCGTGGTGCCGGTGGTGCTCAGCGTGCTGCTGCGGCGCCGGGTGCTTGCGCACGGCGGCTCGGCGCGCTTGCAGAAGCTGCTGCAGCAACTCGGGCCGGCGTCGCTGTTCGCGCTGCTGGCCACCCTCGTGCTGCTGTTCGGTTTCCAGGGCCGGCAGATCATCGCGCAGCCGGCGATCATCGCGCTGCTGGCGGTGCCGATCCTGATCCAGGTGTATTTCAATGCCGGCCTGGCGTACTGGCTCAATCGCCGTTTCGGCGTGCCGCACTGCGTGGCCGGCCCCTCGGCGCTGATCGGCGCCAGCAACTTCTTCGAGCTGGCCGTGGCCACCGCGGTGGGCCTGTTCGGCGTGCATTCCGGTGCGGCGCTGGCGACCGTGGTGGGCGTGCTGATCGAGGTGCCGGTGATGCTGTCGGTGGTGCGCATCGTCAATCGCAGCAAACGCTGGTATGAATCGCCGTAACAAGTTGGAGCGTTGCCCGCCATGCAGAACAAGCAAGCCATCACGATTCTCGCCGCGCTCGCCCAGGAGTCGCGGCTGGCGGTCTATCGGCTGCTGATCGAGCATGCGCCGGAAGGACTGGCGGCCAGCGCGATCGCGGAGAAGCTGGGTCTGCCCAACGCCACGCTGTCCTTCCACTTGAAGGAGCTGTCGCACGCGGGCCTGGTGAGCAGCCGGCAGAGCGGGCGCTTCATCTACTACGCGCCGGTGATCGAGGCGATGAATGATTTGATCGGCTACCTGACCGATCACTGCTGCAGCCAGTCCGCCGGCACCTGCTCGACCGCCACGGCCAAGTGCGTCCCGGGCAAGCGGCCGGCTGCGGCCACCAGGCGTCGGCCAACTTCGGCCTGAGCCGCCTGACGTCGCCGCGATCAGTCCAGCAGGTCCTGGATCGCCAGCCCATGCTCGCGGCAGTAGCGTTCGTAGTCGGCCAGCTGGGTGCTGGCCGAGGCGCGGCCGGTCACCACGCCGCCGGGGCCGAGGAACTCGACTGTGCCCATCACGATCACCAGCGCCAGCATCGTTTCGTCGCCGACGATCTTCCACCAGTCGGTGTTGCCCGGCGGCTCATAGACATAGTCGCCCGGACCGATCAGCTCGCCGGTGCACAGCTTGCGCGTGCCGCTGAGGTTGTACGCATGGATCTCGCCGCTGTGGCGATGCAGCGGCATCACCACGCCGGGTTCCATGCGCAGCAGCTCCACGAAGCCGCGGTCGTCGGCGAAGAAGCGCAGCGGGCTGGAGGATTTACCCGGTGTCGCGGACGGGATCCATTGCCGTTCGGCCGCGGTGTTGAAGCGGGCGGGCAGGTAGTCGTGCAGGCGGGTGGTGGTCATGCGGGCGGACTCCTTCAATGGACGGATGGGACGCGCGATCAGGCGGCCAGCGCGGCGAGATGGCGTTCGAACGAGGCGTCGACGGCGGCGCGACCGCCGCCGATGATGTTGCGGCCCCAGGTGTAGCCATAGACGTCCTCGAACGCGTAGCCCGCGAGGCGCGCCTGCATGCCGCGCACGGCGTCGGGCCGCATCGGCATGTAATTGGGATAGCTGTACATGAAGCCGACGTGGCGGCGGTCGCTCGCCACTTGCGGCGTGTCGCCCGAGAACAGCGCGCCGCCGGCGCGCGGGCCGTCCTTCCAGTGCAGCGCGGTACTGCCGGGGAAATGGCCGCCGTTGCGGATCAGCGTCACCGCGTCGGACAAGCGGTGCGTGTCGCCGTGCCAGAACCGGATGTTGGGCGACGGCCGACGTACCCAGTCGCGGTCCGCCTCGTGCAGCAGGATCGGCACGTTGCCGAATGCCTCGCTCCATTCCAGCATCGATGCGTAGAAATGCGGGTGCGAGATCGCGATCATGTCCACGCCGCCGCGCGCCTTCAGCTCGGTGACCGCCTCGTCGGTGACCAGGCTCAAGGCTTCCCACAGGATGTTGCCCGCGTCCGTGGGCAGGTACAGCGCGCGCTGGTTGATCGCGAAATCGGGCGCCAGCCCGATGCCGAGCACACCGGCCTCGTCCTGCATGCGCAGCGCGTGGGTGGCCTTCAGGGCCTCGTGGGTCGTCCAGGTCTGGCCGTTCGCGCCGACGTACTGGCGCTCGTCCTCGCACACCGGGCAGTGGCTGGGTGTATCCGGGTACTGGGTGCCGCAGGTCTCGCAGATCGACATCGTCATGGCCTGGTCTCCTTGGAATCGAGCGTCGCTTCGAGGTCCACTCTAGGAGTAATCTGGATCCTTGATTGATCCATTCGCGAGATATTCGATGGAGCCAGTTTTTCCGTTTCCCGTGAACCTGCCGCGCCACCACGGCAAGCTCGCGCACGAGTTGCACCGGCAGTTGCGCGCGGCCATCCTCGACGGCCGCCTGCCGGCCCATGCGCCGTTGCCCGCGACCCGGAAAGTCGCCGAGGCGCTGGGCGTGGCGCGCAACACCGTGGTCACCGTCTACGATCTTCTGATCGCCGAGGGCTACCTGATTCCGCGCAAGGGCGCGAAGCCGCAAGTCGCCGAATTCGCCCGGCGCCGGGCGTCGAAACCGCCCGGGGCCAGCGTCGGCATCGACGAGTCGCGTTTCGCGCCGGTCTGGCGCACGCCGTTCATGGCGCCGTCGCCCGCACGCGTGTTGCCCGAGCGCAATTTCCGCCTCGGCATTCCCGATCATCGACATTTCCCGCACGACATCTGGCGCCGGTTGATGGCGCAGACGCTGCGCAAAAGCTCGCGCGAGCCATTCGCCTATGCGCCATCGCAAGGCATTCCTGCATTGCGCGACGCGATCGCGCAACACGTCGCGTTCGCCCGTGCGGTGGCCTGCGCGGCCGATGACGTGATCGTCACCTCAGGCGCGCAGCAGGCGTTCGACCTGATCGCCCGCCTGCTGGTCACGCCTGGACAGACGAAGGTGGCGGTGGAAGAGCCGGGCTACCCGCCGGTGCGCGCCGCGTTCGCCGCCGCTGGCGCGCAACTGGTGCCGCTGCCGGTGGACGACGAGGGCCTGTGCGTCGAGCGCTTGCCCGACGACGTACGCATCATCAGCGTCACCCCCTCGCACCAGTCGCCCACCGGCGTGGCGATGTCGCTGCGCCGGCGCAGCGCCTTGCTCGAGTTCGCACGCCGCCATCGCGCCGTCATCGTCGAAGACGACTACGACGGCGAATTCCGTTTCGGTGGCCGCCCACTCGATGCGCTGCAGACGCTGGACCGCGATGCCCTGGTGTTCTACGTGGGCACCTTCTCCAAGAGCATGTTCCCCTCGTTGCGCAAGGGCTTCGTGGTCGCGCCGGCATGGGCGCGCGACGGACTGATCACCGTCAAGCACTGTGTCGACTCGCACTGCGACAGCATCACGCAGTCCGTCCTCGCCGCCTTCATCCGCGACGGCCATCTCGCCCGCCACGTGCGCCACATGCGGCCGATCTATGCCGAACGCCGCGAAGCCCTGCTCGACGGACTGCAGCGCGCGCTCGGCGAGTGGCTGCGACCGATCCCCTCCGAAGCCGGCCTGCACCTCGCCGCGCGCATCCGCGATCCGGCACTGGCACCGACGATCATGCCGATCGTGCTGCGCTTCGCCGCCGGCGCCGAAGCGACGGCGGATTACGCGATGACGCGCGGCGTCGAACCGGCAGTGACGTTCGGCTATGGGGTGATCGATGCGGAGGAGATTACGGTGGTGTTGAAGAAACTGCGGACGGCGTTGAAAGGGTCTGTTGCCTAGATCTGGTCAACCGATGGATTGTCCGGCAGGTGCGCTCTCAAGGTGACGGCAAACAGCTTTGCAGGCGCAGCTGTTCAGAGCCCGTTGTTGCCTGCGGCGTCGGCGAACTGTTTCAGGTAATCCTCGAACGCACGTTGGTAGGCCAGCTGCCAGTTGGCTTCACGGGCGACCTGGATGGCGTTGTACCCGTACCCTTTCACGGTGACCTGGCGATGCCCTTGCGGGCTGTCGATCTTGAGCAAGGTATCCAGCTTCGCCTCGATGCTGGCACTCCAAAAGCCGGGCGTGAACCATGCCCAGAACTGGCGTATGTCCACGCTGATATGTGGTGCATCCGCCGGGGCATTGGCAGCGTCCACGACGCTGTAGCCGCGCGTGGCGAATGCATTGGTCAGCAGTTGCCGCGTCACCGTTTCCACGTTCTCGCCGGGTGTGAGCAGGATGTCTCCGAAGGCTTTGCCGAAACCGCCGCGTTTGCGCGCTATCGCCTGTTTGCGCTGGGTTGCGTCCAGCGCATAGCTCGCACCCTTCTTCAGCGATGGTGTGCTGGGATCGTCCGGATCGGCCTCGAACACGCGCATGTCGTGGATGGCATCGATGACCACGGGCTTGCCGCCGCTGACCACGGCCGACCCGGGCGACGGCACATCGAGTGACATTTGGGTGCGGGTGGTCGCGCAGCCTGACATCAGAGCAAGGACAACGGCGGCAACGAGGCCGTGAATGACGTGCTTCATGAGTTTTCCCCTGTAGCTGTTGTGTGGCGTATTCGAATGGAACAGGGGAGTTGTCGCAAATGTCGCGACGAAAAGAAAGTGGCGAGTTGATTGAAGAGATGGCCTGTGTCGATGTGTCACTTGACTCTAGACCTTGATCAAAGGTCTAGACTATGCAGCATGAACACACAAACTTCCCCCCTGACCATCGGTGCCGTCGCCAAGCGCGTCGGTGTGGCGATCGACACGATTCGTTATTACGAGCGGGAGGGCCTGTTGCCCGAGCCGCAGCGGCGCGCCTCCGGCTATCGCAGTTACGGCGAGGGCACGGTTGCGCAGCTGCGCTTTATCCGCCGCGCGAAGGATCTCGGCTTCACGCTGGAGGAAATCCGCGAGTTGCTGGCGCTGTCGGCCGACCGCCAGCGCGGAGTGAAGGCGGTGAAGCGGCGGGCGCAGCAACGGCTGGCGGCGATCGAGCAGCGCATCGTCGAATTGCAGCGCGTGCGCGACGGATTGGCGCAGCTGGTGGCGTCGTGTCCGGGACATGGCAAGCCGGAGGAATGTCCGATCCTGCGCGCGCTCAGCGACGAGCAGGTGTCGGCATGAACGCTCATGCATGCTGCCATGGCGGCGACGAGACGACAGGAATGACGACCGATCCGGTCTGCGGCATGTCGGTGGACCCGGCCACCTCGAAGCATCGATCCACGCATGACGGGCGGACGTTCCATTTCTGCGGCGGCGGCTGCAAGGCGAAGTTCGACGCCGCGCCGTCGGCGCACCTGGGCGGCGGCCATGGCGGGACAGACGACTGCTGCGCAGCGAAGCCGGTGCTGCAGGTGCCTGCTGTCCACGAACATCACGGCCACGCCCATCACGATCACGCGCACGCCCGCACGGTGAAGGACCCGGTCTGCGGCATGGATGTCGACCCGTTCACCGCGAAGCATCGCGCCGAGCACGACGGCCATGCGTATCACTTCTGCTCCGCGCGCTGCCGGGAGAAATTCGTGGCCGATCCGCCGGCTTGGCTGGAGGATCGCCCGGCACCGCCAGCGGCACCACCCGGCACGATCTACACCTGTCCGATGCATCCCGAGGTCCGGCAGGTCGGCCCCGGCCATTGCCCGATCTGCGGCATGGCGCTGGAACCGATGATGCCGACGCTGGACGCGGACGACGGCGGCGAGCTGTCGTCGATGACGAAGCGTTTCCAGGCGCTGCTGGCGTTGACCATGCCGGTGTTCGTGCTGGCGATGGGACCGCATCTGTTCGGCTGGCATCTGCCTGCGCCTTGGGATGGCGTGGCGGCGTGGATCGAGGCGGTGCTGGCCAGCATCGTGGTGCTGTGGGGCGGTGCGCCGTTCTTCGCGCGCGGCTGGCGTTCGCTGAAACCGTGGTTACCGAACATGTACACGCTGATCGCGCTGGGTACCGGCGTGGCGTGGCTGTACAGCGCGGTGGCGTTCCTGCTGCCGGGGATCTTTCCGGACGGTTTCCGCGACATGCACGGCCGGGTCGCGGTGTACTTCGAGTCGGCGGCGGTGATCGTCACCCTGGTCACCCTGGGCGATTTCCTGGAACTGCGCGCGCGCCGACGCACCGGCGCGGCGCTGAAGGCGCTGCTCGGGCTGGCACCGAAGACCGCGCGGCGGATCGCTGCCGACGGCAGCGAGAGCGACGTGGCGCTGGACGATGTGCGGGCCGGCGACGTGCTGCGCGTGCGCCCCGGCGAGAAGGTGCCGGTCGACGGCGTGGTGCTGGATGGCGAAAGCCACGTCGACGAGTCGATGCTCACCGGCGAGCCGATGCCGGTGGCCAAGGCATTGGGCGACCCGCTGACCGGCGCCACGGTGAACCAGGACGGCGCGCTGACCATGCGCGCGCAGAAAGTCGGCGGCGAGACGATGCTGGCGCAGATCGTGGCGCTGGTGGCGCAGGCGCAACGCAGCCGGGCACCGCTGCAGCGCGTGGCCGACCGGGTCGCGGCGTGGTTCGTGCCGGCGGTGGTGGTGGTCGCGCTGCTGGCGTTTGCGGCGTGGGCGCTGCTGGGGCCGGAGCCGCGGTTGACGCACGCGCTGATCGCCGCGGTATCGGTGCTGATCATCGCCTGTCCGTGCGCCCTGGGCCTGGCCACGCCGATCTCGATCATGGTGGCCAGCGGCCGCGGCGCGCAGCACGGCGTGCTGTTCAAGGATGCCAGCGCAATCGAGGGCATGCGCGACATCGACACCCTGGTGGTCGACAAGACCGGCACGCTGACCATGGGCAAGCCAGCGCTGACCGAACTGGTGGTCGTGGGCAGCCAGCCGCGCGAGCGCCTGCTGGCGCTGGCTGCCGCGCTGGAGCGGCCGAGCGAGCATCCGCTGGCGCGGGCGATCGTGACGGCGGCCGATGCCGAAGGCGTGCCGACGCCGGCGGCGACGGACTTCCGTTCGCTCACCGGCCGCGGCGTCAGCGCGAAGGTGGACGGCAGCGAGGCGGTGCTGGGCAACGCGAAACTGATGGCCGAGTCGCACGTCGCGATCGGCGACGACGCCAACGCCCGCGCCGAGCAGTTGCGCGGGCAGGGCGCCACGGTGATGTTCCTGGCCGTCGACGGCGCGCTCGCCGCCTTGCTGGCGGTGGCCGACCGGATCAAGCCGGACACGCCCGCCGCGATCGCGGCGCTGCACGCAGCGGGCCTGCGCATCGTGATGCTGACCGGCGACAACGCCACCACTGCGCAGACGGTCGCGCGCACGCTGGGCATCGACGAAGTGCACGCCGACGTGTCGCCGGCCGACAAGGCCGCGGTGGTGAACCGGCTCAAGGCCGAGGGCCGCCGTGTGGCGATGGCCGGCGACGGCATCAACGACGCGCCGGCGCTGGCGGCGTCCGACATCGGCATCGCGATGGGCAGCGGCACCGACGTGGCGATGGAGAGCGCGCAAGTGACCCTGGTGAAGGGCGAACTCGGCGCGATCGTGCGGGCGCGCAAGCTGTCGCAGGCGACCGTGCGCAACATTCATCAGAACCTGTTCTTCGCCTTCGTCTACAACGCGGTCGGCGTGCCGCTGGCGGCCGGTGTGCTGTATCCGTGGTTCGGTATCACGCTGTCGCCGATGATCGCCGCACTGGCGATGAGCCTGAGTTCGGTGTCGGTGGTGGGCAACGCGCTGCGCCTGCGCAAGACGACGTTGTGACGCCGTGTCCCCGATGGGCGGCTTGCACTGCAGCGGCATTCATCCGTTCGTTTGAGACGATGCTTTAAACTTTGTGCTTTCCATTTGCACAAAGTCACCGCATGAGCCGCACTCTCGCCGAATGGCTGGCGTACCAGGAACGCGTCAACGTCCATACCATCGAGCTGGGGCTCGACCGGGTGCGTGAAGTGTGGCAGCGGATGGGTGCGCCGGCGCCGGCGAAACAGGTGATCACGGTCGGCGGCACCAACGGCAAGGGTTCCACCGTCGCCTTGCTGGAGGCGATGCTCACCGCCGCCGGCCTGCGCGTGGGCGCGTTCACCTCGCCGCACCTGCTGGAATACAACGAGCGCGTGCGCATCGACGGCGCGAATGCCGATGACGCCGCGCTGGTCGCCTCGTTCGAGCGGATCGAGGCGGCGCGGGAGGACACTCCGAATAGTTCTGTCCCGCTGACCTATTTCGAGTTCGGCACGCTGGCCGCGCTGGACCTGTTCGCCCGCACCGGCGTCGACGTGGCGGTGCTGGAAGTGGGGTTGGGCGGGCGACTGGATGCGGTCAACATCATCGACGCCGACGTGGCGGTGATCACCACGGTGGACCTGGACCACATGGACTGGCTGGGCCCGGACCGCGACAGCATCGGCCGCGAGAAGGCCGGCATCGCGCGGGCCGGGCGGCCGGCGATCGTGGGCGAGCTGGATCCGCCTACCGGCCTGCTCGATGCGTTGGCCGCCCGCGGCGCACGGGTCGAGCGGGCCGGGATCGATTTCGGCGTCGAGCGGCACGAGGATGGCTGGCGCTGGCGCCACCGCGACGGCAGCGCGATGGAACTGCCCGATCCCGCGCTGGCGGCGCCGGTGCAGTATGCAAATGCGGCGGCGGCGATTGCCGCGCTGCATGCGCTCGACCTGGGGACGCTCACGCCCAGCGCTTTCTTCGCGGCGGTCAGCGCCGGCCTGCATGAGGTGCGCGTACCGGCGCGGCTGCAGTCGCTCGGTGGCGAACCGCCGGTCATCGTGGACGTGGGGCACAACCCGCAGGCCGCCCGCGCGCTGGCCGAATGGCTGGATGCGCAGCCGCCGGCACGGGTACACGCGGTGTACGGTGCACTGGCGGACAAGGACGTGGCGGGAGTGATCGGCGCGCTCGGCACGCGCATCGGCCACTGGCACCTGGCCGGGCTGGATCGGGCCACTCCGCGCGGCATGGCGGTGGCGGCGCTGGCCGCGATCCTGCAGCAAACCTTGCCGCAGGCCCCGTTCGATACGCATGCCGACGTGGCCGCCGCGCTGGCGGCAGCACGTGCGGCGGCGCAACCGGACGAACGCATCCTGGCGTTCGGCTCGTTTTTCGTGGCCAGCGCTGTGCTCGCTGAACGCATCGGCTGAAGGTGGCTCATGGCATCCGGCGCAGGCAGGTATAATCGCGCCGTTGTGCACCGCGTTTGCCGCCCTGGAGCGAAAACTTGAAAACACGCCTGCTGGGAGCCGCCGTCCTGATCGCGTTGGCGGTTCTGTTCGTGCCGATGTTCTTTTCCAGTACCCCGCCGGCTCCAGGTGGCGACCAGGCGGTCAGCCTGGCGATCCCGCCGGCGCCGGATCGCGACCTGCAAACCCGGACCATGAGCCTGACTCCGGATACCGCTGCCAGCGGCTCGAGCACCGCCGCGGCATCGGCGCAGTCGGTGACGCCGGCATCCAGTGATCGCTTGGCCACGGTGGACATCGGTTCCAGCCGCCCGCGCGACGTCGAGACCGACCCCGAAGCCGGCAAGCCGCCGCAACCGACCACGGTGACCACCGGTTCGGGCACGTCGCCGAGCCAGCCGGTGATCCCGCAGCAGACCACGGCAAACACCAGCGCACCGCCGGCGACCAAGCCGCAGCCGGCGGTCGCCACGCCGCCCCGGACGACCCCGGTCGCGTCGTCTGCTTCTGCAGCGGCGGCACCCGCCGCGGGACGCGGCAACTACACGCTCAACCTCAGCGCCTACGCCAGTGCAGCCGGCGCCGCCAACCTGGAACGCCGCGTGCGCGGGCTGGGTTACCCGGTCAGCGGCCATGCGATCACCCAGGCCGGCAAGTCGCGCACCCTGGTCATCGCCGGGCCGTTCGAAACGCGCGCCGCGGCCGAGGCTGCGCGGCTGAAGATCACCCAGTCGATTCCCGGCGTGCCGGCCCGGCTCGAACAGGACGCCAGCCACGAAAGCAGCGCAGCGGCGACACAGCCGCCTGCGGCCACAACCACCGCCAAGGCGGGTGGCTGGGCCGTGCAGCTGGCGGCGATGAGCAACCAGGCCGATGCGAATGCGTTGCGCGACAAGTTGCGCGCGAACGGTTTCGACGGCTTCGTCGATTCGGTGCAGTCCGGCGGCAAGCGGTTGTGGCGCGTGCGCGCCGGCCCGCAGACCCAGCGCAGCGACGCGACGCGCGTACACGACCAGATCAAGGCGAAGCTGGGCATCGACGGCAACGTCGTGTCGGTGCCCTGATGCCGGTACCGGCACGCGGACCAGGCGGATGAACGGATGAACTGGACCGACTACATCATCATCGGCGTGCTGGCCCTGTCGGTATTCGTGGGGTTGTGGCGTGGCCTGATCTCCGAAGTGATGGCGCTGGCGATCTGGATCGCCGCGTTCTGGGTGGCGTGGACGTTCGGCCCGATGGTGGCGGAGCGTTTCAGGCAGGTGATCGAGCTGCCGTCGGCGCGGATCATCGTGGGCTACGGGCTGTGCTTCGTCGCCGTGCTGGTCCTCGGCGCGCTGCTGCGTTTCGTGATCGGCAAGCTGATCGAGAGCACCGGGCTGTCCGGCACCGACCGGCTGCTGGGCATGCTGTTCGGCTTCGTGCGCGGCGTGCTGCTGGTGACCCTGCTGGTGTTCCTGATCGGCTTCACCGCGTTCACGCGCGATCCGTGGTGGCAGCGGTCGGTGCTGCTGCCGCGCTTCCAGCACGTGGCGGCCTGGCTGAGCCAGCAGGTGCCGCCCAGCGTCCGCGAGTACCTCCATCCGCCGGCGGTGCTCGGCCGCCTGCACGGCTTGCCGGCTGCGTTGCCGGCCCCCATATCGGGCACGACGCCCGCGCCCGCGGCGAGCGTGATGCGCCCGGCGGTGGCGGCCAGCACGGCCGGCCCATCCCCCACTTTCTGAACATACCCTCTGAAGCAGGCAACAAACCATGTGCGGAATCATCGGCATTGTCGGTACCACCGAAGTGGCATCGGCGCTCTATGACGGCTTGACGGTGCTGCAGCACCGCGGCCAGGACGCGGCCGGCATCGCCACGGTGGACGGCTCGCGGCTGCGCCTGCACAAGGGCAACGGGCTTGTGCGCGACGTGTTCGGGCAAGCCGCGATGAGCGGCCTGCGCGGGCGCATCGGCATCGGCCATTGCCGTTATCCCACCGCCGGCTCGGAAGGCTCGGCCGAGGCCCAGCCGTTCTACGTCAACTCGCCGTACGGCATCGCGTTCGCGCACAACGGCAATCTGGTCAACACCGACGCGCTGCGCCGCGAGATGTTCCAGGACGACCGCCGCCACATCAACACCGATTCCGATTCCGAGGTGCTGCTGAACGTGCTGGCGCACGAGCTGCAGATCCAGGACCGGATGGAGCTGACCCCGGACCACATCTTCAAGGCGGTGGCCGGCGTGCATGCGCGCGCACGCGGCGGCTACGCCTGCATCGCCCTGCTGCTGGGCTACGGCCTGATCGCGTTCCGCGATCCGAACGGCATCCGCCCGCTGGTGCTGGGCGAGCGGATCACGGCGGAAGGTCACGAGTACGCGGTGGCGTCCGAGTCGGTGGCGCTGGATGTCCTGGGTTTCAAGCGCATCCGCGACGTGGCGCCGGGCGAGGCGGTAATCATCACCGACGCCGGCCAGCTGTACACCCGCCGCTGCGCCGAGGGCGCGCCGCACACGCCGTGCATCTTCGAATACGTCTACCTGGCCCGGCCGGACTCGATGATCGAGGACGTTTCGGTGTACAAGGCGCGCCTGCGCATGGGCGAGAAACTGGCCGAGAAGATCCTGCGCGAACGGCCCGACCATGGCATCGACGCGGTGATCCCGATCCCCGACACCGCGCGCACCGCCGCCAGCGCGCTGGCCGGCGCGCTTGGCGTGCCGTTCCGCGAGGGTTTCGTCAAGAACCGCTACATCGGCCGCACCTTCATCATGCCGGGGCAGGGCGAGCGGGTGAAGTCGGTGCGCCGCAAGCTCAACGCGATCGACCTCGAATTCCGCAAGAAGAACGTGCTGCTGGTGGACGACTCGATCGTGCGCGGCACCACCTCGAAGCAGATCATCCAGATGGCCCGCGACGCCGGCGCGAAGAACGTCTACTTCGCCTCCGCCGCGCCGCCGGTGCGCTACCCGAACGTATATGGCATCGACATGCCGTCAGCCTCGGAGCTGGTCGCTGCGGGGCGCACCGAAAAGGAAGTCGAGCAGACGCTCGGCGCCGACTGGCTGATCTACCAGGACCTGAAGGATCTGGTCTGGGCGGTGCAGGACGGCAACGAGGAGCTGAAGCGGTTCGACACTTCGTGCTTCTCCGGCGAATACGTCACCGGCCTCGACCAGCGCTATCTGGAGCAGATCGAGATGCTGCGCTCGGACGACGCCAAGGCCGCGCGGCGAGTGGTTTGAGCGCAGGGACGAGCCTGCAGCTCGCCCCGTGCTGTCGAAATGAATGATCTCCACGCCGCCGCCAAACGCTGCCTGGACGCCACCGAGCCGGCCGAAAAATTGCGCCTCACCCACGAGGCGTGGCAGGCCTTCCTGGCCGGCGACCTGCACGCCGACCCGGCGGCGTCGCCGCCCGAACCGGTCGGTCCGCCCGGCCGTCCCGCGAAACCGCAGCTGGTCAACGCCCGCCAGCTGCCGCAGCGCGGACTGGGCAGCGATGAAGGCCGTGCCGCCCTGGTGCACGCCGTCGCGCATATCGAATTCAACGCGATCAACCTGGCCTGGGACGCGGTCTACCGCTACCGAGGCAAGCCCGCGGCGTACTACCGCGACTGGGCCAGCTGCGCCCACGACGAGGCGCGCCACTTCGCGCTGCTGTCCGGCCGGCTAGCCGAGCTGGGCCATGCCTACGGCGATTTCGACGCCCATAACGGCTTGTGGGAGATGGCCGAAAAAACCGCCGACAGCGACACCGCGCGGATGGCACTGGTGCCGCGCGTGCTGGAGGCGCGCGGGCTGGACGTCACCCCCGGCATGATCGAACGGCTGCGTGGACTCGGCGACGAACGCACGGTGGCGATCCTGGAAGTGATCCTGCGCGAGGAAGTGGCCCACGTCGCGGCCGGCACGCGCTGGTACCGCCACTGCTGCGAGCGCGACGGCATCGACCCGATCGAGACTTTCTTCACCCTGTTGCGCGACTACATGGGGGTGAGCCTGCGTGGCCCGTTCAACCGCCCGGCACGGCTGGAGGCCGGTTTCGTCGAGGAGGAGCTCGACCGGCTGGCCGCGTTGGCCCTGGCCGGCTGATGAAGCCGCACCGGGCACACAAAAAAGCCGGCGCAAGGCCGGCTTTTTCATCGAATTTGGTCGGGGTGACAGGATTCGAACCTGCGACTTCTACGTCCCGAACGTAGCGCTCTACCAGGCTGAGCTACACCCCGTGGGAAGCCGCGTATCTTAATCGTCGATCGGGGGCTTGGCAACAGGTTCGATGCATCCGCCGGACGATCCGCTGGGGAAGGGCGGCGGCGTTCTGTTAATCTTGACGGCTGCCGTCGTGCGGCCTGTTGCGCGACGGAATGTCTCCCATCGTCAGAGAGGATTCCATGGCGCTTACCCCGGCCCGCACCATGCCCGGCGTGCTCGAGCTGCTGCCGCTCGACCAGATCGCGTTCCAGCGCATGCTCGACGTGATCCGCCGCAACTACGAGCGCTTCGGCTTCCTGGCGGTGGAGACGCCGGTGATCGAATACGCCGACGTGCTGCTGACCAAGACGGGCGGCGAGACTGAGCGCCAGGTGTACTTCGTGCAGTCCACCGGCGCGCTGGAGCAGGGCGAGAAGCCGGACCTGGCGTTGCGCTTCGACCTCACCGTGCCGCTGGCGCGCTACGTGGCCGAGCACGAGCGCGACCTCAGCTTCCCGTTCCGCCGCTACCAGATGCAGAAGGTGTACCGCGGCGAACGCGCGCAGCGCGGGCGCTTCCGCGAGTTCTACCAGTGCGACATCGACGTGATCGGCAAGGACACGCTGTCGGTGCGCTACGACGCCGAGGTCCCGGCGGTGATCTACAGCGTGTTCCGCGAGCTGGACATCGGCCCGTTCACGATCCAGCTCAACAACCGCAAGCTGATGCGCGGCTACTTCGAGAGCCTGGGCATCGTCGATGGCGAGCAGCAGATGCTGGTGCTGCGCGAGGTGGACAAGCTGGACAAGCGTGGTGCCGATGCAGTGCAGGCCACGCTGACCGGCGAAGCATTCGGGCTCGCCGCCGACGTGGTGCAGAAGATCCTCGCCTTCGTGCAGGTGCGCTCGACCTCGTTGCAGGACGCGTTCGACAAACTCGATGCGCTCGGCGCCGGCCCGGAAGTGATGGAGCAGGGCCGCAGCGAATTGAAGGAAGTGCTGGGCCTGATCCACGCGTTCGGCGTGCCGCAGACGCACTACGCGCTGAATCTGTCGATCGCCCGCGGCCTCGACTACTACACCGGCACGGTCTACGAGACCACGCTGAACGACCACCCGCAGATCGGCTCGATCTGCTCCGGCGGCCGCTACGAGAACCTGGCCGGCCAGTACACCAAGTCGCACCTGCCCGGCGTCGGCATCTCGATCGGCCTGACCCGGCTGTACTGGCAACTGCGCGATGCCGGCCTGATCGATACGGCAAAGAGCACCGTCGACGTGCTGGTGACCCAGATGGACGAGGCGCAGCTGCCCACCTACCTGGCCCTGGCCAGCGAATTGCGCGGCGCCGGCATCGCCACCGAGGTGGTGCTGGAAGGCGGCAAGCTGGGCAAGCAGTTCAAGTACGCCGACCGCGCCGGCATCCGCTTCGTGGTGGTGCTGGGCGAGGAAGAGATCGCCAAGGGCGTGGTCACGGTGAAGGACCTGCGTCGCGAGGACCAGTTCGAAGTGGCGCGCAGCGAACTGGTCAAGACGCTGCGAGTGGAGCTGGAGCAGGCCGCGGCGATGGGGTGAATGCCACTCCCGGTGATCCACGACAGACGACGCAACCCATCCATGAGGCAGCAGTGAGCACAATCGATACCATCGTCCTCGACGGCAACAGCCTCACCCGCGCCCAGTTGGTGGCGGTGGCGCGTAACGGCAGCAAGGTTTCACTGGCCCCGGCCGGACTCAAGCGCGTGCAGCGCGCCGCCGATTTCCTCGCCGAGAAGGTCAGCTGCGGCGAGCCGACTTACGGCGTCACCACCGGCTTCGGCAGCAACGCCGACAAGCTGCTCGGCGCGCATCGCGTGCGCGACGAGTTGCCGGGCGCGGCCTTGGTCAAGGATGGGCCGCACGCGCCCGAAGGCACGCTGCTGGAGGAACTGCAGCACAACCTGATCATCACCCACGCGGTATGCGTGGGCAAACCGTTCGGCGAGGACGTGGTGCGGGCCATGTTGCTGATCCGCATCAACACGCTGATGCGCGGTCACTCCGGCATCCGCGTGAGCACGCTCGAAGCGCTGGCGGCGATGCTCAACGCCGGCGTGGTGCCGGTGGTGCCGGAGAAGGGCTCGGTCGGCGCCAGTGGCGACCTGGCGCCGCTGTCGCACCTGGCGATCGTGTTGCTCGGCGGCGGCGAGGCGTTCTACCAGGGCGAGCGGATGAGCGGTGCCGAGGCGCTGAAGCGCGCCGGCCTCACGCCGATCCGGCTGTCGTTCAAGGAAGGTCTGGCGCTCAACAACGGCACCGCGCAGATGCTGGCGACCGCCGCGCTGGCGCTGGATGCGCTGGAACACCTGCTGGATACCGCCGACCTCGCCGCGGCCATGACGCTGGACGCCTTCGCCGGCCGCAGTGGCGCCTTGCGGCCTGAAGTGCACGCGTTGCGTCCGCACCCGGGCCAGGTGGAAACCGCCGCGCACGTGCGCAAGCTGCTGGCCGATTCGACCCTGCTCGACATTCCGTACCACCTGGTGCCGCGCTTCAAGCCGTGGCGGGCCGAGGCGTGGAACGAAGCGGACGACCAGGCCCTCAGCTTCGACATCGGCTGGGACTGGGTGCCGGCGAACCAGCGCCACGGCCGCGAGACGTTCTACCGCCGCTTCCTGCCGTTCAAGGGCGGCAAGAAGCACCAGCCGCAGGACGCCTACAGCCTGCGCTGCATGCCGCAGGTGCACGGCGCGGTGCGCGATGCCTGGGCGCAGGCGTGCCGGGTGATCGACATCGAGCTGAATTCGGTCACCGACAACCCGTTGATCTTCCCGGACAACGACGACGCGCAATTCATCGAGGAGCAGGTGATCTCGGCCGGCCACTTCCACGGCATGCCGCTGGCGCTGGCGATGAGCTACGTGAAGGCGGCGATCCCCGTGCTCGCCTCGATCTCCGAGCGCCGGCTCAACAAGCTGGTCGACCCGGCCACCAACGACGGCCTGCCGGCCTTCCTCACCGGCAACGAGGACGGCACCGATTCCGGTTTCATGATCGTGCAGTACACCGCCGCGGCGCTGGTCAACGACCTGGCCACGCGCGCGCATCCGGCCAGCGTGTACTCGGTGCCGACCAGCGCGAACGCCGAGGACCACGTCTCGATGGGCGCCAACGAGGCGCGCCACGTGCTGGAGATGATGGAAGACCTCGGCCACGTGCTGGCGCTGGAGCTGTACACCGCCGCGCAGGCGCTGGACTATCGCCAGGAGATGCTGAACGCGGCGCGCCGGCTGGCTAGCCGCGGCGGCTGGCAGGCGCTGGCGGCGAAGATCGCCAACGCGCCGCGCGAGGGCCAGCCGCACTACGAACAGTTCGTCGCCGAAGTGCAGCAGCTCGCCGCAGCGCTGGCCCATGCCGGCGATTTCCATGCCGGCGCCGCCGTGCGCACCGCCCATGCGGTCCTGCGTCGGCACATCGGTTTCATGCACCGCGACCGCGCGATGGACGGCGACGTGCGCACGGTCTGCGCGCTGGTGCAGCAGGGCGCACTCCGCCCGGCGGCGTGACTCATCCTTTTTGACGGAAGCCAAGACCATGAGCCTGATCCAGACACCGGTGTCCTACGGCGAATTGATCGACAAGATCACCATCCTGGAAATCAAGTCGCGGCGGATCGCCGACGCGGCCAAGCTGGCCAACGTGCGCAACGAGCTGGACCTGCTAAACGCCACTTGGGCCAATGACGCGGCCTCGCGCACCGACATTTCCAGCGAGCGTGCGAGCCTGCTGGCGGTGAACGAACTGCTGTGGGACATCGAAGACCGCATCCGCCTGAAGGAGAAGGCGCAGGCGTTCGACGCCGAGTTCATCGAGCTGGCGCGTTCGGTGTATTTCCGCAACGACGAACGCGCGGCGTTCAAGCGCGAGATCAATCTGAAGCTCGGCTCGCAGCTGGTCGAGGAAAAGTCGTACCAGGATTACCGCGCGGTCTGATGCACATCTACAACAGCCGCATGTCGCGCGCAGCGGCTTCGTAGCGCTCGATCACCTCGTTCACGCCGATCAGGTCCATCACGCCGGGCTTCTCGATCTTGCTGCCCCACGGGATTTCGCTGGCCGGCCTGCCCAGGTATTTGCGCGCGGCCTCGTCGTACTTGTCCACGCACCAGCGGCGGTCGGAGTACGGACCGGAACGGTCCGGGTTGCTCGCCGCGTGCAGGCCGAGCACGCGGGTGCCCACCGCGTTGGCCATGTGCATCGGGCCGGAGTCCGGGGTCAGCAGCAGCTGCGCGCGGCCGAGCAAAGCCAGCAGTTTCTTCAGCGTGTCCTTGCCGGTGAGGTCGAGCGGCGGCGCTTTGCATGCCGCCAGCACGGCGTCGGCCATTTCGCGCTCGAAGGCGGACGGGCCGCCGACCATCGCCACGCGCCAGCCGCGGGAGGCCGCGTGGTCCATCACCGCGGCATAACGCTCCGGCTGCCAGTTGCGCAGCGCATGGCTGGAGGTGGGGCTGACCAGCAGGGTGGGCGTATCGCCGGGCAGTTGTTCGACGGCCCAGGCGTGCGCCTCGTCGGGAACCGGGATGTCCCAGCGTACCTGGGTCTGCTTCAGCCCCAGCGGCTCGCAGAAGCTGCCGATCGCATCCAGCACGTGCTCGCCGCTGCGCGCCGGAATGCGTTCGTTGACCACCAGGCCGTGCAGGTCCTTCGCGCGGGCACGGTCGTAACCGATGCGCCGCTCGGCCTTGATGCCCAGGCTCAGCAGGTTCGAGCGCAGCGCCACCTGCATCTGCAGCAACGCATCGAAACGCCGCCCGCGCAATGCCGCATGCACGGCGCGCATGCCGGCCCAGCCGGCGGCCTTGTCGAAAGTGACGAACTCCACGCCGGGCAGGTCGCCGACCAGCCTGCGCTCCAGCTTGCCGACGATCCAGGTCAACGAAGTTTGCGGCCACGCCTGCTGCAGGGTGCGCAGCAGCGGCACCACGTGGGTGACGTCGCCGATGGCGGAGGTGCGCAGCAGGCAGATCGAGGCAGGGGTTGTCATAAGGCCTGGGTTAGAATCGCGGGCAGTCACTGGGCATGATGATGCAGGAACGAACCCACAAGGATGCCGAAGGCGCGATTCTGTTCGACGCCGAGGTATCGCCACAAGTCGAACACGACTGGTTCGCGCCCGACTACTGGCGCGAACGCGGCGCATTGCGCACGCAGGCGGGCGGTCGCGGCGGCGTCGCGATCGTTGCCACGCCGGTGGGCGAATGCGTGCTGCGGCACTATCGTCGCGGTGGCCTGGTCGCCGCGCTGATGGGAGACCGGTATCTGTGGACCGGTGCCGATCGCACGCGTCCGTTCGCGGAATTTCGCCTGCTCGCCGAGATCGCCCGGCTGGAGTTGCCCGGTCCGGAGGTGGTGGCCGCGCGTTATTGCCGGCATGGACCGTACTACGCCGCCGATCTGATCACCCGCCGCATCGCCGACGCGCAGACCCTGGCCGAGTGCCTGGCGGCAAGGCGGCTGGATGGCGAGTTGGCGGAGGAGGTCGGGGCGCTGGTGGCACGCTTCCATCGCGACGGCGTCTGGCATGCCGACCTGAACGCGCACAACGTGCTGGTGACGCCGGGTGCGCTGTATCTGATCGACTTCGACCGTGGCCGCATGCGCATCCCGGCCACCGCCTGGCAGCGGGCGAACCTGCAGCGTCTGCGCCGGTCGCTGCTCAAGCTTGGCGCAGCCGCCGACGGCGAGGCGGCATTCGAGAAGAACATCTGGCAACCACTGCTGTATCGCTACGGGCGTACGCTGGCCCCATGAACTGGCATCTGCATTTTCTTGGCGTGGGCGCCGCGCACGCGGTGGAGCTGGGCTCGTCGGCCGTGGTGCTGGAACGCGCCGGCGTACCGCTGCTGCTGATCGACTGCGGCCCCGACACGCTCGATCGCTACGTGGCGGCGTACGACGCGTTGCCGCCGGCCGTGTTCATCACGCATACCCACATGGACCACGTGGCCGGGCTGGAGCAGCTGTTCATCCGCCTGTGGTTCGACCCGCGCTTGCGCGGTACCACCCGGGTGTTTGTCCACGCCACACTCATGCCGTGGCTGCAGACGCGCGTCGCCGATTACCCCGGTGCGCTCGCCGAGGGCGGCGCGAATTTCTGGGAGGCGTTCCGGCTGATCCCGTGCACGCGTGGCTTCTGGCTGGACGGGCTGTGGTTCGACGTGTTCGCCACCCGCCATCACGTGCCCGGAACCTCGTATGGCCTCGCCCTGGATGGCAGCTTCGCCTATACCGGCGACACCCGCCCGATTCCCGAGGTACTGGCGCGCCATGCCGGTGGCGGCGGGCTGATCGCACACGATTGCGGCCTGGTGGGCAACCCGTCGCATACGGGCATCGACGACATCGAACGCGAGTATCCCGATGCCTTGCGCGCCCGGCTGCTGCTGTACCACTACGGCAGCGAGGCAGACGGTACGGCGCTGGCCTCGCTCGGCTACCGCGTCGCCAGTCCGGGCGAACGTGTCGCCTTGCACGCCCCGGCGGAGCTCCGGGCCGACGCTGGCTGAATCAGCGCCTGTTCGCTTGCCTGTATGGGGGCCTGCCGCTATTCTTACTGACTCTTTGAAGGACAGGATTGCCGGCAAAGACCGTTTTATGCGGAGAGGTGTCCGAGTGGTTGAAGGAGCACGCCTGGAAAGTGTGTATAGGGTAAAACCTATCGCGGGTTCGAATCCCGCTCTCTCCGCCAGAATTTGAGTCACGCGACGGACTTGCAGGCCGGCGCAGCAGAAAATCAGCAAGCGTGCATCGCTTGACGTCCATGGTGGCCCCGTCGGTCCCCCCGCGACGATAGTTCGCAAACTCCGCCAGGTCCGGAAGGAAGCAACGGTAGCGAATGATTCGGGTGCCGGGGTGTGGCTGGCGGGGCCGCCGCCATTTCCGGACTGCGCTTTTACTGACTTACCCCCTCTGACTTGGCACAATCAGTCTTCGCCCCAAGGTAGTCAGGCATGTCTTATCAGGTACTCGCCCGCAAGTGGCGTCCGCGCAAGTTCGCTGAACTGGTCGGGCAGGAACACGTGGTGCGCGCGCTCACCAATGCGCTCGACACCGGGCGCATGCACCATGCCTACCTGTTCACCGGTACCCGCGGCGTCGGCAAGACCACCATTGCGCGCATCTTCGCCAAGTCACTGAACTGCGAGCGCGGGCAGTCGGCCGACCCCTGCGGCGAGTGCTCGGTGTGCACGGCGGTGGACGAAGGGCGCTTCGTCGATCTGCTGGAGATCGACGCGGCCAGCAACACCGGCGTGGACGACGTGCGCGAGGTGATCGAGAACGCGCAGTACGCGCCGTCGCGCGGCCGTTTCAAGGTGTACCTGGTCGACGAGGTGCACATGCTGTCGAAGAACGCGTTCAACGCGTTGCTGAAGACGTTGGAGGAACCGCCGCCGCACGTGAAGTTCCTGCTCGCCACCACCGACCCGCAGAAGCTGCCGGTGACGGTGCTGTCGCGCTGCCTGAAGTTCAACCTGAAGCGGCTGCTGCCGGAACAGATCTCCGGCCAGATGCGGCACATCCTGGGCGCCGAGAACATCGCCTACGAAGACAGCGCGATCGGCGAACTGGCCCGCGCGGCCGATGGTTCGCTGCGCGACGGCCTGTCGCTGCTGGACCAGGCGATCGCCTACGGCGGTGGCGCGCTGCATGCCGACGACGTGCGCACCATGCTCGGCAGCGTGGCGCGCGGACAGGTGCTCGGCGTGCTCGACGCATTGGCCGCCGGCGACGGCGAACGGCTGCTCGCCGAATGCACGCAGATTGCCTCGTACTCGCCGGACTTCGGCGGCGTGCTGGACGACATCGCCAGCGTGCTGCACCGGCTGCAGCTGATCCAGCTGATTCCCGGCTACCGACCGGACGAGGACGGTGACGACGACGGCGCGGTGGCGGCGCTGGCCGAGCGGATCACCCCGGAAGACGTGCAGCTGTATTACCAGATCGCCACTTCGGGCCGGCGCGACCTGGCGCTGGCGCCGGATGCGCGCACCGGTTTCGAGATGGCGCTGCTGCGCATGCTGGCGTTCCGTCCCGGCGATGGCGCACCCGCCACGCGCACGGAACGACCGACGTCGGCGCCGTCGCGTCCTGCCGCTCCGGCACCGGCGTCGGCACGGCCTGCCGCTGCACCGGAACGTCAGCACGAAGCCCCACCACCGCCGCGCGCGGCACCGGCATCGACGCCAGCCGCTGCCGCTGCCCCGATCACGCGGGACGAGAACGGTTTGCCGGACTGGGAGACGCTGATCGAGCGCGCCGGCCTGCGCGGGCCGTTCGGCCTGCTGGCGCAGAATGCGGTATTGCGCGAGCGCGATGGGCAGACCCTGGTGCTGGCGCTGCAGCCGGCGCACATGAGCCTGGCGGTGGAGCCGATGGTGAGCCAGATGGAGGAACGCATCGGCCAGGCTTTGGGCGAGCGCATCCGCCTGCGTTTCGTCAACAGCAGCCAGACTGCTGCCGCGCAGACCCCGGCGGCGCGTGCCGCGCAGGCGCGCGATGCGGCCCAGGCCGCCGCCGAACAGGCGATCGAGGGCGACCCGCTGGTGCAGTCGCTGAAGCGCGAGTTCGGCGCGCGCGTGGTGCCGCAGTCCATCAAACCTTTTGACAGCGAATCCGGAGCAGTGTGATGAGAGGACAGATCGGCCAGCTGATGCAGCAGGCGCAGCGCATGCAGGAAGACATGAAGCGTGCGCAGGAGGAAATCGCGAAACTCGAAGTCACCGGCAGCGCCGGTGGCGGCCTGGTCAGCGTGGTGATGACCGGTGCGCACGAGGTGCGTCGCGTGCAGATCGACCGGCAGACGTTTGCCGACGATCCCGAGATGGCCGAGGACCTGGTCGCCGCCGCGATCAACGACGCGGTGAACAAGGTGGCCGAAGTCAGCAAGAACAAGCTCGGCGGCGTCACCGCCGGGATGAACCTGCCGGCCGGCTTCAAGATGCCGTTCTGAGGCTCGGCATCGAATGAGCGGTTCCCCCCTCCTCGCCGACCTGATCGAAGCCCTGCGCTGCCTGCCCGGCGTGGGCGGCAAGAGTGCGCAGCGGATGGCCTTCCATCTGCTGGAGCGCGAGCGCGAGCGCGGCCTGAAGCTGGCCGCGGTGATGGAGCAGGCGATGCGGCGTATCGGCCATTGCGAGCGCTGCCGCAACTTCAGCGAGGAGCCGCTGTGTTCGCTGTGTTCCAGCTCCAGCCGCGACCGCCAGGTGCTGTGCGTGGTGGAGTCGCCCACCGACCTGGCGGCGATCGAACAGGCCACCGGCTACCGCGGCCAGTACTTCGTGCTGATGGGCCGATTGTCGCCATTGGATGGGCTGGGCCCGGAAGAACTGGGACTGGCGCAACTGACCCAGCGCCTGGGCGAGGGCGAGATCGAGGAGCTGATCATCGCTACCAATCCCACCGTGGAAGGCGAGGCCACCGCGCATTACCTGGCCCAGCTGGCCCGCGCCGGCGGCGTGCGGCCGACCCGGCTGGCGCACGGCGTGCCGCTGGGCGGTGAACTGGAATACGTCGACCGCAGCACGCTGGCGCATGCGTTCGGCGGGCGGCAACTGCTCGATTGAGCCATCCTTCAGGAAACCGATCATGAGCGACACGATTTTCAGCAAGATTGTCCGCCGCGAGATTCCGGCCGACATCGTCTACGAGGACGACGAGGTGCTGGCGTTCCGCGACCTGAATCCGCAGGCGCCGGTGCATGTGCTGTTCATTCCGAAGCGGCCGCTGGCCACGCTCAACGACGCGACGGTGGGTGACGCCGAGCTGCTCGGCAAGTTGCTGCTGGCCACGGCGGCGTACGCGAAGCAGGAAGGTTTTGCCGAGCAGGGTTACCGCACGGTGATCAACACCAACGAGGATGGCGGGCAGACCGTCTACCACCTGCACGTGCACCTGCTGGCGGGGCGCCGCATGCACTGGCCGCCGGGCTGAGCACGCCGGCGCCGCATCCCGCATATGAAAACGCCGGCTTCGAGCCGGCGTTTTCATATGCGCTTACTTCTTCGGCGGGGGCGGCGGAGGCGGCCGCACCACGATCACGCGGCGCGGATAGTAGCCGCCGTAGTAAGGATAGCCGCCCCAGTACGGGCCGAAGCCCGGACCCCAGAACGGGTCATAGAAGCCCGGCGGGTAATTCACCATGATCGGGCGCTTCGGCCACAGGTAGACCACGTCGGCCTCCACGCGCGGATAGGCGTAGTCGAACTCGCCCACCTTCTGCGACACCGTGCCGTGCAGCGTGCCGGTGACGGTCAGCTCGCGGCCGCGCACGAACACTTCCGGATCGTAGAAGCCGTCACGGCAGGCGACGAAGCGGCCCAGGTTCTCGCCGGTGTTGCCGGCTTTCGGGCGCGCCTGGCTGTCCAGCGGGCGCGACAGCAGGTAGAAGCAAGTCTGCTGCGGACCCGGTTCGGTCTTGATGATCTCGCCACCCCAGCGGACGCGGGTACCGCCCGCACCGCCTTGCTGGGCGCTGGCGGTGGAGACGTCGGTGTAGGTGCCTTCCAGCGGTTTCGGAATCGTCGCGCACCCGGCCAACAGGGCGAGCGCGGCGGCGAGGGTCAATGGGCGGTACAGGGACATGGGGATTTCTCCATACATGGGCGACGGCCTGCGCCGTCGTGTCGGCTCTTATTTGACCACGTTGACGATACGGAAATCCCGCACGGCGTGCAGGAACGCGCGCAATGGTTCAGTCGGCGGTTCGTCATGGGCATAACGCAGTTCCAGGTAACTCCTCATCAGGCTTGCCAGTTCATCGCGTTGGCCTGGCAGCGCACGGGCGGCGCGGCTCAGGTAATGCTGCGGGCCTTCGGCGGGGCGGCGCGCAATGCCCTTGCGCGCCAGCTTCCGCTCCAGCTCGCGCAGCGCGCCGCGCAACGGGTCGCGCGGCTGCCGCCGCAACAATGCCCACGCCAGCCCGATCGCGATGAACAGCACGCTGCTGATCGCCAGCAGCACGCCGAGCGTCGCCGTGTCGGCATCGCGGATGCCGAACGGTGTCAGCAGGCCGCGCTGGCGTAGCGCATCAAAGCCGATAACGCCTTGGTCCCACCAGCGGTTGACGATGTCCCAGCGATTGCGCAGGCCCTGCAGCCAGTCGTTGCGGTACCAGGACAACTGGTCGCCGGCGGCCGCGGCCGCGCCCAGCGAAACGCGCTCCGGGCGTACCGCGCCGGTGGGATCGACGCGCACCCAGCCGCGCCCGGCCAGCCAGACCTCGCTCCACGCATGCGCGTCGGAATAGCGCACCAGCAGGTAGTTGCCGTACTTGTTCCAGTAGCCGCCCTGGTAGCCGGTGACCACCCGTGCCGGGATGCCGGCCGCGCGCATCAGCACGGTGAACGCCGACGAATAGTGCTCGCAGAAACCTTCGTGGGTGTCGAACAGGAAGTCATCCACCGAGTCGCGTCCCAGCGGGGCCGGCGCCAGCGTGTAGCGGAAGCCGCCGTCGTGGAACAGGCCCAGCGCGGCCTGCACGATCGCGGCATCGTCGCCGCCGTAACGCTGCCGCCATTGCGCGGCTAGTGCGTGCGTGCGCGGATTGAAATCCGCCGGCAGGCGCAGGCCGAGGCGGCGCGAGCGCTCGTCCAGGCTGGGTTGCAGCCGGTACTGCAGCGCCGAGCGCGCGGCGTAGTTGAGCTGGTCGTTGACCGGCTTGTCGGCCATCACCTCGTGGTCGGCTTGCAGGGTGGCCTGCGCCGGCGCCTGCAGCGGCACGTCCAGCATCGGCAGCACGCGTCGCCGGGTGGGTTGCAGGCTGATCTGGTAGCGGATCGAGCTGGCGACCTCGAGCGGCGCCGGCTGCCGTGGCGGGGCGTATCGCGGATCGAGCTGGCGCCAGCTGCGGCCGTCGAAATTCCACATTACGTAGGCGCGGAAATAGCGCCGGTCCGGTGGCGGCGGCGCACCGTCGAAACTGACCCGCATCGCCGGATGATCGTCGGTGAGCAGGTCGGTGAAATTGCCCGGCGTCATGCTGTCGCCGAGGCCGGTGCGTGCTTGGTCCTGCGACGGCGCGCCCCACAACGGCGAGCTCAGTCGCGGCACCAGCAGGAAGGCCAGCAGGGCCAGCGGCAAGGCCGCCGCCGACAGCGCCAGGCCGGGCAGCAAGGCGCGCGGCAGGCTGCTCGGCAACTGCCCCGGTTCCAGCGCGCGCAAGGTGGCCAGCGCCGGCAGCAGGCCCAACGCCACCACCACGGTGGCGATCAGGCCCTGGTCGAACAGCAGCGCGGCCATCAGCGCGAAGCAGGCGAAGCTGATGCCCACGCGCACGTCGCGCGCCGTCTCGGTTTCCAGCAGCTTCAGGATCAGCAGGCCGACCGCCAGCGCCGTCCCGGGCTCACGGCCGAAGATGTTGCCGTACTGCACGATCACCGCCAGCGTCAGCAGGACCAGCAACGGCAGCTTGAGCCAGCGCGGCACCCGGCCGGCCTGGCGCCGTCGCTGCCACCAGCGCCAGCCGAGGATCAGCGCCAGCGCGCCGCCGAGCCACCACGGCAGGTGCGGCGAATGCAGGCCCAGCACCAGCGCCATGGTCAGACTGAGCAGGTCGAACGCGCGGGCGTCGATCGGCCGTTCGCGCGGCAGTCTGGCCGGTGGCGACGTCATGGCAGCTGCGCCAGCGCGCTCATGCAATGCGCGTAGTGCAGCGGCCCGCTGCCGCCGGGAATTTCGTTGCCGGGCAGCCACAGGCTGTAATGGCCACGCTGGGCCTGCGCCTCGTTCAACCAGCGCGCCAGCCGGGCGATGCGCGCCTCGTTGTCCAGTCCGCCCAGCCGGCGCCAGTCCAGCTGCCATTGCGGACGGCTTTGCGGCTGCTCGAAATCCTTCACCAGCAGGTTCTCGTGGCGGGCGCTGGCTTTCCAGGCGATATGTCGTTGCGGGTCGCCGGCGCGGTAGTCGCGCAGTGCGGCCAGTTCGTCGCCGCGATGCAGGCGCATGTGGCGGGCGTCGTCGGCGGGAGCGTGCGGCTGCGGCCCGGCGGTTTCCGCGCGCGGCCATACCAGTACCGACTGCTCGGGATGCAGCCAGCTCCATGCGCGGAACAGGCCCAGCGGCCAGCTGGTCCACACCCGCAGGCGCGGCAGCGGCTGCCAGCCGCGCTGCGCGGTAGGCAGGGCCAGCTTCACGTGGGTGCTGGCGCGGCCATTCAGCGCGAAGGCGATGGTGCGGTCATCGAGGTCGACGCGGATGGCGTTGCGTGGGCGGCCGGAGTCGAACGTCAGGGTGAGTTCGAGGGGCTGGCCGGCGACCGCATGGCCGGCGCGGATGTGGCCCAGGCGCAAACCGTCGAGGCTGCGGAACGCCACCAGCATGCTGGCGGCGCTGGCCGCACCGAGCAGGCAGGTGAGCAGCAGGGCGGCGTTGTTGGCATAGTTCAGCGCGCCCACCAGCATCACCAGCAGCAGGACGGAGAAGCCGAGGCCGAAGCCGGTCGGCACGATGTAGATGCGCCGACGATGCAGTTCGATCGGCAGGCTTTCCGGGCGGCGGTAGCGGGTGAGTGCGGGCAGCCGGCGTTCGGCCCATCGTTGCAGGCGCTGCAGCAGATCGCGCATCAATCCACCGCCACCTCGGCCAGCAGCTGCCGCGCCAGCGTGTCGCCGTTGGCACCGCGCGCAGGCAGCAGGCGGTGCGCGGCCAGCGGCACGAACAGCGCCTGGATGTCTTCCGGCAGCACGTGGCCGCGGCCGCTGAGCAGCGCCCACGCGCGCGCCGCGGCGAGCAGCGCCAGGCCGGCGCGCGGCGACAAGCCCACGCGGATGTCGGCGTGGCGCCGGCTGGCGGCGAGCAGGGCCTGCAGGTAGTCGAGCAGGGCGGTGCTGGCGGTGATCGCCTGCGCCTGCCGGTGCAGCGCAAGCAACGCCGCGCCATCGAGTTGCGGCATCAGCTGGGCCAGCAGGTCGCGACGGTCGCTGCCGGTGAGCAGGGCGCGCTCGGCCGCGGCATCCGGGTAGTCCAGGGACAGCCGCAGCATGAAGCGGTCGAGCTGCGAGTCGGGCAACGGGAAGGTGCCGTTGAGATCCAGCGGATTCTGCGTGGCGACCACGAAGAACGGCTGCGCCAGCGCATGCGTCTGGCCGTCCACGGTGACCTGGCCTTCGGCCATCGCCTCCAGCAGCGCGCTTTGCGTCTTCGGGCTGGCGCGGTTGATCTCGTCGGCCAGCAGCAGGCCGGTGAAGATCGGGCCGGGGTGGAAGCGGAACTGGCCGGTCTCGCGCTCGTACACGCTGACCCCGATGATGTCCGACGGCAGCAGGTCGCTGGTGAACTGCACGCGCTGGAACTCCAGCGCGAAGGTGGCCGCCAGCGCATGCGCCAGGGTGGTCTTGCCCACGCCGGGTACGTCTTCCAGCAGCAGGTGGCCGCCGGCGATCAGGCAGGTGAAGGCGAGCTTCACCTGGCGCGGCTTGCCCAGCAGCACGCGGTTGACCTGGGCCATCGCGGCATCCAGTCGCTGCTGCAGCGGTTCGTCGTGGGGCTGGGTGATGGCGGACATGGATGCGGGTTCTTCGCTGGCAAGGTGAGACCGAGGGGCAGTGTAACTGCCGCTTTGCTAGGGCAGGGCGATGCCTGCTTCGCGCAACAGCCGCGCCAGGGCGATCAGCGGCAGGCCGATCAGTGCGCTGGGGTCGGAGTTGTCGATCGCCTCGAACAGGCTGATGCCGAGACCTTCGCACTTGAAGCTGCCGGCGCAGTCCAGCGGCTGTTCGCGTTCCACATAGCGGGCGATTTCCGCCGCGTCCAGCGTGCGGAAGCGCACGCGGGTGTGGTCGACATGGGTATGCCGACGGCCATCGCGCGTATCGAGCAGGCACAGCGCGGTATGGAAGTGCACCTCGCGGCCGGAACCGGCGGCGAGCTGGGCGCGAGCACGTTCGGCGGTGCCGGGCTTGTCGAGGATCAGGCCGTCGAGCTCGGCGACCTGGTCGGAGCCGATCACCAGGGCGCCCGGATAGTCGCGCGCGACCGCTGCGGCCTTGGCGATCGCCAGGCGCAGGGCGCGCGCCGCGGGTGCTTCGTCCGGCAAGGGGGTTTCGTCGGTGCCGGGTGCGGTTTGGTCGAAGTCCGCGAGCAGCCGGCGCAGCAGCTCGGCGCGGTAGCGCGATGTCGAACCCAGCACGATGCGTGGCGGTTGACGGGTCGGGATCATGTGTCCGACTCGCGCCGGATATGTTCGCGCATCGCGCTGTTCAGGTCGGTCTGGGCCTGGTCGAGGGCCTTCAACAAGGGTTGCAGGCGGTCGCGGGCGCTGCGCATCGACGCGGCAGCCTCGTCCAGTTCGTGCTGACTGGCGTTCGGCGAGCGGTCGCGGATCCACAGGCGCTGTTGCAACAGCGCGCGCAGGCCGGCGTCGATCGCGTGTTGGGCGTCCTGTTCGCTGGCGGCGGGAAGGTCGGGATTGAGCGACATCACCGCATGCGCCTGCTGCAGGCGGCTGCGGCAGGTCTTCAGGTCGGTTTCCAGCCGGTCGGCCAGGTCGAGCAGGGTCTTGAGGCTGCTGCCGCGCAGTGTCTGGCGCCGGCGCAACAGCAGGGCCGCGCCCACCAGGGCGATCAGCAGCCCCAGCAACGCAGCGGCACCGAGCGTCAGATAAGAGTTCAAGGGGTAGTGGCTCAGGCGGCAGGGAGATTCAGTCTGCCGCATCGGGGCCGGATCAGGCAAAATAAGCGGCTGCCGGGGCGGTGCAGGGCCGTTCCGGCGCCATGCCAGTTGACTTCGGACGGCTTCGAACCTAACATTTCGCGATTATGTCCGTGACACTGCCAGAGTCCGTGGACGCTTGGCGCATGGTCTCGGCGCGGCGTTCGTTCGAGGGAACGCTACCCATCGCGACCATGTCCCGCCTGTGCGGGATGCTGGCAAGTACCGATGGTCTGCTGCAGTTCGAGCTGGATTTCGGACGCGACGAACTGGGTATCAGCTACGTCGACGTTCGCGCGCGGGCTTCGCTGACGCTGGTCTGCCAACGCACGCTGGAACCGTTTGTACTGCCGGTCGCGGTGGATACCCGGCTCGGCCTGATCAGGCAGGAACGCGATGAGGCCGGCTTGCCGCCTGATTGCGAGCCGCTGCTGGTGGCCGAGGATGGCCGGTTGAATCCGGCGGATGTGATAGAGGACGAATTGCTGTTGGCGCTGCCGCTGATTCCGGTCAATCCGGACAGCAGCCTGCCCGACGAAGTGACAGGCCACGACCCGGACTCTGCCGGCGAGGGGCACTCCGAAAGTCCGTTCGCGGTGTTGCGCGAACTGAAGAAGTAACCGCCGACCCGGATCATCCGACCCGGGTCATGACGCAACAGATCATCAAGTTTCAGTTGGAGAACTACCATGGCAGTTGCCAAGAGCCGCCGTACCCCGTCCACCCGCGGCATGCGTCGTGCGCACGACGCGCTGAAGACCGTGCAGCTGTCCACCGATCCGACCAGTGGCGAAGTGCACCTGCGCCATCACGTCACCAAGGATGGCTACTATCGCGGCAAGAAAGTGATCGAGACCAAGGGCGCGGTGTCGGTCGAGGATTGACCGGTTTCGCGGAATCCCCTGGGGTTCCCGGACTTCGGTCAGGCGAGACGGCGCGGCGACGCGCCGTTTTGCGTTGACGGACATCATGAATGCCGCAGGGGACGGTTGCGTTGACGCCGCCCAGGGCGTTCAATCCTTCGTTTACGTTGATGGACAGCTGAATGGCCCAGATCTACTCCCGCATCATCGCCACCGGCAGTGCGCTGCCGGAGCGCGTGGTAACCAACGCCGACCTGGAAAAGATCGTCGACACCAGTGACGAGTGGATCCGCACCCGCACCGGCATCCGCCAGCGCCATATCGCCGCCGACGGCGAGACCACCGGCGACCTGGCATTTCTTGCCGCGCAGCGTGCGCTGGAAGCAGCTGGCGTCAAGGCGTCCGAACTCGACCTGATCGTGCTCGGCACGACCACGCCGGACATCATCTTCCCGTCCACCGCCTGTCTGGTGCAGCATCGCCTCGGCGCGAACGGCTGCGCCGCGTTTGACGTCAATGCGGCGTGCTCGGGTTTCGTCTATGCGTTGGGCATCGCCGACAAGTTCATCAAGAGCGGGCAGTCGAAGAAGGTGCTGGTGATCGGCGCCGAGACGCTGACCCGGATGGTCGACTGGAGCGAGCGCGAAAGCTGCGTGCTGTTCGGCGACGGCGCCGGCGCGGTGGTGCTGGAGGCATCCGGCGAGCCGGGCATCTACACCACCTGCCTGCATGCCGACGGCGGCTACAAGCACCTGTTGTACAACCCGGTCGGCGTGTCGGTCGGTTTCAAGGACGAACCCAATCACGGCGTGCGCATCAAGATGGCAGGGCGCGAGGTGTTCAAGGTTGCTGTGAAGACGCTCGATTCGCTGGTCGACGAGACCCTGCAGGCGGCCGGCATGGTCGAGTCGGACATCGACTGGCTGATTCCGCACCAGGCCAACCTGCGCATCATCGAGGCGACCGCCAAGCGCCTGAAGATGTCGATGGAGCGGGTCATCGTGACCGTCGACAAGCACGCCAATACCTCGTCCGGTTCGGTGCCGCTGGCACTCGACTACGCGGTGCGCTCGGGCAAGGTGCAGCGCGGCCAGAACCTGCTGCTGGAAGCGTTCGGCGGCGGCTTCACCTGGGCTTCGGCGTTGCTGCGTTACTGAGCCGTCATACGTTCGAAGCCTTCTCCGCGATGCCGCCTGTCCGGGCGGCATCGTGTTTTGTGTCCCGAAAAACGGCGAATACAGCTGCGTATGGGCGGTGATGCTGGCACCATGGCGGTTTTCGTCGGCAGGATTTGCGCATCCATGAGTTCAACCTCCGCTTCGCTCGCTTTCGTTTTCCCCGGCCAGGGCTCGCAGTCGGTCGGCATGCTGGCCGAACTGGCCGCCGCGCATGTCGAGGTGCAGGCCACGTTCGAGGAAGCCTCGCAAGGTGCCGGCGTCGATCTGTGGAAGCTGAGCGCGCAGGGCCCGGAAGACCAGCTCAACCGCACCGAGAACACGCAGCCGGCGCTGCTGGCCGCCAGCGTGGCAGTGTGGCGGGTGTGGCAGAAGCTGGGCGGTGTGCAGCCGGCGCAGTTGTCCGGCCACAGCCTGGGCGAGTACAGCGCGCTGGTCTGCGCCGGCGCGCTGTCGCTGCATGATGCGGCGGCGCTGGTGGCCGAACGCGGCCGGCTGATGCAGGCCGCGGTACCGGCCGGCGTGGGCGCGATGGCGGCGATCCTCGGTGGCGACGACGCGCAGATCGCCGCCGTGTGCGAAGAGGTGGCGCAGGGCCAGGTCGTGGCGCCGGCCAATTTCAATTCGCCGGGGCAACTGGTGATCGCCGGCAACGTCGAGGCGGTCGATCGCGCGCTGGCGAAACTGGCCGAGCTGGGCGTGAAGAAGGCGATCAGGCTCGCCGTGTCGGTGCCGTCGCATTGCGCGCTAATGCGCGGGGCGGCCGACCGGCTGGGCGAACGGATGGCCGCGATCGACTGGCGGCAACCGTCGATTCCGGTGATCCAGAACGCCGAAGCGCGCAGCTATGCGACGATCGAGGATATCCGCGGTGCGCTGCAGCGCCAGCTGTACCTGCCGGTGCGCTGGACCGAGTGCGTGCAGGCGCTGGCCGCTGGTGGCGCCGCGCGCATCGCCGAATGCGGCCCGGGCAAAGTGCTCGCCGGCCTGATCAAGCGCATCGACAAGAACATCGAGGCACGTGCCATCGGCACCCCGGCCGAACTCGACGCCGCCCGCGCCGAGTGGGCGTGAGCGCAGGCCTTCCGATCCCCGATTCAGCAAGGAACGATTCAAATGAGCAAACCACTGCAGGGTGAAATCGCGCTGGTCACCGGCGCCAGCCGCGGCATCGGCGCGGCGATCGCGGACGAGCTGGCGGCGATGGGCGCCACCGTGATCGGCACCGCCACCAGCGAGAACGGCGCCGCCGCGATCGGCGAACGGCTGGCCTCGCATGGTGGCCACGGCCGCGTGCTGAACGTCACCGACGGCGCGGCGGTCGAGGGGCTGATCGACGGCATCGCGAAGGAATTCGGCGCGGTCTCGATCCTGATCAACAACGCCGGCATCACCCGCGACCAGTTGCTGATGCGGATGAAGGACGAGGACTGGCAGGCGATCATCGACACCAACCTCACCTCGGTCTATCGCACTTCCAAGGCGGTGATGCGCGGCATGATGAAGGCGAAGAAGGGCCGCATCATCTCGATCGCCTCGGTGATCGGGCTCACCGGCAACCCGGGGCAATCCAATTACGCCGCGGCCAAGGCCGGCATCATCGCGTTCTCCAAGTCGCTGGCGCGCGAGATCGGCAGCCGCGGGATCACCGTCAACGTGGTGGCGCCGGGCTTCATCGACACCGACATGACTCGCGCCCTGCCGGAAGAATCGAAACAGGCGCTGCTCGGCCAGATCGCGCTGGGGCGGCTGGGCGAGGCTACGGACATCGCCAAGGCGGTGGGCTTCCTGGCCTCGCCGGCCGCGGCCTACATCACCGGGGAAACCCTGCACGTCAACGGCGGCATGTACATGCCGTAGGGCGTGTGGACGCAGTTGTCGCCAGCGGCTCCGTTTTAGGCGACAATTGCGCTTTCGCGCCGGTCATCGGGGGCCGCGCCCTCGTGTTACCGGCGAATCGTGGCGGCCCAGCGGTTTAGCCACTACAATGCGCCGGCCTTTTGCAGGCCTTACGCCGGCACAAACAAACAAATCAATTACTCCTTGAGAGGTATGGGCAACATGAGCACCATCGAAGAGCGCGTCAAGAAAATCGTCATCGAGCAGTTGGGCGTGAAGGAAGATGAAGTCACGGCGAACGCTTCGTTCGTGGACGATCTGGGCGCAGATTCGCTGGACACGGTGGAACTGGTGATGGCGCTCGAGGAAGAGTTCGAGACCGAGATTCCCGACGAAGATGCCGAGAAGATCACCACCGTGCAGCAGGCCGTCGATTACATCAAGGCCCACTCCAAGGATTGATCCATCCGGATTGATCGCCGCGCATTTGGACTGGCACGCGCCCGCTGGCCAGTCCGTCTACACGCGGTGATATCGAACGCTGCGCCATCTTGGCGCAGTTTTCGTTTCTGCAATTTGTAACGTCCGACCCCGTATGGTGGGCAGGATGCCGGCCAGGCGCTACCGGGCGACGTCCGCGACCCGTACGAGGTGGCTGCCGGCAGCGGCAGATCCACGCAATCACGTAAGGAACATCAGCATGAGCAAGCGACGTGTGGTAGTGACCGGCATGGGCATCATCTCGCCGGTCGGCAACGACATCGCCAGCGCCTGGGAGCGTGTCCTCAAGGGCGCCAGCGGCATCGGCCCGGTCACCCATTTCGACACCTCCGCTTATTCCACGCGCATCGCCGGTCAGGTCAGCGGCTTCGATCCGGCCGAGTGGATGCCGGTCAAGGACGTCAAGAAGATGGACCCGTTCATCCACTACGGCGTGGCGGCGGGCACCCAGGCCTTGCGTGATTCCGGGTTGGAAGTGACCGAGGCGAACGCGCCGCGCATCGGCGTGGCGGTCGGCGCCGGCATCGGCGGCCTGTACACGATCGAAGCGACCACGCTGGAACTGGCGGCGAAAGGCCCGCGCCGGGTCTCGCCGTTCTACGTGCCCAGCTCGATCATCAACATGGTCTCGGGCCAGTTATCGATCATGTTCGGCCTGAAGGGCCCGAACATCGCCTGCGTCACCGCCTGCACCACCGGCGCCCACAACATCGGCCTGGCCGCGCGGATGATCCAGTACGGCGATGCCGACGCGATGATCGCCGGCGGCGCCGAGTTCGCCACCACCGGTACCGCGATGGCCGGCTTCTGCTCGGCCAAGGCGATGTCCACGCGCAACGACGAGCCGACCAAGGCTAGCCGTCCGTGGGACAAGGACCGCGACGGCTTCGTGCTGTCCGACGGCGCCGGCGTGCTGATGCTGGAAGAGTACGAGCACGCCAAGGCCCGCGGCGCGCGCATCTACGCCGAGCTGGTCGGCTTCGGCATGAGCGGCGACGCGTTCCACATGACCGCGCCGAGCGAGGGCGGCGAAGGTGCGGCACGCTGCATCCAGACCGCGCTGGACGACGCCGGCCTCAATCCGGCGGACGTGCAGTACATCAATGCGCACGGCACCTCCACGCCACTGGGCGACCTGGGCGAGGTGATGGCGGCGAAGAAGGTGTTCGGCGATCACGCCTACAAGCTGGCGATGAGCTCGACCAAGTCGACGACGGGCCACCTGCTCGGTGCGGCCGGCGGCGTCGAGGCGATCTTCAGCATCCTGGCGCTGCGCGACCAGGTGCTGCCGCCGACGATCAACCTGGACGAGCCTGGCGAAGGCTGCGACCTGGACTTCGTGCCGCACACCGCGCGCGAGGCGAAGGTCGACGTGGCGATCTCCAACTCGTTCGGTTTCGGCGGCACCAACGGCACGCTGGCATTCCGCCGCGTCTGAGCGTGACCTGCCATCGCCGTATCCTGGGCGGCCGGCGCGACTTGCTCGCGCCGGCCGCTGCTTTTCCGCAGCGTTATCCGTGCCTGCTCGAAAGCGTGGTGCACGGTACTGCGCAATCGCGCTACGACATCCTGTTCGCGTTCCCGCGCGAACGGCTGACCCTGCACGCCGACGGCGGCCTGCGCGATGACGCGGGTGTGGTGCGGGAAGGGCACTTCCTCGATGCACTGGATGCTGCCTGGCAGGCCGAGCGCCTGCCGCCGGAGGGCGACGGGCTGCCGTTCCACGGTGGCTGGGTGTTGCTGCTGGCGTACGAACTGGCCGGCGAAATCGAGCCGACGCTGAAACTGCGGCCGCCGTCGACGCTGCCGCTGGCATTGGCCGTGCGTTGCCCGGCCGCGGTGATCGTCGACCATGTACGCGACTGCACGATCCTGGTCGCCGAGGCCGGCCACGAGGATCTGCTCGATGTACTGGAGGCCGATCTCGCGGTCGTGTCGCCGATTCCGCCGCTGGCCGCCCCGATCGGTTGGGACGAGGACGCGCCGCAGCAGTTCCTCGACGGCGTGGCGCGCATCCACGAGCACCTCTATGCCGGCGATATCTTCCAGGTGAACCTGTCGCGCGCCTGGCGCGCGCGTTATGCGCAGCCGCCCGTGCCGGCATCGCTGTATGCGGTGCTGCGCCAGGCCAATCCGGCGCCGTTCGCCGGATTGCTGCAGCAGCCGGGCTGGGCGGTGGCGAGCTCCTCGCCGGAGCGGCTGGTCGAGGTGCGCGGTGGCGTGGCGCAGACCCGGCCGATCGCCGGTACCCGTCCGCGCCTGCCCGGCGATGACGAGCTGGCACGCATCCGCGAACTGAGTGCACATCCGAAGGAGCGCGCCGAGCACGTGATGCTGATCGACCTGGAGCGCAACGATCTCGGCCGCGTCTGCATGCCGGGCTCGGTCGAGGTCGACGAACTGATGGTGGTGGAGAGTTACGCCCACGTTCACCACATCGTCTCCAATGTACGTGGGCGCCTGCGCGCCGACGTGACGCCCGGCGAGGTGATTGCCGCCACCTTCCCGGGCGGCACCATCACCGGCTGTCCCAAGGTGCGCTGCATGGAAATCATTGCCGCGCTGGAAGACGCGCCGCGTGGCGCGTACACCGGCGCGCTGGGTTATCTCGACCGCAACGGTGAGCTCGACTTGAACATCCTGATCCGCACCCTGACCCTGACCGGCGACGAAGTGAGCCTGCGCGCCGGCGCCGGCATCGTCGCCGACTCGGTGGCAGCCAACGAACTGGATGAGACCCGCGCCAAGGCACGCGGCCTGCTGCGCGCGCTGGGAGTGCCGGACTGATGACGGCGCGCATGCTGGTGAACGGCGTGGCGGCGACACAGGTGTCGGCGCTGGATCGTGGCTTGGCCTATGGCGATGGCCTGTTCGAAAGCATCCGCCTGCTCGGCACCGTCGCGCCGTTATGGTCGCGCCATATGCAGCGGCTGACCGAAGGCTGTGCGCGCCTGCAGATACCGGCGCCCGATCCGGCGCAGCTGTGGCGCGAGGCGCTGGAAGTCAGCCGCGGCATGCTGGAATCGGTACTGCGCATCACCGTCACCCGTGGCCTGGGTGAACGCGGCTACGCTTTGCCGGCCTCGCCGCAACCGACGCGAGTGGTGGCTGCGTTCACGCCACCGCCGGTCGCCGCCAAGATCTACGCGCTGGGCGTGCGCATGCGCGTGTGCACCATCCGTCTGGCGGAGCAGCCGCTGCTGGCCGGCATCAAGCACCTGAACCGGCTGGAGCAGGTGCTCGCGCGCGCCGAATGGAATGATCCGGCGATTGCCGAAGGCGTCCTGCTCGATAGCCACGGGCGGGTGATTTCGGCGACCATGGCCAATCTGTTTGCCGTGGTCGACGGCGAACTGCTGACGCCGTCGCTGGACCGCTGCGGGGTGGCCGGAGTAGCCCGTGCCGAGGTGCTCGCAGCGTGTCCGCAGGCACGGGTCGCTGAGCTGACGCTGGATACACTGCTGGATGCCGGCGAGGTCTTCCTCAGTTCGAGCGTGCGCGGCATCTTGCCGGTACGTTCGCTGGATGGCTGCGGCTATGCGCCGGGCACGATGGCACGTCGGTTGCAGCAACATTGGCGGAACTTGGGATTTTCGATGGAGCAGGGCGGATGAGCGACAAACGGATGCGCGGGCGCGCATGGCCACGGCTGCTGTTGCTGATCGCGCTGCTGGTCTCGGTCGGCGCACTGATCTATGGCTGGAACGACTTTGCCCGCTTCGGTATGGCACCGCTGAACGTGGCGACGCAGGGCGACAGCATCGACATCGGCCGCGGCAGCAGCTTCAAGGGTATCGTCGGCGAATTGCGCCAACGTGGGTTCAGCACGGCCAGCCCGCTGTACTGGCGGCTGCTGGCCGAGCAGATGCACGTGGCCGGCAAGCTGCACGCCGGCGAATACGCGCTGGAACCCGGCATCACCCCGCGCCAGTTGCTCGCGAACATGGCGGCCGGCAGGGTGCTGCAACGCAATTTCACCATCGTCGACGGCTGGACCTTCGGCGAGTTGCGCCAGGCGCTGGCTAGGGCCGAGAAGTTGAACCACGACAGCGCCGCGCTGGACGATGCCGCGGTCATGCAGAAGATCGGCGCCGGCGGCGAAGCGCCGGAAGGCCGTTTCCTGCCCGAGACCTACGCCTATGTGAAGGGTGACAGCGACCTGGACATCCTCCGGCGCGCGCATGCCGCGATGGTGAAGACGCTCGACGAGCTCTGGGCGGGACGCGCGCAGGACCTGCCGCTGGCCACGCCGTACGAGGCGCTGATCCTGGCCTCGATCGTGGAGAAGGAAACCGGCATTCCGGCGGAGCGCGCGCAGATCGCCGGGGTGTTCGTGCGGCGCCTCGAGGATCACATGCTGCTGCAGACCGATCCCAGCGTGATCTACGGCATGGGCGCGAACTACGCCGGCAACATCCGCAAGAGCGACCTGACCGCCGACACGCCGTACAACACCTATACCCGGCCTGGCCTGCCGCCGACGCCGATCGCGCTGCCGGGCAAGCCGGCGCTGGTGGCGGCGCTGCACCCGGCCGCCGGCGATGCGCTGTATTTCGTGGCGCGCGGCGACGGCGGCCACGTGTTCGCCCGTACTTTGGAGGAACACAATCGCAACGTCGACTGCTACCAGCGGAAGCGTTGCCGATGACAAACCCGCGCGGAAAATTCATCAGTCTCGAAGGCGGCGAGGGCGCCGGCAAGAGCACCTTGCTGGCCGGCCTGCGCAAGCACATCGAACGGCGCGGCATCGCGCTGGTGCAGACGCGCGAACCCGGCGGCACCGCCGTGGGCGAGGCGGTGCGCGCGATCGTGCTCGATCCGGCCCTGCATGGACTGGCCGCCGAGACCGAGCTGCTGCTGATGTTCGCCTCGCGCGCGCAGCTGGTGCGCGAAGTGATCGAGCCGGCCTTGAGTACGGGCCAGTGGGTGCTGTGCGATCGCTTTGCCGACGCCAGCTATGCCTACCAGGGCGGTGGCCGCGGCCAGCCGACGCCGCGCATCGCGGAACTCGAGCGCTGGGCCTGCGCCGGCGTGAAGCCCGACCTGACCTTGCTGCTCGACCTGCCGGTGGCGACCGGCCGTGCGCGCGCCGCCGGCCGTGGCGACGCCGACCGCATCGAGGTCGAGGCCGATGCCTTTTTCGAACGGGTGCGTGCGAGTTATCGCGAGCGCGCCGCGGCCGAACCGGAGCGTTTCCGGGTGATCGACGCCAGCCAGTCGCCTGCGGCCGTTCTGCAGGCCGCGACGCAGGCGCTGGCGGTATTGCTGGGAGAAGGCCAAGCATGAACGGATTGCCCTGGCATGCCGAACATTGGACGCGGCTGCAGGCGCGCCGGCAGCGCGACGCGCTGCCGCATGCCTTGCTGTTGTGCGGCGCCGCCGGCCTGGGCAAGCGCGCGTTCGCACAGCGTTTCGTGCAGGGGCTGCTGTGTGCCGAGCCGATCGGCGGCGATGCCTGCGGGCATTGCCGCAGTTGCCTGCTGCTCGCCGCCGGCTCGCACCCGGATGTGGTCACGCTGGGCTTCGGCTTGCGCAAGGACGGCGTGCAACGCAGCGAGATCGTGGTCGACCAGATCCGCGAGCTGTCGGCGCGGCTGGCCATGAACAGCCAGTTCGGCGGCTGGCAGGTGGCCAGCATCGACCCGGCTGACGCGATGAATCCCGCCGCCGCCAACGCGTTGCTGAAGACGCTGGAGGAACCGGCCGCGCAGACCATGCTGATCCTGCTGGCCGACGCCCCGTGGCGCCTGCCGCCAACCATCCGCAGCCGCTGCCAGCGGATCGAGTTCCACCTGCCGGCCACGGCCGACGCGCTGGCCTGGCTGCAGGCCGAAGGCGTGCGCGATGCGGCGGGTGCGCTCGCCGCGGCCGGCGGCAATCCCGGTCTGGCCAGAGCCTGGGCCGGGGAAGGCGCGCTGGAGCGGCGGCAGGAAGTGCGCAAGGACCTGGCCGCGCTGGCCGCCGGCCGCGGCCAGCCGACCGAAGTGGTCAAGCGCTGGCTGGACAGCGAACCGGCGCAGCGGCTGTGGTTTGCCGCCCAGGCCACCGCCGACGAGATCAAGGCGCGCTCGGCGGCTGGCCACGGCCCGCTGGCCAGCGCGATGGACGTCGAGGCGCTGGGCCACTGGTACGACGCGACCAATCGCACCCGCGAGGGTTTGCGTGGCCCGTTGCGCGCCGACCTGCTGCTGCTGGAACTGCTGGCGCAGTGGCGATGAGCGGGACCGGTGCCCGCTCATCGCCGTCCACGGCGAACGGGTTGCCGGTATTTTCCGCGCAGACCCGCCTGCTGGTGGTGGCGCCGCACCCGGATGACGAGACCATCGCGACCGGCCTGCTGATCCAGCAGGTGCGGGCGGCCGGCGGCGAGGTGCGGATCCTGCTGCTGACCGAGGGCGACAACAACCCGTGGCCGCAGCGCTGGCTGGAACGGCGCCTGCGCATCCGTCTTGCCGACCGCCAGCGCTGGGGTCACCGCCGCCACGCGGAGATGCTGCAGGCGCTGCAGTGTCTGGGCGTGCCGGCGCAGGCGCTGCAGCCGTTGGGCTGGCCGGACATGGGCGTCACCGATAGGCTGCTGCAGTCGTGTAGCGCCTCGGTATCGACGCTGGCCGCGGCGATCGGCCAGTTCGCCCCCAGCCTGGTGGTGGCGCCGGCGCTGGCCGACCGCCATCCCGACCACGGCGCGGCGCATGTGCTGGTGCGCCTGGCGCTGGCGCAACAGGTCAATCCACCGCCACTGTTGAACTACCTCGTGCATGGTCGCGCCGGGGACGGCGATTCCCGGGAAATCCATGGCACGGCTGCGCAATCGGCGTGCAAGCGCGCCGCGCTGGCTGAACATCGCAGCCAGATGGCGTTGAGCGGCAAGCGCATGCTGCACCTGGCCGCCCGCCCCGAACGTCCTTCCGGACTGGCGTCGCCGCTGGCCGCCCTGCCGTGGCGGCCGCCGGTCTGGCTGCGGCCCTGGTTGCGGCTCAGCGTGGCCAGTCCGGCGGGCACGCAAAGCTGGCGTTGGCGCGACGCGCCGCTGCAGCGCGACCAGGCCGGCCGGTTGCACTTGTCGGTGCCGGTGGGGAGTCCATGTTTCGTGCGACTGGCGCTGACCTTGCGTTCACCGTGGATTTTCGACCACTGGGGCTGGTGCGAGCTGGCGGGCCATTCCGGCGGCGTCGCGGTGGGTCTTGCGCAGGCCGATTGACCGGACTAGCTTCGCGCCAGGGGAAATGGCTGCGACACGGCATGTCGTCGCGGCTTGCCGTGCTCGACACCGGCCGGCACCAGCTGATCCAAGGCTCGTCTGAAGCAAGGCAGTAGCGGCTGAATCCGTCCATCTGGCTGACCACGCGAATGCATACACCGGATCAGAATTCGATGCAGGTCGATACAGGGGCGACGGCGGCGTCCAGCGAGAGCTTTTATGCCGCGTTGTCCGAGATCGGCCAGCTGCTGGTGCGTTCGCTGGAGCCGCCGGTGCTGTACGAGGCGGTGATCGAGGTGCTCGAGCGGCGGATCGGTGCGCGGCTGGTGATGGTGGGGGAGCTGGACCGAGCCAGCGGATGGCTGCGGCGGATCGCGCCTGCGCAGGTGGCGCCCGACATGGCCGACATCTACCCCGAACGCATTCCGTTTTCGCTGGCGCGGCCGGCGTTCTGGCGGGGCGAGCCGCAACTGGAGGCCGATGTCCACCATGCCGAGGGCCTGGAGATGTTCCGGCCGGCCTATGTGAGGCATGGCGTGCACGCGGTGGTCGCGGTACCGGTGCTGAAGTTCGGCGAGGTATGCGCGGCACTGGTGATACGCGCTTCCCGGGCCGGCTTTTTCACGGCGCGGATGATCGAACTGCTGCAACAGGCTGCGGCGAGCATCGGGCTGGGGCTGGAGGCGCATGCACAGCGCGCGCGGCTGCTGCAATCGGTGCAGGACGAGGCGCGCCAGCGTCATGCACTGCGCTTGCTCAGCGAGATGATCAAGCTGGTCACCCACAGTGCGGACGAACAGGCACTGCTGGCCGGGGCCTGTCGCGTGGCGCGCTGCATCGGCGGCTATCGGGTCGCCTGGATCGGCTTGCTCGATGAAGATGATCCGGCAAGCCTGCGGGTGCGGGCGCAGGAAGGCCTGGCCGACGGCATCGCGGCGGATTTCCGTTTTACCCGGGACGGCAGCACGCATGCCGGGGACGCCGTGGCGCGCGCGCTGTCGAGCGGCCAGGCGCAGATCAGCCATCCGGCGGCGGACCACCTGGACTGGGCGCCCGGCGCCGGCATGCCCGGTGTGCGTGCGCTGCTGGCGCTGCCGCTGCGGATGGACGGGGCGGTCGTGGGCTGCTTCGTCATCGGCGCGGAAGAGGTCGACGCGTTCAGCGCGATCGAAGTCCAGGTCTTTGCGGAAATGGCGATCGAGCTGGGCCTGGGCATCCAGATGCAGTGCGCACAGGCGGCCCGTCTGACGGCGGAGCAGGATCTGCGCTTCAACCTGCAGCATTTCCACACCATCCTGTCCAAGCAGTACGCGGGCATCCTGGTGATGTCCGAAGAACATCGGGTGAGCTTCGCCAACGAGGCGTTCTGTACGCTGTTCGGCCTGTCCGAGACGCCGGCGGAACTGGAAGGCAAGTCGATAGAAGCGCTGTACGCGCTTCTGCAGCCGGCGTACCAGGACCCCGAGCGCGAATGGCGCAGGATCCAGGAGATCATGGCCGCCGACGAGCCGGTCAAGGGCGACGAGGTGGCGATGAAGGGTGGGCGCACCTTCCTGCGCGATTTCACCCCGATCCGGATCGATGGCGTGCCGCAGGGACGGCTGTGGCACCAGCGCGACATCACCGAGCAGAAGATGCACGAGGCACGGGTCGAGCGGCTGGCCTTCTACGACGTGGTCACCGGCTTGCCGAACCGGCGGCTGCTGTTCGAATTGCTGGAGCAGGCACGTGCGCAGGCCACGAAACAGGGCACGCTGCTGGCGGTTGGCGTACTCGATCTCGACCGCTTCAAGAGCGTGAACGACACGATCGGCCATGGCGGCGGCGACCACGTGCTGGCGGAAGCCTCGGCGCGGATCCTGGGCATATTGCGCGAGGCCGATGTGCTGGCCCGTTTCGGCGGCGACGAATTTGCGCTGGTGATCTCCGGCCTGGACAGCCGCGAGCAGCTGGACGTGATCAGCCGCTGCATCCTGCAGGCGCTGCGGGCGCCGCTCAACCTGATGGGCGAGCAGCTGTACCTGTCCGCCAGCGTGGGCTGGACCCTGTACCCGCTGGACGAGTCGGATGCGGAAGGCCTGGTGCGGCACGCCGACCTCGCGATGTACGCGGCAAAGGAGGAGGGCAAGGATCGCGGCTTGCTGTACGAGCCGGCCATGGAACTGGAGCAGGTGCGGCTGCAGGCGATGCGCGAGCGGATCGCCCAGGCGTTGCAGCAGTCGCGTCTGCAGTTGCTGTTCCAGCCCATCGTGTACATCGACGGTTTGCCGGGCCTGCACGGCGTCGCCGGGATGGAGGCGCTGCTGCGCCTGGACGACACCCATGAGCTGATCGAGCCCGCGAAGTTCATGCATGTGCTGGACGACCCGCAACTGGCCCGGCCGATCGGCCGTTACGTGCTGGACGAGGCGCTGCGTTGCTGCCAGTCGTGGATGCGATCGGGCATTTCGATCCCGGTATCGATCAACATCAGCACCCGCCACCTGCTGCACCCGGCGTTCTTCACCGACATCGACGCGGTACTCGACAACTACCCGGACGTGATGGACGTGGGTTTCGGCGTCGAAGTGACCGAAACCGGCCCGTCGATGGACCACGCCCGCGCCAAGATCGTCATCGAGGAGTGCCGCCGGCGCGGCATCCGCGTGGGCCTGGACGATTTCGGCACCGGCAGCGCCTCGCTGAGCCATATCCAGAAGCTCGACATCGAGCACATCAAGCTCGACCAGAGTTTCGTGCGCGACATCCTCAGCGACGAGCGCAACATGGCGATCGCGGCGGGAGTGATCACCACCGCGCGCATGCTGGCCAAGACGGTGATCGCCGAAGGCGTCGAGACGGCGGAGCAGGGCGACCTGCTGGCTTCGCTGGGGTGCCATCAGCTGCAAGGTTTTTCGATCTCCCGGCCGATGCCGGCCGAAGCGGTGCCGGGGTGGGTCGCCGGCTGGGTGCCGCCGGCGTCGTGGGGCAGTCTCGTCAACGAACGCCAGTCACTGCTGGCCAACCAGACGGACGGAGCCTGAAGGTGTCGTGCGTCATGGCTGCGGCAAGGCGGATGCCGCAACAGTGGTGCGGGCGGATTACAACATCTAAGATCCGGGTCATCGATCGGGCGGTTCGGACGTCCGGCAGGAGCCCCGCATGAAACCCATGGCTGCCCGTCAGGGCATCATTTCATTGAAAATCAAGGATGCGGCCTCGCTGTACAACGCCTACATGCCGTTCCTCAAGCATGGGGGCCTGTTCGCGGCGACGGCGCAATCCTATTCGCTGGGCGACGAGGTGGTGTTGCTGGTGACCCTGGCCGAAGAGACCGAGCGCCTGTCGGTGGTCGGCAAGGTGGTCTGGATCAGTCCGGTCGGCGCGCAGGGCAACCGTACCGCCGGCATCGGCATCCACTTCAACGAGTCGGGCGATGCCGAAGCCGCCCGCAGCCGGATCGAGAATATCCTGGCCGGCACGCTGAACTCCGAGCGTCCCACCCACACGATGTGATGCCGTGTCACGCAGGCATCACGAATTTGCGGCGTTAATCCGCACGCGATCGGCCGTCAAGGCTTGTTGTACCCCCGCGCACTGATACAATGGGGAGATCGCGAATTCACCTCGCGAACGTCGGACGCGCGCGGCTGCCATGCCTGTGCGCGGGGTTGAGCAGCCCATGGCCGTGCTGGCCCTGCCGAATCGAAATCGCCGGACCGTGAATTGCTGAATTCAAATCCCCACGGTCACTGATGCGCCCTGGCGCGGAGGTAAGTTGCATCGTGCTTGCCGAATACTGGCCCGTCCTGTTGTTCATCGGCGTTGCTGCCGGGCTTGGCCTGGTACTGCTGGCCATCGGCCTGCTGGCCGGCCCGCGTCGCCCCGAAGCCGACAAGCTTTCGCCCTACGAGTGCGGTTTCGAGGCGTTCGAAGACGCCCGCATGCGCTTCGACGTGCGTTACTACCTGCTCGCCATCCTGTTCATCATCTTCGATCTGGAGATCGCCTTCCTGTTTCCGTGGGCGGTGGTGTTCCAGCAGATCGGACTCATCGCGTTGATCGAGATGGGCCTGTTCCTGCTGCTGCTGGTCGTCGGTTTCGCCTACGTGTGGAAGAAGGGAGCACTCGAATGGGAGTGATCGATTCCGTCAGCCGGGTGATGCACAACCCGGAGCCGCTGAACCTGGTCGACGACATCCTGCTGCCGGCCGGCAACAATCCGGTGGTGCAGCGCGGCTTCGCCACCACCAGCGTCGATGCGTTGATGAACTGGGCGCGTACCGGCTCGATGTGGCCGATGACGTTCGGCCTGGCCTGCTGCGCGGTGGAGATGATGCACGCCGGCATGTCGCGGCTGGACCTGGACCGCTACGGCGTGATCTTCCGTCCCAGCCCGCGCCAGTCCGACGTGATGATTGTGGCCGGCACCCTGGTCAACAAGATGGCCCCCGCGCTGCGCAAGGTCTACGACCAGATGCCCGAGCCGAAGTGGGTGATCTCGATGGGCAGCTGCGCCAACGGCGGCGGCTACTACCACTATTCCTACTCCGTGGTGCGCGGTTGCGATCGCATTGTGCCGGTGGACATCTACGTGCCGGGTTGCCCGCCCACGGCCGAAGCGCTGATCCACGGCATCCTGCAGTTGCAGAAGAAAATCCGCCGCACCAGCACCATCGCGCGCTCTTGAACGGCACACTCTGAAGGCGCAGTCCATGACTGACATCCAAAAGACCTCGCTGGCCGGGCAGCTTGCTGCGCGATTCGGCGATACGCTGACCATCACCACGGTGCGCAACGAGACCGTCGCCGAACTGGCCCCCGCCGATCTGGTCGCCGTGACAACGGCGCTGCGCGACGAGCCGGCGTTCCGTTTCAGCGAATTGATCGACCTGTGCGGCATCGACTACCTCGGCTACGGCCAGACCGAGTGGGATACCGAGACCGTCTCCAGCACCGGTTTTTCGCGCGGCGTGGAAGGCCAGGCGCAAGGGCGTTTCGACTGGGCCGGGCGCCCGCGCGGCAACGGCGAGAACCAGCCGCGCCGCTTCGCCGCGGTGATCCAGCTGCTTTCGATCGAACACAACCGCCGCCTGCGCCTGCGCGTTTTCTGCGAGGACGACAGCCTGCCGGTGGTGCCGTCGCTGACCCTGGTGTGGCCGGGCGTGAACTGGTTCGAGCGCGAGGCGTTCGACCTCTACGGCATCATCTTCGACGGCCATCCCGACCTGCGCCGCATCCTTACCGACTACGGTTTCGTCGGCCACCCGTTCCGCAAGGACTTTCCGCTGATCGGCAACGTCGAGGTGCGCTACGACCCCGAGCAGAAGCGGGTGATCTACGAGCCGGTGTCGATCGAGCCGCGCGTGCTGGTGCCGCGGACCATCCGCGACGACGCCGACCTGATGCAGGCCAGGGCCGAAGCCGCCGACGACTGGCAGAGGAACTGAGCGTGCAAGAGATCCGCAACTACACGATGAATTTCGGCCCGCAGCATCCGGCCGCGCACGGCGTGCTGCGCCTGATCATGGAGATGGACGGCGAGACCATCATCCGCGCCGATCCGCACGTGGGCCTGCTGCATCGCGGTACCGAGAAGCTGGCCGAGTCCAAGCCGTTCAACCAGTCGATCGGCTACATGGACCGGCTCGACTACGTGTCGATGATGTGCAACGAGCATGCCTACGTGCGCGCGATCGAGACCCTGCTGGGGATCGAGGCGCCGGAGCGCGCGCAGTACATCCGCACCATGTTCGACGAGATCACCCGCATCCTGAACCACCTGATGTGGATCGGCTCGAACGCGCTCGACCTGGGTGCGATGGCGGTGATCCTGTATGCGTTCCGCGAGCGCGAGGAACTGATGGACGTCTACGAGGCGGTGTCGGGCGCGCGCATGCACGCCACGTACTACCGCCCGGGCGGCGTCTACCGCGACCTGCCGGCGCAGATGTCGAAGTACCGCGAGTCGCCGTGGCACAAGGGCGCCGACCTGAAGCGCATCAACAGCTGGCGCGAAGGCTCGATGCTCGACTTCCTCGACGCGTTCACCGCCGATTTCCCGTCGAAGGTGGACGAGTACGAGGAACTGCTCACCACCAACCGCATCTGGAAGCAGCGCACCGTCGGCATCGGCGTGGTCAGCCCGGAGCTGGCCCAGCAGTGGGGCATGACCGGCGCGATGCTGCGCGGCTCGGGGGTCGAGTGGGACCTGCGCAAGAAGCAGCCGTACGCGAAGTACGCCGAGATGGATTTCGACATCCCGGTCGGCGTCAACGGCGACTGCTACGACCGCTACCTGGTGCGCGTGGAAGAGATGCGCCAGTCCAACCGCATCATCCGGCAGTGCGTGGAGTGGCTGCGCGCCAACCCGGGCCCGGTGATGGTGCAGAACTTCAAGGTGGCGCCGCCGTCGCGGGTCGAGATGAAGGAGAGCATGGAAGCGCTCATCCACCACTTCAAGCTGTTCACCGAGGGCTACTGCGTGCCGGCCGGCGAAACCTATTGCGCGGTCGAGGCGCCGAAGGGCGAGTTCGGCTGCTACCTGGTTTCCGACGGCGCCAACAAGCCGTTCCGCGTGCACTTGCGCGCCCCGGGCTTTGCCCACCTGTCATCCATGGACACCATCGTGCGCGGCCACATGCTCGCCGACGTGGTGGCCATGATCGGTACCTATGACCTCGTGTTCGGCGAAGTGGACCGCTGAGCCGGCACGACGGAGAAACGCATGAAAGCCACCGGACATTTCGAGCAGGTCAGGAACGTCGACCCCCTCGCCGTACTCACCGAGCACACCCGCCATCACATCGATGCCTGGGTGGCCAAATTCCCGCCGGACCGCAAGCGCTCGGCGCTGATCCAGGCGCTGTTCGGCGCGCAGGAGCAGAACAACGGCTTCCTCACCGACGAGCTGATCACCGCGGTCGCGAAGTATCTCGACCTGCCCGCGGTGTGGGCGTACGAGGTGGCCAGCTTCTACTCGATGCTGGAGACCAAGCCGGTCGGCCGCAACAACGTGGCGATCTGCACCAACATCTCGTGCTGGCTCAACGGCGCCGAGGGCCTGGTGCGCCATTGCGAGAAGAAGCTGGGCATCAAGGTGGGCGAGAGCACACCCGATGGCCGCGTCTACCTGAAGCAGGAAGAAGAGTGCATCGCGGCCTGCGTGTACGCGCCGGCGGCGACGGTGAACGGGCATTACCACGAGCATCTCACTCCCGAGAAGCTCGACGAAATCCTGGACGGGCTGGAGTAAGCGCATGGCAGTCGGACCCGCCCCCCAGGACCACCAGGTCGTCTACACCACGCTGCATTTCGACACGCCGTGGTCGATGGACAGCTATCTCCAGGTCGATGGCTACAAGGCGTGGAGGAAGATCCTCGCCGAGAAGCCCGATCCGGCGTCGCTGATCGACGAAATCAAGAAGAGCAGCCTGCGCGGCCGTGGCGGCGCCGGTTTCCCGACCGGCCTGAAGTGGTCCTTCATGCCGAAGGGCGACATGCAGAAGTACATCCTGTGCAACTCGGACGAATCCGAGCCGGGTACGGCCAAGGACCGCGACATCCTGCGCTACAACCCGCATGCGGTGATCGAGGGCCTGGCCATCGCGTGCTACTGCACCGGTTCGACCGTGGCCTACAACTACCTGCGCGGCGAATTCCATCACGAGCCGTACGAGCATTTCGAGGCGGCGTTGAAGGAAGCCTACGCGGCCGGCCTGCTCGGCAAGAACGTGCAGGGCACCGGGCTGGACGTGGACATCTACGCCGCGCTCGGCGCCGGCGCGTACATCTGCGGCGAAGAAACCGCGCTGATGGAGTCGCTGGAAGGCAAGAAGGGCCAGCCGCGCTTCAAGCCGCCGTTTCCGGCCAACTTCGGCCTGTACGGCAAGCCGACCACGATCAACAACACCGAGACCTACGCCTCGGTGCCGGCGATCCTGCGCAACGGCGCCGACTGGTTCCTCAACCTGGGCAAGCCGAACAATGGCGGCCCGAAGATCTTCTCGGTGTCCGGTCACGTCAACAACCCGGGCAACTTCGAAATTCGCCTGGGCACGCCGTTCACGGAACTGCTGGCGATGGCCGGCGGCGTGCGCAACGGCCACAAGCTGAAGGCGGTGATCCCCGGCGGCTCCTCGATGAAGGTGCTGCCGGCCGACATCATGCTCGAGAGCACGATGGACTACGACTGCCTGCAGAAGGCCGGCTCGGGCCTGGGCTCCGGCGCGGTGATCGTGATGGACGAAACCACCTGCATGGTGCGCGCCTGCCACCGCATCGCGCGCTTCTACATGGCGGAGTCCTGCGGCCAGTGCACGCCGTGCCGCGAAGGCACCGGCTGGATGTACCGCGTGCTCGACCGCATCGTCGCGGGCAAGGGCACCGGGGATGACCTGCATCGCCTCAAGGCGGTCGCCGGCCAGATCGAAGGCCACACGATCTGCGCCTTCGGCGAAGCCGCCGCCTGGCCGGTGCAGGGCTTCCTGGCGCGTTTCTGGAACGAATTCGAATACTTCGTGCAGCACGGTCGCTCGATGGTCGAGGACAAGCTTGCCGAAACCAACCGTGGAGTTGCTGCATGAGTGCGCAGCCAACCAGCACCGCACCCGATCTGGTCAGCATCGAGGTCGACGGCAAGCCGACGCAGATCCGCAAGGGCGCGATGATCATCGAGGCGGCCGACGCGATCGGCGTCGCGATCCCGCGTTTCTGCTACCACCGCAAGCTGCCGATCGCCGCGAACTGCCGCATGTGCCTGGTCGACGTGGAGATGGGCGGCAAGCTGATGCCCAAGCCGCAGCCGGCTTGCGCCACGCCGGTGGCCGAAGGCATGAAGGTGATGACGCGCTCGGACAAGGCGCTGAAGTTCCAGAAAGACGTGATGGAGTTCCTGCTGATCAACCATCCGCTGGACTGCCCGATCTGCGACCAGGGCGGCGAGTGCGAACTGCAGGACGTGGCGCTGGGCTATGGCCGCAGCGTTTCGCGCTTCACCGAGCGCAAGCGCACCGTGGCCGACGAGAACATCGGGCCGCTGGTCGCGACCGAGATGACCCGCTGCATCCAGTGCACCCGTTGCGTGCGCTTCACCAGCGAGATCGCCGGCACCTACGAGCTGGGTGGCATGAGCCGCGGCGAGAACCTGCAGATCGGCACCTACATCGGCAAGACGATCGAGACCGAGTTGTCCGGCAACATCATCGACGTCTGCCCGGTCGGCGCGCTCACCAACAAGCCGTTCCAGTTCAAGGCACGCGCCTGGGAGCTGATCGCCAAGCCGTCGATCGGCTACCACGATGCGCTCGGCTCCAACCTGTGGCTGCACACGCGCCGCGGCGAAGTGCTGCGCACGGTGCCGCGCGACAACGAGGCGGTCAACGAGTGCTGGTTGTCCGATCGCGACCGCTACAGCCACCAGGGCATGTACGCCGCCGATCGCATCGGCGCGCCGGAAGTGAAACGCCATGGCCAGTGGCAGGCGACCACCTGGGAAGATGCCTTGCAGTTTGCCGGCGAAGCATTGAAGAAGGCACCGGGCAGCGAGTTGGGCATCCTGGTGCACCCGGCCACCTCGAACGAGGAGGGCGATCTGCTGGTGCGGCTGGCCCGTGGCCTGGGCAGCGCGCACGTCGATCATCGCCTGCGCCAGCTCGATTTCGCCGACAACGCCGTGGCGCAGCCGTTCGCGTTGCCGGTGGCGGAGGTCGAACAGGTCCGGGCCGCCTTGCTGGTGGGCTCCGACCTGCGCCACGAGATGCCGCTGCTGAATCATCGCGTGCACCAGGCGACCAAGAAGGGCGCGAGGGTCTACGCGGTCAACCCCGCGCATTTCGATTTCAACTACAAGCTGGCCGGTGAGGCGATCGTGGCGCCGCAGGCGCTGGTCGATGCGCTGCTGGCGCTGGCCAAGGCCGCCGTGGCCGCGGGCGTGACCGCACCGGTGGCACTGGCCGACGCGATCGCTGCGGCGCAGAGCGACCAGGGCGACAGCGACGCGATCGCCGCGCTGAAGTCGGGCAAGGCCGTGGTGATCCTCGGCGAAGCCGCGGTGACCCATCCGCAGGCGTCCTGGCTGCGCGCGATCGCCCATTTCATCGCCGACGCTACCGGTGCCGGTTACGATGAACTGCCGGTCGGTGCGAATGGCGTCGGCCTGGCGCGGCTCGGCGTGGTGCCGGGCAACGGCGGGCTGGATGCGCAGGCGATGCTGGCGCAGCCGCGCAAGAGCTATCTGCTGTACGGGGTCGAGCCGCCGCACGATTTTGCCGATGGCGGCGCGGCCTTGAAGGCACTGCGTGGCGCGGACCAGGTGGTGGCGTTCAGTGCCTATGCCAGCCCTGCGCTGCGCGAGGTGGCCGACGTGATCCTGCCGATCGCGCTGCTGCCGGAGAACGATGCCACCCTGGTCAACGTCGATGGGCTGGCCCAGGGCGTGATGGCCGGCGCGAAGGCGCCCGGCCAGGCCCGGCCGGGCTGGAAGGTATTGCGTGCGTTGGGCGGCGCCCTGCAACTGGCCGGCTTCGAATTCGACGACCTCGCCGGCCTGCGTGACGGTATTGCCGAGCGTGCGGCGGCTCCGCGGAATGGCTTGGCCGAGCGTACGGCTGTCAGCGGCCTGACCCGCCTGGCGACCTGGCCGATCTACCGTACCGATGCAGTGCTCCGTCGTGCGACGGCGCTGAATGCGCATCCGCTCAATCGTGCCCCGGCGGTGCGTTTGAATGCGGATGAGGCACAGCGACTCGGCCTTTCCGCCGGTGGCCAGGTGCGCATTGCGGACGTGTCGCTGCCGTTGGCGATCGATGCGGCCGTGCCGGATGGCGCGGCGTGGATCGAGGCTGCACAGGATCTCACCGCCACGCTGCCGCCGTATGGCGCGTCCATCACCCTGAGCAAGGCTTAAAGCAGATGCTTGATCAACTCATCCATCAGCTCGTCGTGCCGGTTCTTTACATCCTGGCGATCGTGCTGCCGCTGGTGCTTGCCGTGGCGATGTTCGTGTACTGGGAGCGCAAGGTGCTCGGCTGGATGCACGTGCGCATGGGGCCGAACAAGATCGGCCCGTTCGGCCTGCTGCAGGCCTTCGCCGATGTGACCAAGCTGCTGATCAAGGAAGTGATCCTGCCGACCAAGGCGAACCGCTTCCTGTACTACATGGCGCCGATGATCGCGTTGATCCCCGCGCTGGCGGTGTGGGCCGTGGTTCCGTTCAGCAGCACGATGGTGCTGTCGAACGCCAACGCCGGCGTGCTGTACCTGCTGGCGATGACCTCGATGGGCGTGTACGGCATCATCATCGCCGGCTGGGCGTCCAACTCGCGCTATGCGCTGCTCGGCGCGATGCGCTCGGCGGCGCAGGTGATCTCCTATGAGCTGGCGATGGGCCTGTGCCTGGTCTGCGTGCTGGTGCTGGCCGGGTCGCTGAATCTCACCGAGATCGTCAACGCGCAAGCCGGCAACAAGGGCATCTTCGACTGGTTCTGGCTGCCGTTGCTGCCGGTGTTCGTGATCTATTTCATCTCCGGCGTGGCCGAGACCAACCGCGCGCCGTTCGACATGGCCGAGGGCGAGTCGGAGATCGTGGCCGGCTTCCATGTGGAATATTCCGGCTCGGCGTTCGCGCTGTTCTTCCTGGCCGAATACGCGAACATGATCCTGGTCAGCTTCCTGGCCGCGGTGCTGTTCATGGGCGGCTGGCTGTCGCCGTTCCCGGCGTCGTGGGGTTTCATCGGCCACGGCGGCTTCCCCTGGCTGCTGATCAAGGCGTTCCTGTTCTCGTTCATGTTCCTGTGGTTCCGCGCCACGTTCCCGCGCTATCGCTATGACCAGATCATGCGGCTGGGCTGGAAGGTGTTCATTCCCATCGCCATCGCATGGGTTTTCGTGGCTGGCCTGCTGAAGTACTACGGCCTGGTCAGCATTGGCACGGGGGCTTGAGGCATCCGATGAATCGCATTACCGCCTATTTCAAGAGTCTGCTCCTGGTCGAGCTGTTCCAGGGCATGGGCCTGACCCTGCGCTACCTGTTCAAGCCGAAGTACACGATGCGCTACCCGATGGAGCACATCCCGAAGTCGAACCGCTTCCGCGGCCTGCATGCGCTGCGTCGCTACGCGAACGGCGAGGAACGCTGCATCGCCTGCAAGCTGTGCGAAGCGGTATGCCCGGCGCTGGCGATCACGATCGACTCGGCGCCACGCGCGAGCGACGGCCAGCGCCGCACCACGCGCTACGAGATCGACCTATTCAAGTGCATCTACTGCGGTTTCTGCGAGGAGAGCTGCCCGGTCGATTCGATCGTCGAGACGTCGATCCACGAGTATCACTTCGAGAATCGCGGCGAGAACGTGGTGGACAAGCAGAAACTGCTCGCCATCGGCGATCGCTTCGAACAGCAGATCGCCGCCGACCGCGCGCAAGACGCGGCGTACCGCTGAGGCCAACGATGAATCCCCAACTGCTCCAACTCATCTGTTTCTATGCCTTCGGCTTCGTCACCGTCGCTGCCGCGCTGTCGGTGATCACGCTGAAGAACTCCGTGCACGCGGTGCTGGCGCTGGTGCTGACCTTCTTCAGCGCGGCCTGCCTGTGGATCCTGCTCGAAGCCGAGTTCCTTGCGCTGGCGCTGGTCGTGGTCTACGTCGGTGCGGTGATGGTGCTGTTCCTGTTCGTGGTGATGATGCTCGACATCGACCAGGAAAAAATGCGCGAGGGCTTCGTGAAGTTCCTGCCGGTCGGCCTGATCGTGGCCGCGGTGATGCTGGTGGAAATGCTCGGCCTGATCGGCGTGCGCGCGATGCAGACGCACGTCATGGGCGCCGATCCCGCCACCGCCGCGGGCATGTCCAACACCGCGTGGCTTGGGCATGCGCTGTACACGACGTTCCTGCTGCCCTTCGAGATTGCCGCGCTGATCCTTACCGTGGGCATCGTGGCGGCGGTGGCGCTGACCCTGCGCGAGCGCCGCGCCGCGCGCTACGAGTCGGCCAGCCAGCAGGTCAAGGTCAATCCGAGCGACCGCGTGCGCATCGTGAAGATGGCTGCCGTCCGTCCCGATGAACCGATCGCCCCACAGGAGCCGCAGCCATGATTTCGCTCGCGCACTACATCGTGCTCGGCGCGGTGCTGTTCTGCATCGCCGTCGCCGGCATGTTCATCAACCGCAAGAACGTGATCGTGCTGCTGATGTCGATCGAGCTGATGCTGCTCGCCGTGAACATGAACTTCGTGGCGTTCTCGCGTTTCCTCGGCGACGTCTCCGGGCAGGTGTTCGTGTTCTTCATCCTCACCGTGGCCGCGGCGGAAGCCGCCATCGGCCTGGCGATCCTGGTGCTGCTGTTCCGTACGCGCAGCACGATCAATATCGCCGACATCGACAGCATGAAGGGTTGACCCGATGCAGCTTTCGACTTCCATTCTGCTGACGATCGCGCTGGCGCCGCTGGTCGGTTGCGTGCTGGCCGGCTTCCTGGGCAAGTTCCTGGGGCGCGCCGGTTCGCACAGCATCACCATCCTCGGCGTGGCGGTATCGTGCGCGCTGTCGTTCTACGTGCTGTACCAGCTCACCGTAGGCGGTGCGGCCGAGTACAACCAGAACATCTACACCTGGTTCCAGATCGGCCCGTTCAACGCCAGCGTCGGCTTCATGGTCGATCGGTTGACCGCGATGATGCTGGTGGTGGTGAGCTTTGTGTCGCTGCTGGTGCACGTCTACACCATCGGCTACATGGCCGACGACGACGGCTACACGCGCTTCTTCAGCTACATCTCGCTGTTCACCTTCTCGATGTTCATGCTGGTCATGAGCAACAACTTCATGCAGCTGTTCTTCGGCTGGGAAGCGGTGGGCCTGGTGTCGTACCTGCTGATCGGCTTCTGGTACAAGCGGCCGACCGCGATCTTCGCCAACCTGAAGGCATTCCTGGTCAACCGCGTGGGCGACTTCGGCTTCCTGCTCGGCATCGCGGCGGTGCTGTATTTCCTCGGCACGCTGGACTATGCCACCGCGTTCGCCGCAGCGCCCGGCCTGTCCGGCAAGATCCTGCAAATCACCGCGGGCACGCAGTGGGACGCGGCTACGGTGATCTGCATCCTGCTGTTCGTCGGCGCGATGGGCAAATCGGCGCAGGTGCCGTTGCACGTGTGGCTGCCCGACTCGATGGAAGGCCCGACCCCGATCTCCGCGCTGATCCATGCCGCGACGATGGTCACCGCCGGCATCTTCATGGTGGCGCGCATGTCGCCGCTGTTCGAAATGTCTTCCACCGCGCTCAGCTTCGTGCTGGTGATCGGTGCGACCACGGCGCTGTTCACCGGCTTGATCGGCATCGTGCAGAACGACATCAAGCGGGTGATCGCGTACTCCACGCTGTCGCAGCTGGGCTACATGACGGTGGCGCTGGGCGTGTCGATGTACAGCGGCGCGGTGTTCCACCTGATGACGCACGCGTTCTTCAAGGCGCTGCTGTTCCTCGGCGCCGGTTCGGTGATCATCGCGATGCACCACGAGCAGGACATGCGCTACATGGGCGGCCTGCGCAAGTACATGCCGGTCACCTGGTTGACCATGTGGGCCGGCTCGGTGGCGCTGGTGGCGGTGCCGTTCACTTCCGGCTTCTATTCGAAGGACGCGATCATCGAGGCGGTCGGCGAGTCGCATCGCTGGGGCGCGCACTACGCCTATTTCTGCGTGATGGCCGGCGTGCTGGTGACAGGGCTGTACACGTTCCGCCAGATGTACCTGACCTTCCACGGCAAGGAGCGCTTCACCGTGGTCGAGCAGCATGGCCACGGTCATGACGGACATGACGATCACCGCCACCACGAGCCGGGCGTGCTGGCGCATGCGCCGAAGGAGTCGCCGTGGGTGGTGACGGTGCCGCTGGTGCTGCTGGCGATCCCGTCGCTGCTGGTCGGCTTCTTCACCGTCGGGCCGACGCTGTTCGGCAACTGGTTCGGCAAGGCGATCCATGTGGAAGAGGCGAACAACGTGCTGGCCGAGATGGGACAGCATTTCCACGGTGCGGCGGCGATGGCGCTGCACGGGTTCACCCAGTTGCCGTTCCTGCTGGTGCTCGTCGCCTTCGTGACCACCACCTACATCTACCTGTTCAACCCGGCGCTGGCGGGCAGGATCAAGTCCGCGCTGAAGCCGCTGTGGACGGTGCTCGATCGCAAGTATTGGGTCGACGACGTGTACTTTGCGCTGTTTGCCCGTGGCGGCGTGCTGTTGGGCCGCGGGTTCTGGAAGGCCAGCGAGACGGCGGTGATCGACGGTGCGATGGTCAACGGCTCGGTGAACGTGATTCATCGCATCGCCGCGCTGATGCGTCGCCTGCAGTCGGGTTATCTCTATCACTACGCCTTCGCGATGATTCTCGGCTTGATCCTGCTGCTTGGCGGGTACTGGCTCATCGGTTCAGGGCCGGTCGGGCAATAAGGGAAACAGATCCATGTTCAATCACTTGCTCAGCCTGCTGATCTGGCTACCCGTCGTCGGGGCCATCCCGGTGCTGCTTGCCGGTTCGGCCCGACCCAACCTGGCGCGCTGGCTGTCGCTGCTGGTGGCGGTGCTCGCCTTCGTGGCCAGCCTGTTCCTGCTGGTGCAGTACAACCCCGGCGGCGCCGCGATGCAGCTGGTCGAAAGCCACCTGTGGATCGCCTCGTGGGGCGTCCATTACGGACTGGCGGTCGACGGCATCTCGGTGGCGCTGATCGTGATGACCACCTTCGTCGGCATCCTGGTGATCGCCGGTGCATGGGAAGTCATCCAGGACAAGCCGCACCAGTACATGGCCGCGATGCTGATCCTCGAAGGCCTGCTGATCGGCGTGTTCTGCGCTACCGACGCGCTGCTGTTCTACGCGCTGTTCGAGGCGATCCTGATCCCGATGTTCATCCTGATCGGCATCTGGGGCGGTCCGCGCCGCGTGTACGCGACGCTGAAGTTCTTCATCTACACGTTCTTCGGCTCGGTCTTCATGCTGATCGCGCTGCTGTACCTGTACCAGAAGGCGGGTACGTTCGACATCGCCACGCTGGCCGCGCTGCCGCTGACGATGAAGGAGCAGAGCTGGGTGTTCTTCGCGTTCCTGATCGCGTTCGCGATCAAGGTGCCGATGGTGCCGGTGCACACCTGGTTGCCGGATGCCCACGTCGAGGCGCCGACCGGCGGTTCGGTGGTGCTGGCGGCGGTGATGCTGAAGGTCGGCACCTACGGAATGCTGCGCTTCATCCTGCCGATCGTGCCGGATGCGGGCGCGCATTTCGCCTGGCTGATCATCGTGCTGAGCCTGATCGCGATCGTCTATATCGGCTATGTCGCATTGGTGCAGGAGGACATGAAGAAGCTGGTGGCGTATTCGTCGGTGGCCCACATGGGCTTCGTCACGCTGGGCATCTTCATCGCCTTCATGCTGGTGCGCGAGCAGGGCAATACCGACATGGCGCTGCTGGGCATGCAGGGTGCGATGATCCAGATGATCTCGCACGGCTTCGTCTCCGGCGCGATGTTCACCTGCATCGGCGTGATGTACGACCGCCTGCACACGCGCCAGATCAAGGATTACGGCGGCCTCATCAACGTGATGCCGTGGTTCGGCTTCTTCTACGTGCTGTTCGCGATGGCCAATTGCGGATTGCCGGGCACCAGCGGTTTCGTGGGCGAGTTCATGGTGATCCTGTCCAGCTTCAGCGCCAATCCATGGATCGCGCTGTTCGCCGCGTTCACCCTGATCATCGGCGCGGGCTACACGCTGTGGCTGGTGAAGCGCGTGCTGTGGGGCGAGATCACCAACCCGCACGTGGCCGAGATGAAGGAAATCAACGCGCGCGAGACATTCGTGCTGGGCGCCTTCGCCGCCGCCGTGCTGGCACTGGGCATCTGGCCGCAGCCACTGGTCCACTTGATGGACGGTTCGGTGGCGCAGCTGGTGCAGCAGCTTGCCATTCACAAGATTTGATCGGGACCCGACATGCCGACTTTCAATGACATCCTGATCCTGCTGCCGGAGTTCTATTTGGTGGGGGCCGCGTGCCTGCTGTTGCTCGCTGACGCCTTCATGAGGCCGGCGCAGCGCCCCTGGCTGCACTGGATCTCGATCGCCGTGCTGCTGGTGGCGATCTACCTGGTGGTCGCCGGCCAGCCGCCGCAGGCGGTGACCGCGTTCGGCAGCATGTTCGTGCGCGACGACGTTGCCGAGATCCTCAAGGTGTTCGCGCTGGGCACCACCGCCATGGTGTTCGTCTACGCGCGCCCGTACCTGATCGACCGCAAGCTGCTCGGCGGCGAGTTCTACACGCTGATGATCTTTGCGGTGATCGGCATCATGCTGCTGGTCTCGGCCGGCAACCTGGTGACCGTGTACCTGGGGCTGGAGCTGCTGTCGCTGTCGTCGTACGCGCTGGTTGCGCTGAATCGCGATGCGAAACTGCCGCCGGAAGCGGCGATCAAGTACTTCGTGCTGGGTGCGCTGGCCTCGGGCATGCTGCTGTACGGCATGTCGATGGTCTACGGCGCTTCCGGCATGGGCGGCACGCCGTCCCTGGACCTGGCGCAGTTGCACAACGTGATGAGTTACACCACGGCGCCGACCCTGCTGCTGTTCGGCCTGATCTTCATGATCGTGGGCATCGGCTTCAAGCTGGGCGCGGCACCGTTCCACATGTGGATTCCCGACGTCTACCAAGGCGCGCCCACCCCGGTCACCACCTTCATTGCCTCGGGTTCGAAGCTGGCGGCGTTCGGCATGGCCTATCGCCTGCTCGATGCCGGCATGGGCGACCTGTCGCAGCATTGGCAGCTGATGCTGGCGGTGCTGGCGGTGGCTTCGCTGGCGATCGGCAACCTGGTCGCGATCGTGCAGACCAACCTCAAGCGCATGCTGGCGTATTCGACCATCTCGCACATGGGCTACCTGCTGCTCGGCCTTTCCGCCGCCGGCCCGGAAGGTTATGCCGCGGCGATGTTCTACGCGATCTGCTACGCGCTGATGGGCGTGGCCGCGTTCGGCGTGATGCTGGCGCTGAGCCGGGCGGGTTTCGAGTGCGAGGAAATCGCCGACCTGAAGGGGCTCAACCAGAAGTCGCCGTGGATGGCGTTCCTGATGCTGCTGGCGATGTTCTCGCTGGCCGGCGTGCCGCCGCTGTTCGGTTTCTGGGCCAAGGTGCTGGTGCTGGAGGCGGCGATCCACGCGGACATGCTGTGGCTGGCCATCGTCGGCATCGTGTTCGCCATCATCGGGCTGTACTACTACCTGTACGTGGTCAAGGTGATGTATTTCGACAAGCCGGTCGAAGGCAGCGTGCTGCAGGTGCAGTCGGATCGGCCGCTGCGCGTGGTGCTGTCGCTGAACGCATTGTCGCTGCTGGTGCTGGGCCTGTACTGGGGCCCGCTGCTGGGCTGGTGCCGGCGTGCGTTCGGGCTATAGATCGGTGCCTGGTGCCGAATGCGTTCACGTTCAACGGAAACTTAGCTGACGCTTGCAAGAAACCGGCCACCTAGGTAAACTCTTCAGACTCTGATGCGGGGTGGAGCAGTCTGGCAGCTCGTCGGGCTCATAACCCGAAGGTCGCAGGTTCGAATCCTGCCCCCGCTACCAGATCTTTCTTGATGCAAGAAAGCCTCCTCGTGAGGCTTTTTTGTTGGGCGCAAGGATGCGTCGTGCCGGGCTGCCGTTGGTGGCTGCGCGCGCCGGAAAGAGCTGCTTGAGGAGGAGGAACATCGGCGAGATAGGGAAATGGGCCGTTGGAGCCCATTTTTTGTTTCTGCTGTTCTGAAAGAGTGATCTGGGAAGGCTACCCATGGATACACAGGCACTGGCACAACGCTTCAGCGAGGTACTGGCCGATCTGGGCCTGGAATGCCTCGGCGTGGAGTTCACCCCGTCGCACGGGCAGAGTACCCTGCGCGTCTACCTGGATTTGCTGGACAAGGAAACGGGCGACGGCGAACGTCGCGAGGTCGGCATCGAGGATTGCGAAGCCGCCAGCCGCGAACTGTCCGCCTTGCTGGACGTCGAGGATCCGATCCCCGGCCATTACGTGCTGGAAGTTTCCTCGCCGGGCCTGGATCGGCCGCTGTTCACCGCCGCACAGTTTGCGCGGGCCAGCGGGCAGGAAGTGAAATTGTTGCTGAAGGCGCCGCTGGAAGGTCGCCGTCGCCTGCGCGGCAAGCTGGTCTCGGCGGAAGGCGGGCGCATCGTGCTGGAAGCCGAAGGCAAGACATTCGAATTCGATCACGCGCTGGTGGAAAGTGCGCGTGTGGTGCCGGACTGGGTGGCGCTCGGTTACGCGCCGCAGCCCAAGCGCGGCGGCAAGACGCCCGGCAAGAAGTAATCAGTGCGGCCATCCATGGCCGTGTTCCAAATTTTGTGTTCCGGGATGAACGCAACAATTTAACCATCGGTATCCGGACGGGATACCTACGGAGTTGCAGCAATGAGCAAAGAACTTTTGCTGGTCGTCGACGCGGTTGCCAATGAAAAGGGCGTGCCGCTGGAAGTGATTTTCGAGGCGATGGAGGCCGCGCTGGCCTCGGCCGCGAAGAAGCGCTACCCGGACGAGGAGCCCGACATCCGCGTGTCGATCGACCACAACACCGGCGAGTACGAGACGTTCCGTCGCTGGGAAATCATCGCCGACGACGGCGAGATGGAGTCGCCGTCGTACCAGTTGCGCCTGATGGACGCGCTGGACGAGCGCGCCGACGCCAAGGTGGGCGAGTACATCGAGCAGCAGATCGAGAACGCCGAATTCGGCCGCATCGCCGCGCAGGCCGCCAAGCAGGTGATCGTGCAGCGCGTGCGCGAGGCAGAGCGCCAGCAGGTGGTCGACGCGTTCGCCGACCGCGTGGGCGAGCTGGTCACCGGCATCGTCAAGCGCGTCGAGCGCGGCAACATCTACCTCGACCTGGGCAGCAACGCCGAAGCGTTCATCCCCCGCGACAAGACGATTCCGCGCGAATCGGCCCGCGTCGGCGACCGCGTGCGCGGCTACCTCTACGAAGTGCGTTCCGAGGCTCGCGGCCCGCAGCTGTTCGTGTCGCGCGCCGCGCCGGAATTCATGATCGAACTGTTCAAGCTGGAAGTGCCGGAAGTCGGCCAGGGCCTGGTCGAGATCAAGGGCTGCGCCCGCGATCCGGGTGATCGTGCCAAGATCGCCGTGCTGGCCCATGACAGCCGCACCGATCCGATCGGCGCCTGCATCGGCATGCGCGGTTCGCGCGTGCAGGCGGTCTCCAACGATCTCAACGGCGAGCGCGTCGACATCATCCTGTGGCATGAGAACCAGGCGCAGTACGTCATCAACGCGATGGCGCCGGCGGAAGTGCAGTCCATCATCATGGACGAGGAAAAGCACTCGATGGACATCGCGGTGGCCGAGGACAAGCTGTCCCAGGCGATCGGCCGGGGCGGCCAGAACGTGCGCCTTGCCAGCAAGCTGACCGGCTGGCAGCTCAACGTGATGACCCAGGACCAGGTCACCGCCAAGAGCGAGTCCGAGCAGGAGGCCGCGCGCCAACTGTTCATGGACAAGCTGGAGGTGGATCAGGAGATTGCCGTTATCCTCGTGCAGGAAGGCTTCTCCAGCATCGAGGAAATCGCCTATGTGCCCAGCGCCGAACTGCTGGCGGTGGAGGGCTTCGACGAGGACATCGTCGAGGAACTGCGCGCCCGTGCCCGCGACGCGCTGCTGACCGAGGCACTGGCGGTGGAGGAGGGCGTCGACGACCATCAGCCTTCCGAAGAGCTGCTGGCGCTGGAAGGCATGGACGAGGCGACGGCCTATGTATTGGCCGCGCGCGCGGTGACCACGGTCGACGACCTGGCCGACCTGGCAGTGGACGACCTGATCGATATCGAGGGCATGGACGAAGAACGTGCCGCAGCACTGATCATGGCCGCGCGTGCACCGATGATCGCGCGACTGGAGAAAGGCGGCTAACCGCGGACGGCGGCACCCTGGAAGGGTGTGCCGAGAAAGGCTTCCGGGAAGCCTTTCACCACGGATGGAGGTGGCGGCGCAGATAACGCCGCACAAGATGATAAGCGCGGGAACGGCGGAGCAAAGAACACGATGTCGGACGTCACAATCAAACAACTCGCCCAGGTACTGGGCCTGCCGGTCGACAAGCTGCTGACGCAGCTTGGCGAAGCGGGCATGAAATTCTCCGACCAGGAGCAGGTCATCAGCAGCACCGAGAAGGTGAAGCTGCTTGGCTTCCTGCGCCGCACGCACGGCAAGAGCGAGGCTGCTGCCGAGGTAGAGGACAGCGCGCCACGCCAGATCACCTTGAAGCGCCGCACGGTCGGTGAACTGAAGGTGGCCGCGCCGGGTGGCCGCGGCGCCACGGGGGCGGCCAAGACGGTCAATGTCGAGGTGCGCGCCAAGCGCACCTACGTCAAGCGCAGCGTGATCGCCGAGGAAGCCAGCGCCGAGCCCGAGCGCGAGGATGCCGTGCGTAAGCTGCAGGAATCGCAGCAGCAACGCGAGCAGGAAGAGCGCGAGCGGGTCGAGGCCGAGCAGCGCCGCCAGGCGGAAGCGCAGCAGCGCGCCCTGGACGAGCAGCAGCAGAAGGCCGAAAAGGAACAGCGTGAGGTCGAAGTGGCCGGTCCCGCCGGGCCAGCCGCGGCCGAGCACGTCGAGGCGACGCCGGAATCGGCGGACGACGCGATATCCGGGGCTGCCAGCGATGACGCAGCAGGAACCGTACAGCGCATGGACCAGCGCGACCTGGGCATGATCCTGCCGCGCATCCATGAGCCGCGCAAACGTGAAAAGCTGGTCAAGCCGGCACCGGCTCCCGCTCCCGCTCCGGCTGCCGCTCCGGCGGCCCGTGTTGCGGTGGCCGGCGCCCCGGCCGCCCCGGCTGCCGCTGGCGACGCCAGCCGCGGCAAGCCCAAGCATTCCCGTGAACGCAACGACAGCGTCGGCGGCAAGGAAGACCGCGACAGCGCCGGCAAGCGTTTCGCCGGTGGCCAGATGCACCTGAGCGAGGCCGACCGGGCCCGCCGCTCCTCCAGCAGCAGCAAGCGCAGCAAGCCGGGCCGCAGTGGCGGTCGCGAGCTGTCGCGCGGCGGCAGCAGCGCGCCGACCGGTCCGCATGGTTTCTCGCGGCCTACCGCGCCGGTGGTGCGCGAAGTGGTCGTGGGCGACACCAACGTCGTCGCCGAGCTGGCCCAGAAGATGGCGGTCAAGGGCTCCGAGGTGGTCAAGGCACTGTTCAAGATGGGCGTGATGGCGACCATCAACCAGACCGTCGATCATGACACCGCGGTGCTGGTGGTCGAGGAACTCGGCCACACGCCGATCGCCGACAACCAGAACAACGCCGAGGAAACGCTGGCGGCACACACCCAGAACGTCGAACTGGAGGGCGAGAAGGTCACGCGTCCGCCGGTGGTGACGATCATGGGTCACGTCGATCACGGCAAGACCTCGCTGCTCGACTACATCCGCCGTACCAAGGTCGCTTCCGGCGAAGCCGGCGGCATCACCCAGCATATCGGCGCGTACCACGTGCAGACGTCGAAGGGCGTGATCACGTTCCTGGATACGCCAGGCCACGCGGCATTCACCTCGATGCGTGCCCGTGGCGCGCAGTCGACCGACATCGTGATCCTGGTGGTGGCCGCCGATGACGGCGTGATGCCGCAGACGGTGGAGGCGGTGAAACATGCGCGTGCCGCCAAGGTGCCGCTGATCGTCGCGGTCAACAAGATGGACAAGGACGGCGCCAACCCGGACAACGTCAAGCAGGGTCTGGTGCAGTACGAAGTGGTGCCGGAAGACTGGGGCGGCGACGTCCAGTTCATCCCGGTGTCGGCCAAGACCGGCGCGGGCATCGAGGATCTGCTCGATGCGATCTCCGTGCAGGCCGAAGTCATGGAATTGAAGGCGGTGGCCGATGGCCGCGCCTCCGGCGTGGTGATCGAATCCAGCCTGGATCGTGGTCGCGGCCCGGTGGCCACCGTCCTGGTGCAGCAGGGCACGCTGCGCAAGGGCGACTTCGTGGTCTGCGGTGTCGAATACGGCCGCATGCGCGCGTTGATCGACGAAACCGGCAAGCAGGTGACCGAAGCCGGCCCGTCGATTCCGGTGCAGGTGCTCGGCTTGTCCGGCGTGCCGGAGACCGGCGATGACTTCGTCTGCGTCGAGGACGAGCGCCTGGCCCGCGAGGTGGCGCAGGAGCGTGAGCTCAAGCGCCGCGAAACGCGCATGGTCAGCAAGAGCAACCGGCTCGAGGACATCATCGCCAAGATGGGTCAGGGCGTGGAGCAGCAGACGCTCAACATCCTGGTCAAGGGCGACGTGCAGGGTTCGGTCGAGGCGCTGCGCGAGTCGCTGACCCAGATCGGCAACGAGCGGGTCCGTGTCAACGTGGTCTCGTCCGGCGTCGGCGGCATCAACGAATCCGACGCCACCCTGGCGGCGGCCTCGAAGGCGCTGATCATCGGCTTCAACGTGCGCGCCGATGCCTCGGCGCGCAAGGTGATCGAGACGAATGGCCTGGACGTGCGCTACTTCTCGATCATCTACGACGTGATCGATCAGGTTACCCAGGCGGCCACCGGCCTGCTCGGCATGGAAGTGCGCGAGGACATCATCGGCACTGCCGAAGTGCGCGACGTGTTCCGCAGCTCGAAGTTCGGTGCCGTGGCCGGTTGCATGGTCACCGAAGGCGTGGTCAAGCGCAGCAAGCCGATCCGCGTGCTGCGCGACCACGTGGTGATCTTCGAAGGCGAGCTGGAGTCGCTGCGTCGCTTCAAGGACCTCGTCGACGAAGTGCGCAACGGCATGGAATGCGGCATCGCCGTGAAGCAGTACAACGACGTCAAGCCGGGCGACCAGATCGAGTGCTTCGAACGCACCGAAGTGGCGCGCACGCTGTAAAGCAGAAACGAGTGTGCAGGAGTGAGAAATGAGAAAAGCGCAAACGCGCGCTCTCTTTTCTCACTCCTCTTCACTCACTACTCAGGTTTTTTTCCCCATGCCCTCCCGTGATTTCAAACGTACTGACCGCATCGGTGCCGAGCTGCGCCGCGAGCTTGGCTTGCTGGTGCATGCGGCGGTGCGCGATCACGGCCTGCCGTCGGTCAGCGTGTCGGACGTGGAGATCACCCGTGACCTGGATTGGGCCACGGTGTGGGTCACTGCGCTGATGCCCGAGCAGGGGCTTCCCGCGGTGAAGGCGTTGAACGAGATGGGCCACGAGATCCGCCATGCGCTGGCGCACAGCGGCATGCGCATGCGCCGGGTGCCGGAGCTGAAGTTCAAGTACGACGACTCGGTCGACAAGGGCGAGCGCATCGAATCGCTGCTGCGCCAGCAGACGCGCGACCTGACGCCGCCGGATGGCGACAAGCAGGATTGAACCGCAAGCCTTGGGCGCCACCGACCCGATGAATCGTCCGCCGCGCATCCAGTTCCGTGACCTGCACGGCATCGTGTTGCTCGACAAGCCGCCGGGCCTGAGTTCCAACCAGGCGCTGCAGGCCGTGCGCCAGTTGCTGCGCGCGTCCAAGGGCGGCCATACCGGGGCGCTCGATCCGCTGGCTACCGGCCTGCTGCCGTTGTGTTTCGGCGAAGCGACCAAGCTGGCCGGCAGCCTGCTGGGCGCACGCAAGGCCTACCTGGCCGAATGCCGGCTCGGCATCACCACCGATACCGCCGACAGCGAGGGCGTGGTCGTTCAGCAACGCCCGGTGCCGAGGCTCGACGATGCCGCGATCGAGACGGCTCTGGCCAAATTGCGCGGCCGCATCCTGCAGGTGCCGCCGATGTATTCCGCGCTGAAGCAGGGCGGCGAACGGTTGTATGCCAAGGCGCGCCGTGGCGAAATCGTGGAGGTGCCGCCGCGCGAAGTGGAGGTGTATCGGTTCGAGCTGCTGGCGCGCGCCGGCGACACGCTGCAGTTGCTGGTGGAATGCGGCTCCGGCACCTACGTCCGTTCGCTGGCGGTGGATCTGGGCGAGGATCTCGGTTGCGGCGCCCACCTGACCGCACTGCGCCGGATCTGGGTGGAGCCGTTCCGCGAGCCGCAAATGGTGACTCTGGAACAGCTGCAGCAGGCGGCGGAGCAGGGTGACGAGGCGCTGCTGGCGTGGTTGCTGCCGGTATCGGCCGGATTGTCCGATCTTCCGGTATTGCGGCTCGATGAGACGCAGAGCAGGGCCATTTCGCGCGGCCAGCAGATTGACTTGCCGGGTTTGCGGGAGGCAGGGCGCTGCGCGGCGTATGCCAGCGATGGCGCGTTGCTGGCGCTGCTGGAACCGGATGCCGAAGGACGCGCGCGCATCCTGCGTGGCTTCAACCTGCCGCCGGACTGACCGATTTGCCCGGAACGCCGTTCCGCTCTTGTTGAAACACCGCTCCCATCAGTAGAATAGACAAGTTATTTCAAAGCTTTCACTCAACTAGGCGAAGCTTGCGCTTGCGTCATCACGATGATGCAAGCGCAAGCTTCGCATCGCCTTTCAAGGAAACGTATACCTCATGTCTCTTACCGCAGAACAAACCGGCAAGATCATCGCTGATTTCGGCCGCGTGCCGAACGATACCGGTTCGACCGAAGTCCAGGTGGCGTTGCTGTCCGCCCGCATCGACCACCTCACCGGCCACTTCAAGGAACACAAGCAGGACCACCACTCCCGTCGTGGCCTGCTGAAGCTGGTCAACCAGCGCAAGCGCCTGCTCAGCTATCTGAAGGATCGCGATCTTGCGCGTTACCAGACCCTGATCGAACGCCTCGGCCTGCGTCGGTAATTCGCGTGCGTTCGTCCATGAACGCAAAGATCAAGAGGCGCCCATCCGTGGGCGCACTTCTCAATCAGAGCAGGAATTAAGCACGTGGCAAAAGTAACCAAGTCATTCCAGTACGGTAATCACGAAGTCACACTGGAGACGGGCGAAATTGCCCGCCAGGCATCCGGTGCGGTCATGGCCAGCATGGGCGGCACCGTGGTGCTGGTCACCGCCGTCGCCGCGACCAAGCAGAAGGAAGGCCAGGATTTCTTCCCGCTCACGGTCGACTACGTCGAGAAGTTCTACTCCGCCGGCCGCATCCCGGGTGGCTTCTTCAAGCGCGAAGGCCGTCCGACCGAGAAGGAGACGCTGACCTCGCGCCTGATCGATCGCCCGGTGCGCCCGCTGTTCCCGGACGACTTCAAGAACGAAGTGCAGGTCATCGCCCAGGTCGTTTCGCTGAACCCCGAGGTTGACGGCGACATCGTGGCACTGCTCGGCGCCTCCGCCGCGTTGAGCCTGGCCGGTATCCCGTTCAAGGGTCCGATCGGCGCCGCCCGCGTCGGTTACGCCAACGGCAAGTACCTGTTGAACCCGTCGGCCACCGAACTGAAGACCTCCCAGCTGGACCTGGTCGTTGCCGGTACCGCCGGCGCGGTGCTGATGGTGGAATCCGAAGCGCAGCTGCTGTCCGAGGACGTGATGCTCGGCGCGGTGATGTTCGGCCACCAGCAGATGCAGACCGCGATCCGCGCGATCGCCGAACTGGCCACCGAGGCCGGCAAGCCGTCGTGGGACTGGAAGGCACCGGCCCGCAACGAGTCGCTGGTCGCTGCCGTCAAGGGCGCGGTCGGCGATCAGCTGGCAGCCGCGTTCCAGGTGCGCGACAAGCTGGAGCGTCGCGACGCGATCTCCGCGATCAAGGCCGACGTGCTCGCCGGGCTCAAGGCGCAGGCCGAAGAGAACGGCTGGTCGTCCGCCGCGATGGCCAAGGAATTCGAGGAACTCGAATACCACACCATGCGCGACAGCGTGCTGAAGACCAAGGTGCGCATCGACGGCCGCCAGCTGGACGACGTGCGCGCGATCACCGCCCGCGTCGGCGTGCTGCCGCGTACCCACGGGTCGGCGCTGTTCACCCGCGGCGAGACGCAGGCCCTGGTCGTCGTCACGCTGGGCACCACGCGCGACGCGCAGATCATCGACGCGCCCGGTGGCGAGTCGAAGGATCCGTTCCTGTTCCACTACAACTTCCCGCCGTTCTCGGTGGGCGAGGCCGGCCGTTTCGGCGCGCCGAAGCGTCGCGAGATCGGCCACGGCCGCCTCGCCAAGCGCGGCGTGCAGGCGGTCAAGCCGACGATCGAGGAATTCCCGTACGTGCTGCGCGTGGTCTCGGAAATCACCGAGTCCAACGGCTCCTCGTCGATGGCTTCGGTGTGCGGTTCCTCGTTGGCGATGATGGATGCCGGCGTACCGCTGAAGGCGCCGGTGGCCGGCATCGCGATGGGCCTGGTCAAGGAAGGCAGCGACTTCGTCGTGCTGTCCGACATCCTGGGCGACGAGGATCACCTCGGCGACATGGATTTCAAGGTGGCCGGTAGCGCCGACGGCATCTCCGCGCTGCAGATGGACATCAAGATCGACGGCATCACCGAAGAGATCATGAAGGTGGCGCTGGAGCAGGCCAAGCGTGGCCGCCTGCACATCCTCGGCGAGATGAACAAGGCGCTGTCCACGGCCCGCTCGGAAATGAGCGAGTACGCCCCGCGCCTGATCACCATCAAGATCCACCCGGACAAGATCCGCGAAGTGATCGGCAAGGGCGGCGCCACGATCCGCTCGATCACCGAAGAGACCGGCACCACGATCGACATCAGCGACGACGGCACCATCATCGTCGGCTCGGTCAATCGCGAGGCGGGCGAGGCGGCGAAGAAGCGCATCGAGCAGATCGTTTCCGACGTCGAGCCGGGCCGCATCTACGAGGGCAAGGTCGCCAAGCTGATGGACTTCGGCGCGTTCGTCACGATCATGCCGGGCAAGGATGGTCTGGTGCACGTGTCGCAGATCTCCGACGAGCGCGTCGAGAAGGTCTCCGACAAGCTGAAGGAAGGCGACATCGTCAAGGTCAAGGTGCTCGAAGTGGACAAGCAGGGCCGTATCCGCCTGTCGATGAAGGCCGTGACCGAGGAAGAGCGCGCCGGCGTCTGAGTTTCCGGACAAGGCGATTCCACAAGGCCCGGCCCATGCCGGGCCTTGTGCGTTCCGGCGCCGGCGATTTTGTGCAACACGCTTTTGCTAGGATGGATGGACCTTGCACGAGGATGCACCGATGGCCGACCCGGCAAATGATTTCATCAGGGATTACCAGGCGCTGGCACAGCAGTCGTGGGATGCCTGGGCGCGCCAGTTCCAGCAGCAACCCGCGGCGAATCCGTTCGCACCACCACCGGCGCCAGCCGCGGGCAACGACACGCTGGAACGCACGCTGGCAGGCTTGAAGGGGTACTTCGACTGGATGCAGGCGGCCGCCGCTGGCGGCGCAGCCCAACAGCCGGCCGCCGACTGGCGCCAGCAGTTGCAGCAGATGTTCGGCGGCGCCAGCCAGCCGTTTGCGCAGGCGTTTGGCGGGATCGACAGTGCCGGTGCGGAAGGCTTCGCGCGGCAATGGCAATCGTGGATGCAGGCAGCCCAGCACAGCGGTTTCGGTGACCTGCCGGGCACGCACGGGCCGACGCCGGCGTTTGGCCTGAACCGCGAGCAGCAGATGCAGCAGCAGGCCCTGGCCACGGCGTTGCTGGAGGCGATGCAGGCATCCGCGCGCTACCAGGAACTGATCCAGCGCGCCAACACGCAGGGCATGCAGCGCCTGCAGGACAAACTGGCCCAGCATGCCGAACCGGGCCGCCAGATCGATTCGCTGAAGGGGCTGTACGACCTGTGGGTGGACGCCTCGGAGGAAGCCTATGCCGAGATCGCGCTGTCCGACGAGTTCCGCGAGGTCTACGGCGAGATGGTCAATACGCAGATGCGCGTGCGCCAGTTGCAGCAACAGCAGACCGAACAGCTTTGCCAGCAACTGGGCGTGCCGACGCGCAGCGAAGTGTCGAGTCTCGGCGAACGGCTGCAGGCCCTGCGCCGCGAATTCCGTGCCAGCCGGGCCGGCGCCTCCGCCGATCATGCCGACGAGATCATGGCGTTGCGCCATGAGCTGGCTGCGTTGAAACGCCAGCTGGCCAATGGCCCGGCGGCGAAGAAGGCGGCTCCGGCCAAGCCTTCGGCTGTCGTCGCAAAGAAGAAGGCGACGGCGAAGGCGGCACGCAAACCCGTCGCATCCAGGTCCAGCTCCAGCCCACGCAAGCGCAAGTAAGGAGACCAAGCCATGCAAACGCCATTGCGCATCGACCCGGCCAGGGCGCTGGGCGACATCGCCACGTTCCAGCGCAAGCTCGCCGCCGGCATGGGTCACCTGCGCGGCATGCGCGAGCCCGAGTACGCGAACACGCCGCGCGAGCTGGTCTACAGCGAGGACAAGCTGAAGGTGTGGCATTTCACCGGCCACGGCAGGACCACCTCGAAGACCCCGCTGCTGATCGTCTACGCGCTGGTCAACACGGTGTGGATGACCGACCTGCAGGCCGACCGTTCGATGGTGCGCAACCTGCTCGAGCAGGGCGAGGATGTCTACCTGATCGACTGGGGCTACCCCGACGGCGCCGACCGTTGGCTGACCCTGGACGACTACATCAACGGCTACCTCGACCGCTGCGTCGACGTGGTACGCGAACGCCACGGTCTCGACGCGATCAACCTGCTCGGCATCTGCCAGGGCGGCGCGTTCTCGCTGTGCTACACCGCGCTGCATCCGGACAAGGTGAAGAACCTGATCACCATGGTCACCCCGGTGGATTTCCATACGCCGGACAACATGCTGTCGCACTGGTGCCGCAGCATGGACGTGGACCTGTTTGTCGACACCATGGGCAACATTCCTGCCGGGCTGATGAACTACGTCTATCTCACGCTCAAGCCGCTGCGGCTGAACCAGCAGAAGTACATCGGCATGGTCGACATCCTCGACAACCCGGCCGAGCTGGAAAATTTCCTGCGCATGGAGCGCTGGATCTTCGATTCGCCGGACCAGGCCGGCGAGGCATTCCGCCAGTTCATCAAGGATTTCTACCAGGGCAACAAGCTGGTCAGGGGCACGCTCGAGATCGGTGGCCGGCCGGTGGAC